>JBCCLV010000054.1:0-26212 GCA_039026695.1 Bacteroidota bacterium
TCCAGCCCTCTTGCCCGCAACTGAGCTAAGTACAACGACTGGGGCTCTACTTGCGATCCAAAAGACTCCATCCCCCCGATATTTTCTGGCATAAAGGAAGTACCCTTGCCTTGAAAACCGACCAGAATAGGATCCACTGCAGTAAGTGGCCCATAATTGTCATCAGGTGTATCTTCCATAAGATCCCAAAAATTAAAATCAGGCCGAGGTAGGGCAGTCTGCTTAAAATTCCAGAAGACCAAACCGTCCAAATGATTCGGCAGATTAATGTAGTTCCCACCGTGGCTTGCTCTCCCTACACTATCTCCATCAAAACCAGCCATAGTACAATCATCGAAAAGCGTAACTCTTGGAAAAGCAGCGTGGAGGTCGATTCCGCGATTTTTTCCCTCAAATCTCAATATCACTGAACCTACCGAGCCATGGGAAGAATTGGGTCCATGCCATTGGTTTGCCTGATCCTGGCAGTAGGCGATAATGCCTCTCGTACTTCTACTGAGATCAAAGCTGCTGTGGCCACCATTTCCTGTCACCTGGCTACCAACAATCGTTCCGCCAAGAGAGGAAGTAAAAGAAACCGCTCTATTTACATCCTTGAATGTACAGCTTCTTACCCATGAATTTAAGGTTTGCTTCATGGATACTGCTGTGAAGCCACCATCGTGTAGCGCATTTTTATGATGGACAAATGAATCCTTGAAATTGCCTTCAAATTGAAGGTGTTCAAAACCACAATTTTCAATCAATTCAATTCTTTCAAGCTTCCAGTCTTCTGTAGTTTTCATATCTAGCAAAATGGGAGCATAAAAGGTCACTTGGTTACTTGTCACACTTTTTACCCGATGCATCTCGATCACATAAGGTCCTTTCTCATTGATATTCTTCCATTTTGCTCTCGTACTTTTTCCCTTAAGAAACTTATTAGTTAAAAATTTTCCCTCAGCCGAAATTTTTACCACATCACCCACTTTTAAAGCCGGTTTCTTCTCGAAAGACACGGTAAAATCGCCGATCGCTACAGGTTTTGCTAAAGACCCTAGGTCTCTTATTTCTCCTGAGCCCCTAAATTGAATTAATGCTGGGGTGGTCCACAACTTGGTGGGACTAAGTGGCTCCAAGTGATTGCGCATGAAAAGAACGGTCTCGGTACCTGCTTTTGAGTTACCTCGAAGAATCACATTACTTCCTGTGATCTGAATTCCCTTCTTGCTCCCGGATATTTCATTTACCAAGTACCTGCCGGATTCAAAGAGTACAATGCCTCCTTTGGCCTTTTCAGCCGACTTGATTGCCTCTTGTATTGCTGCAAAGTCTGATTGATCATCATCAGGAATCGCTCCAAAATCCTCAACTTTAAATATTGGAAGACCCTCTCCTGTAGGTAGCTCAGATTTCCCAAAATCATATCCTGCATAGGAAAAATCAGCAATTCCAGGCACCTCACCAGCTACGAATTTCCTCCAATAATCTGCTTCTTGCCTCTCGCTTCTCTGTGACGTCACACAGGATTGAATCAAAAGAAGCGCAAGGAATAGACCGAAGAACCTTTTAGATTTCATCTTTTTACTAGAAAGGGCCGCTTGTTTGTGATAACTCACCTACACCCGATTCATTGAAAGCCTCGATGGCAAAATAGTAGTCTTGCTTACTATCCAGGCTCCTGATTGTGATTGCAGAAGAATCGTAAACCAAATGATTCCGATACAGCTTTTCGGGATCAATGCCATATCGAATGTTGTAACCCGTCGCATTGGGAACACTAGACCAGCTTAACGCAAGATCTCTTGGATCCTGCTGACTTCTCTTACCGATAATCTCATCTGCCAGCTTGGGCTTCTTCCCTTCTGCGATTCCAAAAACCCGTAACCCCATCATGGCAAAATTTCCATCAGGGACGCTTACGTTGTTTACCTTCACATGCCTTGCTTTCACCGGATCAAATGTTAGGTATTGGTGGGTTCTGTCATCACGATTTTCCGAAAGATTTGCAATCATGAACCAATCCTGACCATCTAAAGATCCTTCGACTGTGTAAGCGTGAAAACTATTGTCCGGTCGCTTCAAAAGTTTACTGTTTACTTCAGCAAAATTCACCTGGATGGCATGAATCAGACTTTCCTGTTCCAAATCAATTGCCACCCACTCTGATGCATCTCCCGTTTTAGCTGACCAGATGGAGCGCACATTTTCATCGTTGATGTGCCTCTGCGGATATTCTGAAAGCGTAGAAGAACTGGTAACTGGCTTTTGGTATGAAAGAAGCATCCATCCGGTAAACAATTCATTCGGATCTTTAACTTTTCCAAAAGGTACTGCCATGGGGTAATCGCCAAATCTGGTACTTGAGAAGAGCACATCATCCCCATCAAAGAAAGTGGCGAATAAACCCAATCGCCTTTCAAATTTCTCCTTCACGGAAATCACCATGGTACCTGCGTGCCAGAGGTTTTGGTATTCATCCTGAAAAGTACTTCCGTGTCCAGCTCCGCAGATAAAGCCTTCTGGTTTAAGTGCAAACGGATTATGAGCTTGCAATTCAAAATCCCCAAGCGGTTGATCACTGACATAGACACCATCAGCATATGATTTTTCTAATGTGCCAGGAGCAGCATACTGCAAATAGTATTTTCCCTTGTGTTTTGTCATCCAGGGACCTTCAAGCCAGGGTGCCACATCTTTTCGAGTGTTATAGTCTCCCCTAACCTCCCAACCTAGTCGATTGGGGTTAGGAAGAATGACCTTCTGAATGTCACCTTGAAACTCAAAATTTTGGTCATCAATTTTGACCCCATAAAGTGGCTCTACGTTTGAGCAACCCCAATAAAGATATAACTGCCCATCATCATCTTGAAAAAATGCAGGATCCCAGACAGCAACTTCCAGAGAGTCTTTCGCAATCTGAAATTCTCCCGATAGAGGGTCAGCAGATTTATAGATTGTGCTTTTGGTTTTAGAAGAAGCCAAGAAGAACACAGTATCACGAAGTACAATCGCTGTAGGTGCGTACTCTTCGGTTGGAATTTGATCGGTTTCAATCAGTTCCCACTCTACCAAATCAGCAGAGGACCAGTAGCCACCGCTTTTTGAAGCGAAGAGATAATAACGATCTTTGAATCGTATCACCGATGGATCTGCTGCTTCTCTCCTCGATGGCGCTATTGGCATAAAACGATAGCTCAAGTCCAGTGGATTACAAAAAGTAGCCAACTGAACAGCTTCACTTGCAGGATTGCTACAGCTAATCACTGCCGCCAAGGTGACTAAGTATAATACTTTTAAAACGGTTCCTTCTTTCATAAATGTGAAAAGCGGGGGTTGTTTCCAACCCCCGCTGAGACCATTAAGGTTTGCTTTTTCTATTCAGACTTTCTTCGGTTATCTCTAATTTTCTTGAGACCGTAGACTCCTCCTGCTGCAAGTAACAGCGATAACCCACCATCTATGGGTGTGGCTGGGGGTGGAGGTGGCTGAGCAGAAGCCAAAAAGATGATACCAGCAAAGAATAGAAAGAATAGGGATAATTTTTTATCGTTGAATTTCATTGTTCTAAAGTTTTGAATTTATAATAAGTCGCGGATTAGTAGATAAATCGAATTGACTTATCACCATCAAATCGGATGATATACAATCCATTCTGCTTTAAAGAAACGTCCAAAATACTCTCATTGCCTTCAAAAGTTAAAGGAAGTTCTGAGTAAACTACCTTTCCTTGAAGATCAAGTATGTCTGCAGTTGCAAACTGCTCGGAAGACCTCACCGTCAAACCACGGTTTCCATTGAAAATCCTTAGGTCTTCAAATCCACCATTCTCATTTGACAATGGAGCAGGCACAAGGGTAGATAAAAGAATCTCAAATCGGCTAGAATTACCTAAACCGTCTGTGCTAAAAGCATAATCACCATCATTCAATACATGATACGTACGAACGGACTTATCCTTTAGAATTGCCAGGTATCCCTCAGGGATGTTTTTGAGCTCACTAATACTAAAAGTATAATTACCAGCAGATCCTGTAAAATTCAAAGGCAGAGCAATCTCAGCGCCCTGCAATAGCGGGTTGGTAGCAATGGCAAACTCTTCCTGATTTACCAGAATACTTAACTGAACGGGTGCACTACCTTTTCGCTTTTTAGCATCGTAGCGATTGTCAAATCCCAGTGTAGCATCAGACGCGAAACCAAGTAGCGTTTCGCTAAAATGAGAAGCATTAGCTAAAATCAACTTTAGAGACTGAATTTCTGCTGTTCTGAAAAAGGCATCATCCGTATTTGCTCCCGACTTCTTCATCGCATCAGTAAAAGAGATGGAAGTCCCACCAGCGCTGGTTTCCACAAAGAAACCTTGGACAGAGCCTATACTGCCATCTTCAAAGTTTGCACTAGACTTTGCACCAGTACCTCCACTTTGTACCTGTCCCATGCTATTGATGGTAAGATAATCGGAGGATGGTCTTACACCACCTTCCGATCCACCATCGTTCCATAGCCAAATGGTTTCACTGGATAGTGCAGCAGTGTTTTCAGCGAAGAAAGCGTCAATGTCGATCGCGCAAGGGTATGGGTTTGCCAGTAATTTAAATGCGCTGGCTGTTGCTGGAACACTGATGCTACCAGAGTTGGGCGTACCTGCAAATGACAAATTCGTCTTTCCTACCACTGAGAACCCTTGCCCTGGAGCCATGGTAGAATTAGAAGTCTCTGCTGACCAGCTGGCACTTCCTTCATTGTAGGAGAAATAGCTGTTGGCCCCAAGGTCATCTAAACTAAATCCACCCACAGGTGAGCCTACCATGCTGTGTCGTAGGGCATCTCCTGCGTGCTGTGACGTTCGATTAATGATAATTGCATTGCCAGTGGTGGTTCCGTCGAACAACAAAGAGCCACCAGAACTAATCGTCATATCAGCATCATTTACCAATGACGAACTGACCGACAATGTGGCACCGCTAGCAATAGTTAAGTCGCCATTGCCTTCTACTGTAAGATTTGATACTAAGGCATCTGACGAAAGAGTGGTCTCCTCAGTAATAAAGCTATTGTTTGGATCACCGACCGTTTCAAAATTATTGTCAGGGTCGTCTACAGTAGTTTGCGAACCTGATTTCCAGGAACCTGTAATGGGATCTTTGTAAATGTGCAAGGCTGTTTTATTTCCTCCAACCTGCTGCACGACCGAAGGTAGGCCAAGTTGAACACTGTAATCCCAAGGAGAGCTGAGAGTTGTATTTGTGGCACCTTGATTAATTTCCTCTTGCAGATCAGCGTTTGTGACTTCCACAAGTCCAACTCCATCTATAATAGTGGTCCAAAAAGCATTGTCAATTACACCATCATTGTTGGAGTCCACATCTGTCCCGAAACCAATGAATCCTGATTCAACTATCATTATAGTAGAATTTTGAAATCCATTGAAAGAAACGGCTGAAACAACTTCATCCGGAGATGAGTCTGAAGTTCTGCCAAGGGATAAAATACCATCAGAAGGAAAGACCAAACCGCTAATAGCACCACCCTGAATTCTTGTTTGAACGCCTCCAGGGTTGGGAGGACCATCGGCTATCTGTATAATTCGGTAATTACTAGGAATGACAAATCCCGGAGGTCCTGTAAGTTCAATGTAGTCTTGCTCCGCATTGAATCCATCTGCTTGTACACGTACTTCATTTATCCGTACTTGCGAAAAAAGGATTGCGGCGTTGAAAAGACAGGCAATTAGTAAAAAGCTTTTTTTCATAATCACGTAGTTTGGTTAATGTTATTTTTTATAAATCAAGTGCGACTGGTTGATCTCTTCTCCCGATAAATTCAGGATATATAGGCCTGCTGGAAAATCTGCCAGGTCTATTCTTGAATATCCATCCTTTGCATCGCGGGTAATAAGACTTTTGCCGTTGAGGTCAAGTAGTTGAATGTTGTGGATTTGTGACTGATCGTCCTTGATCGTCAAAAAACGGTCAACTGGATTTGGATAAATGACGGTGGATCTTGTCTCTGCACTTAATAGCGTTGTAACTACCGAAAATGAAACGATAGACTCTGCCGAAAGTCCATTGTCATCCATTGCAACTACCTTAATTGTGTATTGTCCTGTTTTAAGCGATGAAAGTTCAGGAATTATCACATTGGGCTGCCAAGTGAAGGGACCTGTCTCCAAAGTACTTAACAGGTTATCGTCAAGAAACAACTGCGCATTGGTCAATCCTAAATCATCAGTAACCGTGATGTCTACAGTAACCACCGAGGTTTCTTCAAAAGTCTGACCGTTAGTAGGGCTTGTAACATCTATTATCGGCTTTCCATTAATTGTAAAACCAATGAAGCTTTCAGAAATTAGCCCTCTGGTATCTTCGGCAACTACTTTTAGCTCATAGGCACCAGGCAACATTGCTTGTAGCTCATCTAGCTGATCACCTTCGTCCCAGCCAAATGGACTCGCCTCTTTGCTATCAATCAAAGCGTCATTCAAATACAAATCGACGCTTGTCAATGCCAGATCATCTTCGACCTCTATTTCCAAAAGCACGTCAGCAGGTTCATTTCTGATCGTCGCATTTGCGGGGCTTCCAATATCAATGCTGGGGGAACCATTAACCATAAATACAATGGAATCCCGCGTAATCAAGCCGATGTTACTTACTGCAACCACAGTGAGGGCGTAACTTCCCGCTGGCATATCTTCCAGTTGCTCAAATACATCAGTATCATCCCAGGTAAAAGGTGCATTGGTACGGGTAGCCAGCAATTGATCGTTGAGGAAGAGCTCCAGGCTAGAAAGCCCGCTTGCATCGGAGGCCGAAATCTGCGGCAACACAGTGGCGGGTTCATCAAATACATCATCCATAGATGGGTTAGTAATCTCCACTACTGGAAAAGCATTTACCCGAAAGGACAAAGCTTCTTCCGCTGTATCCCCCTTTTCGTTTTCAGCGTTGACTTTGAGTTCATAATCACCCGCTGACAGGCCTTCAATTGCGCTAATGTTATCAGTGCTGTTCCATGAAAAAGGTGATGCAGTTTTGGTATCAATAAGTATGTTGTTAAGAAATAATTCTGCGCTTACCAGTGAGACTTCATCCACCACTTGAATATCTAATTTCAAATCAACCGGCTCTCCTAATTGTTCATTTTGCGAAGGGCTTCTGAATACAATCAAGGGTCCGTTTGAAACTTCAATGATGGAAAAATCCACTGATTTCTCGCTGACTTGGCTATCTACATCGGTTGCCTCTACCTTCAGCACATAATCACCCGGATCCAGATTTTCCAGTGCAGGAAGCACGCTATTTTCATCCCATGAAAACGGAGCAGACTGAATGGTACTAATCAATTGATCGTCAAGAAATAGTTCTGCTTTTTGGAGGTCTATTTCGGAGGTTACAGAAATTTCAATATCAAAATTTGTAGCAGCATAAATTCCCTCTTGAGTTGGATTACCGATATCAATTACAGGTGGCGGAGGGCCGGCCTTTACCACAAGGAAAGAGATTGCTCGGCTTGTTGTCAAGCCTGCTGCGTCCTTAGCATTAACCCGCAGTAAATGTGACCCCTCATCAAGTTCCTGTATAGCAGGTAGCTGATCAGAAGAATCCCAACCAAAAGGTGCTTCAGATTTTATTTCGATCAGCACGCCATCCAGAAACAGCTGGCTTTCCGATAGGTCTCCGTCATCCATCACCTCGATTTCAATACCTTGTCCCTCTTCAATTTCTCCGTCGTTGATTGGCGTGATAAATCTCACAGAAGGTGCTTGATTTACACCTCGGGTGATCGTAATCTCTTGCTCAACAGAGTTTCCTGAAGCATCCTCTGCTACTAATTTCAGGGAGTTGAAACCGACTTTTAGACTTGGTGCTATGGCAGACGATTCCCAAACGAAGGGAGCCTCGGTATCATCAGAGATCAGCTCACCATTTACAGATAAGGACACCCTGGAAACATTCACACCTGTGGAAGTGATTGCCTCAGCAACAATCGCCTCTGATTCTGCAAATGCTTGTCCATTAAAAGGACTTTCAAAAACCACCGCTAGAGGAACAGTATTCACCGCATCCAATGTGGTCCACTCTATATTGTCAAAAGAGGTAGTGTATCGTTCCTCCTCTCCTGCTGTGCCACTGGCATTTCGAATGGAAATGGTGAAATCACCAGAAATATTAAGGTTATCTACAGCAACTGTATAAAGTGCTGTTCCTGCTTGACCTCCCGTCGCTACCACATTTCCATTTACTAGCAACTCGATGTTGCGCTCAGCACTGGAAAATCTGTTTAAGCACTGAACCGAAAGCTGATCAATCCCTCCAGTAAGAGTGCCTGAATTGATCCCGGTAATTTGCTTATTGTAGTAAATACCCTTGCCTTGGATATCACCAGAAATTCCCTTGCCTTGCACTGACCACTCCCAGCCACCGTCTCCAATATAGGTTTCCGAGCCCCAGTCGATCAAAGTCATCTTTGAAAAAGTTTCTCTAAATGAATTATTAGATTGCTGATCTACTACCTCTATTTCAAACGTCTTCTCTCTAGATAGACCTTCATCGTCTGTTGCAACCAACTTAAGCTGGTAGTCTCCGGCGCTTAAATCCTGTAGTGCACCCTCGCCATTCCAAATAAAAGGTGCACTGTACTTGGTACTGATAAGTTCATTTCCAACAAAAAGCTGAACGGAATCTACCTTATGATCGTCGTAGACCCTGGACTCAACTAAAATGGGTAGTCCTTCGGGCTGTTCAATTGACTGTGGCCACTGAAAATGGATGATTGGGGCAACACCTATCTCCGCGATTTCAGTTCCTACACCAGTGATGGGATACAGCGTATTACCCTCCGGAGGCGTATCTGATAAAACCGGAAAATTGTTGATATGATCATCTGGAGTTCTCCCAATTTTAATCGGACCAGAGTAAACAACATCAGGATCGGACCAGGGAGTTGAAGATCCAAAATCATGATTGAGCTGCAAGCACTGATTTTTGAATAGAAAATTGGGATTGGCAGAGACCGTATGCTGCGTGGACCATGGGCCCATGATCGCGAAGTAGTTAGGCTTATTAGTATTCACCTCCGGGAAAGGACCTCCTGCATCTACTGGTGGCATATCTTCAGGTAGCGTAATGATGTTATCCTCAATTAAATTGTTGCCATCATCTCCTGTATGAAAGCTTACTTCCTGGCGAAAATCATTCTGATACACAACGTTGTATTCTACACCACCACCTTGCAAAGAAATGTGCCGTAATCGGGTCATTTCACATCCGGTAATAAGATTATCCCCATCCTGAATGAAAAAGTAGCCTTGAGCACCACCGGCCTTCCGATGGGCACCATCTACGAAAAGATCTCTGAAAGTAGTGTGAGTAGCATCGCACCGCATGGGGTCTCTCCCACTATTGATGATGTTGACCTTATCCAGCCAGCAGTCAATGGATCGGGTAAATTTCACCGACATGTTCTCATTATTTGGCATCTCATCATTCTCCGGGATGCTATAATTCCAATCGTATTTAGGCTGGCCCCATCCTCCCTGGATGGTCATATTTGAAATGCCGGACATGCTTACACCTTGTTTGAAATGAAAGCCATTTTTCTCCTGGAAGTTGATCGTACAAACTACACCCTCTCTGCTTTCACCTTGCAGTGAGACGTTTGATTTCATTGACACCTCGCTTCTTAGATCATAAGAACCGTTGAACATAAAAACCAAACCCAATTGACCTTGGGAAAGCTTAGTTGCGACCAAATCAATGGCTTCCTGGATGTCCTCATCAGTGCCCGCACTGATCGTTTCAATCACATCGAAATCAGAGTAAAAAGGGATTCCACCACGAACTCCCGCATTTCCCCAGCGTTCCATCTGGGGGTAGTCGTCCAAATTGGCATTCACCTTGGTCATATCCACCGTAATTCCAGGATCTCCCACCCGAAGTTGACCTTTTGCACCAGCCAATGTGCAACATGCAACGATCACTACTAGAATCTGTCTTCTCATCTTCACTCTTTCCTTTCTATTTTCTTCTTGCTCGTGAACAGTTAATAGGCTAAATAATTTGATCCAACCTTTTTAGCCACCCATTTATCACCGGTCTCTTTTAGCAAATCCACCAGTTTGGTTTTGAAGTACTTTTCTAAGGATCCATCCAAAGACTTAGTATCAATCTTATTTAGTTGATAGGGATCATTTTCATTGTCATAGCAGTACTTTTTGGTGATCTCTCCTTTTTTTTCCTCTACAACAAATGTGTATTTACCCGTAAATAATCCACGATACCGATACCCCATGATAAGTGCTGCCTCCGGCTTTGGTTCATTTGATTGAGGATTCAGCACCAAATTTGAAAAATCACTCCCTTGCACCGAACTGGGTATCGACTTTTCAAGTCCTGCCAAACCGAGTAACGTAGGCATTACATCCGGTACATTCACGATGCGATCCTCCACACGAGGCTTCAAACGGTCTCCCCATTTGATCACAAAGGGAACATTTAGTGACTCCATCTCCGGCACATTCTTACCCTCTTTTCCGTGACTTCCCAACATCTCTCCATGATCGGAAGAGAAAACGATGATCGTATTGTCGTCTAAATCAAGTACCTCTAACTTTTCAAGTACCTTTCCAATGTAATAATCAACGGCGCTTACGTTGGCAAAATAGTAGGGTGCGTAATGACCTACCGCTGGATCTGCATTTTTGTGCGTAAGCAGGTTAGCTAAATTGACTTCACCCCCTTCTGTATACTGATCAAAATACTCCATCTTAGTACTCTCTTCGGTCCAAGGGTTATGAGGTGGGTTTAATGACCAAATCATAAAAAAGGGCTTATCGGTATTTCGCTGCCCGTGTGAATTATCTAAGTACTTGATAATTGCATCTGACTCAATCTCAGCATTAAACCTTCCCGGCATGTGGAGTTCTCCATCTTGCTTTCCCTCTATTAGTTTGGGGTCATTAGAGTATACCAGCGGATTGAAATGATCATCCTTCAGAACCTGATAAAAATAACCGATGCTATGTCGGTCCGAACCTGGCGGTAAGTATGTGTCGTAATTATTGATATAATGTCCTCCCGGAGGATCAGTTGTACCTTGATAAGTGCCATTTTCATCAAAAAGTGGCTCATTTTTAAGCCAATGAACTTTGCCGAAGTAAGAAACCTCATATCCGTTTTTAGCAAAGACATCCGTTACACCTTCGATCTCTGTTTTTAGCGACGATTTCCGGTCTTTTCTACAATTGGCATCTACGCCATTTTTAGATGGGTACATTCCCGAAATCAACATCGCTCTATAAGGGCTACAAAGGGGAAAGTTGCTCACCGCTTGGTTAAACACGACACCTTTCTCAGCCATTTTGTCAAGTGCCGGGGTGCTTACTGGATCGCCTTCTCCTTGTAAATGTCCTGCATATTCGGCTCGTGACCAGATCCCCAAACTGCTATTTCTATATTGGTCGGGAAAAATAAAAATCACATTGGGTTCTTCTTCCGTAGGACCGCTCTGTCCCTCTGAAGGAAAGCTGCATCCCAGTAGCAGGGCAAGTAGAAGACTTCCTATGTTGACTATGTATTGATTCATTTTTTTCTATTCTAAAGGAAAGTGCGACCTATTGGCGCACTTTCACCATTGCACCTTACCATCCATCTTTTTGATCCAAGGACTGATTAATCGTGACTTCTACGAGCGGATAAGGAAGCGATAGATGTATTGCGGGATTGAAATTTTCTGCTGGACGTAAGGTCGAGAGATGATCTTCATTATTTGCAGAAAAATCCGGATGTCCCTCCACGATTGCTTTGGTCTCTATTAGCTTTTCTTCCAGCAGTTCCCAACGCACAAGGTCAAATCTTCTCAGTCCTTCAAAGCAAAGTTCTCTGGATCTCTCATCTACAAGCTCTTCAAAAAACAGCTGCTGGTCTGCGGCAATTGCACTTGTGGATGCACTATCTTCCAAATTCCAAAGCCCTGCGCGGTTCCTTACTTCATTAAAGTATTGAAGACCTAATGCAGTAGGGCCGCCAGATACTTCGTTCGCTGCCTCGGCATACATTAGCAATACATCGGAGTATCTCAGCACTGGGAAATTAATGTTGGTAAAGTTGCGATTGAGCTCGCCTACTCGATCAAGTTCCAATTCAACAAAGGCCTCATCGTCACTATCGACAGCTATATCCTCAAAGTTTGCAGGCTCCCATCTTCTAAATTTCGCGGGACAGAAGTCTCTAATGGCAAGCTCGCTGGCTATTGGGAAAATATTTCCAGCACTGTTTCTCTTGAAGGTAGCAATATTCCACAAGTACCTTTTATCCAAATTTTGATTGAATAAGTTAGCTAAACCTGGGTAGACTCCTGTTTGAGCAAATCCATTAGGATCCCCGAGTGTGCTATTACTTCCGAAGTTAATTCCATTGATATTTCCGTGACGACCATCCACGTCCAATAAGCCTATGTCCCTCAGGTTTTGGAAGGAAATCTCAAAAAGCACTTCCCTGGCATCATAGGGCCCGCCAATCAGGTCTTTGAACAAGAGCTCATATCCAGTAGTGTCATTTGATGTTCTGAGGGCATGAAATCCATCTGATATTACCGAGTCTGCATGTGCTAGCGCCTCAGCGTATCGATTCTCCTTTAAAGGGAATCCAGACATTTTTAGGTAGACCCTAGCTAAAAGCCCATGTGCTGCCAGTTTATGGGCGCGTCCTTCGGTAAAAAGTGGATCAGTGGGATGAGGTAGATTCTGCGTAGCAAACTCAAAGTCCTCAATGATCGCCTCATAAATCTCCGCAAGCGAAGCTGCAGGTTCATTGTTGTCCTCTTGGTTTTTTGAAGACGACAGCCTAAGCGGAACCTCCTCCCACAAATTGGACAAATTGAAATAGCAAAGCGCCCTTAAAAAGCGAGCTTCGGCCAAGAGAGCGTTGAATTGCTCTTCCGTTTCGAAGTTTGCAGGCTCAATACTCTCGATGAACAGGTTTGCCAGATTGATTGCCTGGTACTGATTGGTCCAAATATTGAAAGACTCATCATCGGCTGGAGTGTTTCGATAGAGCGCGATACCCCAGTTTTCATTAAACCTTCTATTGTAAAAAGTCTCATCGGTACCCGCATCCGCAATCACCGGTAAATCGCGACCATATCCTTGATCAGATGCGATCACTCCGTAAATTCCCGCCAAAGCAATTTCCGCCTCCTGCGGACTTGAATAGAAACTATCAGATTCAAACTGAGACTCGGGGGTAACATCCAAGTAGTCTTTGCAGCCGACAATTAAGCCAATTACCAGCAGCGCTAAAATTTTATAAATGCTATTTTTCATCGTACTAATGTTTTGCTGTCTACTAATTTTAACTTGTTAAAATGTCACTCTTACCCCGCCTGTGACCGTGACACTTTGAGGATATGCCGAAAAATCTAAATTGGGTGCAAGTGCGCGAGATTGCCCTCCTCTAGGTGGAATGCCTACCTCAGGATCATAGCCAGAGTACTTTGTCCAGGTAACCAGATTTTGAGCAGAAACTGAAATTCTACACGTATTGATTGGTAAATTTCCTAACACCTTCTTTGAGAGATTGTAGCCAAGGGAAATGGTCTTAAGCCTAATGAATGATCCATCTTCCACATACAGATCGCTAATTCGATTGCCATTGATTGGTCTCCCGAAAACATTCTGGTATCGTAATGTGTGGATATCGGTATTGGTGTTGCTAGGGGTCCATTGGTCGAGCACGTCTACAAATGCATTTTGTCGAGAACCGGAAGGAGATTCAAATTCGACCCGATTCAAGTTTAAGATTTCCGCTCCGTAGGACCACTGAAAGAAAACGTTGAGGTCAAAACCAAAAAACTTAAAGTTATTATTTAAACCCCCGATGAACTTTGGAACCGTATTTCCAATGATGGTACGGTCCTCCTCATTAATGGTGCCGTCTCCATTTACATCTACATATTTGACACTGCCAGGTGCAGGTCTACCACCATTATCTGGTATACCATCTCGTAAGTCAAAGGTTTGGGTTTCGTTGTTCCAAACAAAATCATCCGTTTGATATAGACCGTCAAACTGAAGTCCAAATATCTGTCCTACCGGTTCACCCACCTGGGTGATGTAGTGAAATTCTCCCAGGTTAATTCTGTCAGGATCAGTGAAGATCGCGTCCTGGCCCTGATTTAGTGCAATGACTTCATTTTGATTAAATGCAATATTGAAATTGCTGGTCCAGGAGAATTTTTTCGAGGAGAAATTATATGTCCGGAGGGTGATTTCCAATCCTCTGTTTTCGACCTCACCTACATTTTGCTGTACACGCTCAAAACCTGTACTGGATGCCATGTCTGCATTGAGCAAAAGGTCTGTGGTACGCTTAAGATAAAGGTCTACTTCCCCTTGGACTTTACCTTCAAGGAAGCCAAAATCTACTCCAACATTGTATTGGCTGGTAGTTTCCCAAGTTAGGTCAGGGACTCCTAGATTATTTACGATAGCACCAGGAATGTATGACTCATCGGGCCCAAAAACATATCCAGAGGTGTTAGTAGCCGCCAAAGTAGTAAATGCGTCAAAATCGCCGATTCTGTTATTACCAGTCCTACCCCATCCTGCTCGCAGCTTTAGATTTGATACCAAATTGGAACCAGCCAAGAAAGGCTCATCGGCAACCACCCAGGCCAAAGAGAAAGAGGGAAAGTACCCCCACCTGTTTTCCTCTCTAAACTTAGAAGAACCATCTGCCCTAAAGTTCACCGTAGCTAGATATCTTCTCTTGAAATTATAGGTGAGCCTTCCAAAGTAAGAAAGTAAGGTGCTTTCCGAAAGATTTGATGTAGGAATCGGTGCCACCAGACCTATACCAAGATTATTAATCCCAAAATTATCTGTAGGAATCTGAGTACTCGACAGACCGGAAGCCTCAATACTTCTCGTTTGTGCCTCCATACCACCTAGTACAGACAGCTTATGTCGATTGCGGAGCTTAGGAGTATATCGTAAAACTCCAGAGCCGGTTGTAACTACCAATCTGCTATTATCAATACCGCCATTAATTGCGTTATTTCCTCTTGAACCTTGAAAAGTATTCTGTCCGAAAAAGAGTGACTCTCTTCTATTTTGTGATTGAAAACTTGCTGTTCCTTCGATCTTTAATGACTTCAAGATTTGGTAATCAGCAGAGAAAATTCCACGGAAAAGCTCGCGACGGTCTCTCCTATCGGTGTTGTTCAGATCATCTACAGGATTAAAGAGAAATCGTCCTGCCTCTTCATCGGGATCAAATCCATCTAGCCCATCATCATTGATTGGCTCCACTGGTCTGAAGCGGATGACGTCTCTGATTACGATTCCGCTAAATCCATTACCGTTTATATTGACACCATTTCGATTTGAAATACTGTGAACGATGTTGACATTAAACTTGAGGTCTTCGTTTACACGATGGTCAAGTCTCAAATTGTTTACCACTTTGTCAAAACTGGTATTGATCACTATACCACCCTGCTTGAGATACTGACCGCTATAGTAGATTTTGGTATCGCGATTCCCCCCACTTACTGATAGGGAATAGTTTTGAAAAGTGGCCTCCCGAAAGATCTCATCTTGCCAGCTTGTACCTTCTACTCCTCGATAAAGCTCTGGATCTACCCAGATCTCACGAAAATTCTGTGTTTCGGAACCTGCTGCATATCCATCCTGAATGTAAGCTTGTTGCTCCAGATAAGTGACATATTGGTAAGGATTCATCACTTCCAATCGAGTAGGCGCATACTGGAAGCCTTGTGAGACATCTAAAGTAACCTCAGTTTTCCCATCAGACCTTCCGGACTTAGTGGTGATAAGAATTACACCGTTGGCACCTCGAGATCCATAAATTGCTGTGGCGGATGCATCTTTCAATACATCAAAAGATTTAATATCGTTAGTATTCAATGAAGCCGGATCAAAGTCTTGTAAAGGAACTCCGTCAATTACATAAAGAGGTGAATTATCACCAGTGATTGAATTCCCTCCACGAATCACGATGTTGGCATTGGAGCCGGGAGTTCCGTCTGAAGCGGTTACACTCACGCCTGCGATACGACCCGCAAGCGCCTGATCAAAGTTGGGTGTTGGTGCCACTACCAGGTCTTCTGCCTTTACACTACCCACTGATCCAGTTAAATCTCGCTTCAGTTGAGAACCATATCCGACCACAACTACTTCCTCGAGATCAGAGATGTCCACCTCGAGGGTAATGTCAAAACTGGTCTGACCATTTACTGAAATACGCTGTGTTTTAAAACCAATGTAGCTTACGTTCAGCGTTGCATTATCAGCAACATCTACTAGGGTAAAGTTTCCGTCTACGTCTGTGATGGTTCCATTATTGGTACCATCCACTAGCACGGTAACCCCAGGTATTCCTTCGTCGGAATCTTCATCCTTGACCTTTCCTGTAATCCTGCTTTGCGCCATTGCTAGCTGTAAGCAAGCAAGCGTTGCAATTGTAATGATTGATAATTTCTTCATGTCTCTTTTGGATTATTGTTCAAATGCAGTGATGTGGAAGTCTTCCAGCCAGTACTGACCGGAACGATCAGCATTTCCAACCCTGGTGATGGTACCCTCAAATGTGGTATTGACCCTGAAGGCAAAAGTGACGTTATTCATACCTGCATAATCTGCCATGTTTAGCCTGCTTTGGGTAAACTTATTTTCCGCGTTGCGGCTAGGGTCTTTTAGTGCGTCGGCTTCTGGAAATCCAGTAGAAGCTTGACTGCCGGGATAGGGAAATCCGACAAATTCATTTGTCTCAATAAATTGACCGCCTACTTCAATATTGGAAATTAACTCGTCACTGACATCTGTCCATGTAGCGGCATCAAAATCACCCAGATAGTCGGTAGAAACATAGAGTCTCATCAAACTGGGTGATTCACCGTTTTCAGATAGATACTCCACAAAGCGATTATTAGTGTAGAATTCTGCTTCCAAATCAAACCCAAATTGGTATGCACTCAAATCCTGGGAATTCAATATCAGCCAGGACTCGTGCGTGACCTGTTCGTTAGGGTTAGGCCGTACAAGATTGATCACAAGCCTTTTTTGGTTGACATTTTCAGATGGACGATCCTTTGCTGTCACGTTACTGGGGTTAGCAGCAACCCACTCTATGCCATCATTTCCTTGGTTAAGTACCTCCACCCTATAGCCAAAGAGGCTATTCTCGGACTCGAAGGTGGGGTAAAATACACTCACCGTAAGTTTAGGAATGACAACAGGGTCCGTAGATATGTAGACCTGAACTACATCTGAGAAGGAAACTACTTCTTCAGTTATGTTACTGATAACATCAATGGTCGGGGCTATGATCTCTGGCTCAGAGGACGGGGTATAGCCGCTTAAAAGGCTAATTTCTCCAGAGCTTGGGTCAATTGTGAACTTGTCCGTATTGTCAGCTAATGCAAATCTAAAATCAGGATTTCCCCCGATCACAATGGGTGCTGTAGTAGATGCAGAACTTCCAAGCAACAGGTTTTGACCTCCTGGTATGTATACAAGACCGGAAGGAAATGCAGGCCCCATAAAGAGCTCAAAAACATCTTGAAATGTGGTTTCAAATGTTTGCTCATCAAAAACTGTGGTCATTTTGATGTCAAAAAAGTAGGTGCCCGTAGCGAGAGGGTTTTCATTGTTGATGGTGATTCTACCAATATCATCTACATTGGGGATTATATATTGTCTGATAGAGTCCCCGGCATCATTCACGAAAGCATCCTCTTTTGATACCATTATTGTGTCATTCGTAGAATTCAAAATGGAGAAATAGGTATCTATAACAGACTGATCCAGCGACGTACCGTTTCCTTCTCGGACTTGAATGATCTCAAACGTAGGCACAGCTCCGTACGAATTATATGAAGGTGGAGCAGAAATTGTAATAGCAAATTCTCTCGCATTAGCAACTGGAGCATATACAAGATCTGTTGGCGCCTGGGGTGATGGATCAAATCGATCATCCTCGACAAACGTATCTTCAACACATCCGGTCATCAGCAGCGCAAGTAGCGTGACGTAGTGTAAGGTCTGTTTCATAATTTTTGGGTTTAGTGTTTTGGAGCGCATATTGTTATTTTCTTAAGGTTTAATGCGCCAATAGATTTTCTGCCTGATAAGCTTTATCCTGCGATTTAGAGAGCCGAATCAACGCCTCAAGGAAATAGTAGTCTGCATAAACCAGTGGCTTATCAATCTCAGCACCGTGAGGTATACTACCTACTGAATGGTCTAGGATAAATTTCGTTTTTTCTCCTTTTGCTACTGAATACTTATCGCTTGCAAGGCTTGAAACAATCTTATCTAAAAAGGCCTTATAACGATTATTAGTATATCCGTTCAGTTCTACTAAAGCGGAAGCTGTAATAGCAGCTGCTGACGCATCTCTAGGCTCATCAGGGATTTCAGGTGCGTTAAAGTCCCAATAGGGTATTCCATCAGCCGGAAGGTTGGGATGGCTTTGAATAAAATCTGCAATTTTCTTAGCTTGATTCAGGTATTTTGCATCTTTGGTGTAGCGATAACATACCACATAGCCATACAAGCCCCAAGCCTGCCCTCTAGCCCATGCACTTTCATGCGAATAGCCTTGAGCTGTATTTTTCTTTCTGACCTTCCCACTCTCAGGATCATAATCAACTACGTGATAGGAGCTGTTGTCCTCCCTAAAATGATTTGAAAGGGTTACATCTGCATGAGATATGGCCACCTCTCTATATTTTGCATTCCCTGTCATGTTACTGAGTTCAAAAAGCATCTCTAGATTCATCATGTTATCGATGATGACAGGAAACTTCCAATCTCGCTCGGATTGCCAACCTTTGTCGACATCCCAACTTTTAATGCATCCCACCTTTTCGCTGTAACGGGTGAGTAACGTGTTCCCGGCTGCAATCAATACCTCCTTATATTCTTCTACTCGCTCAAGGCGGTACCCATTTCCAAATGAACAATGAAATACAAATCCCAAATCATGAGATTCGCTAAAATCCTTCAATCCTTCAAATTGCGACTGGAAGGCAATTGCTGCATCCTTCCATTTTTCATTTTCTGTGTACTCGTATAAGTACCAACAGCTTCCGGGAAAAAAACCTAAGGTCCAGTCAAACTTTATTTCGCCTGTTTCTGCACGTTTAGTAGCCCAGATTACCTTACCACTGCTTTCCTCACTCCTGGGAATTTTGTCTGCTTCTGAAGATTCTTGAAGCAGCTCTGTCAACTTAATTGCAGAACGATCCAAATCCGAAGAATCAATAGAAGGATTTCTTCTAGCCTGATTGATGTTTTGACATGATACAAGAAATACAAATGCACTTACCAAAATTGAGTTGACCAACATCAATTTCAATTTTGTAGGACTGGTAGTAGAGCGAGACATAGCTTTTAATTAATCTAGAACTTAACCCTCGCAAGGTATAAGTTGCCCTGGCTATGCATTTTAAAATTTATTCACAAAACATTACTTTTCGTACACATTTGGTAAAATGAGTATTCAAAAAGGTTCCATATTTATGTTTTTCAAATTGTACGTTTTGAAAAGTACTGTGGACGTAAAGCCAATATTTACTGATAGAAAAGCTGCTTCTTAGGGGAGCTAAGCCTTTAAATTGAAACAATGATAAGATGGAACTTAAGGGAGGTCAGAGCAGAAGTACTGACTGTCCTCATGCTAATCACTTCCTGCTACCACTTATGTGGGCAAGTGATCGGGTTTGAACAGATTGGTTTAGAGGATGGATTAAGCCAAATCTCTGTAAGGAACATCGCGCAAGATAAATATGGAAGCATTTGGCTGGCCACAAGGAATGGATTGAACAGGTACGACGGAAAAAAAGTGACCACTTACTGGACCTCTGAAAATGGAAATTCAATCCTGGAAAATCAGATTCAACGCTTGCACACTCAGGATAGCTTGTTATGGATTTCGACACCTAATTCCGTAGCATCCTTTGATTTGAAGACAGAAACTTTTCAGAATTATTCTTTTCAAGAAGTCTCAGAATTATTGGTACACAAAGCACATATCTGGGTTGCAACACAAACTGAACTCCTAAGATATAATCCTCAACTCGATTCGTTTCTTCAGGTCCCTATTTCACTAGGTAGCGGAGCTATTATAAAGAGCCTTGCATACTACGGGAAGAATCTTCTGATAGGCACTGACATGGGAGTTTGGCAGATGGATGATAATGGGGTGAGCAAGTTCATTCCCGAAACGTACCACGTTCGGTGCATGTTTGTAGATAGCAAAATGAACATTTGGATTGGTACCAATTATCAAGGTCTTCTAAAGATACATGATGGTAAGGTGATTAACCATTATCGCTCTCCTAAAATCAGCAATGATTTTGTAAGATGTGTAGAAGAAGACGAAGATGGAAAAATATGGGTAGGAACCTTCACTGGTTTGGATGTGATACACAAATCGGGAGAGATTTTTCATTACAAAAACAACAAGAGCATTGAATCCAGCCTATCACACAACTCAGTTTGGTCACTTTTTAAAGATCGAGAAGGGGCCATGTGGGTAGGAACCTACTTTGGTGGAGTTAACATTTTTCACCCAACACAGCGTATTTATAACTTTTATCCTGAAAATCTACAGAGTGATCAAAGCATCAATTTTCGTGTCGTAGGACAAGTACTCGAAGACAATGATCAAAACCTTTGGATCTGTACAGACGGTGGAGGACTCAATTTCTTTGACCGTGAAAAAGGTACATTTTCTTACCTAAAATTCCAGCAGGGCAAAAATAGCATTTCTGGCAATAATGTGAAAAGTATATGCCTGCAAGGTGACTCTGCACTTTGGGTTGGCACTCACCGAGGCGGATTGAACCGACTTGACCTTAACACCAAAAAATTTGATCTATTCCGACTAGAGGGCACAAATTCTGATTCTATCACTACAGCACCAGAAATTCGCAACATTGTGAAGTATGGTGAAGACCTGCTGCTGGGCACTAGTAACGGCCTTGTTCTTTTTGATCAGTCTGACCAGACATTCAAACCCTTTTTGAAAGAGAAGCACTTGCTGGGTTCAAAATCCGTTCTGGCAATTTGGCTTTCAGATGAAAATGAATTGTGGGTGGGAACAGAAAGATCCGGCCTTTTTAGATATGATATTGAAAGCGGTGAAGTCCGAAACTACAGAAGTGAAATAAAATTCTCGACCCGCCTACCAAGCAATACCATATACGCAATCCATAAAGACCACATGAATAGGTATTGGATAGGAACTTCAAACGGGTTATGCCAATATCTAGCGGATGAGGATCGCTTTGAATTGTATGGAACCGAAGATGGGCTAGTAGGAAATGTGGTATTTGGCATTGTAGAATCACGCTTCAGCGGGCTGGTTGTCGAGACCAACAAAGGCATTAACTTTTTTAAGCCGCACGATAGGAGCTTCCAAAGTATCACTTTCGCAAACGGGCTACCTCTACGAGAACTCAGCCACAATGGAATCTACAGCTCGGATGACGGACACCTTTTTGTGAGTGGAATTGGAGGCCTGGTAGAGTTCAAGGAATCGGATTTCCTGGCGATTGAACCTACATCTTCGCCTATGATTACCGGCATCTCCGTAAATAACGAGCGCATCAGCCCTAGCACACACAGCGATATAATCAATACTACAATTTTAGAGGCTCCAAAGATTAATTTGAGACACGAGCACTCTACCATCACATTTTCTGTATCAGACATGTCCTTTACCAAAGCGAGCAAACAAGGATTGGAATACCAGCTCAAAGGGCTAGACGACAAGTGGGTCAAAGCTGAAGAGAAGAGTGAGATCACGTATACGAATCTCGATAATGGAAATTATACTTTTCTGCTTCGATCAATAAATAATCCAGAGTTGTCTCAGGCCCTTGCCATCAAGATGACACCACCGTGGTACCTCTCCAAGACTGCCATCATTTTATACATTATTACAGGCCTTGGGCTTATACTACTTATTAACTATCAGTACATCCGGCAAAGCAAACTCAGCTACAACCTATCGGCAGAAAAGGAAAGCCATAAAAAAGACGAGGAGCTCAACAAAAAGAAAATCAGCTTTTTCACCAATATTTCGCATGAGTTCCGCACCCCGCTCACCTTGATCTCTGGCCAAATAGAGCTGCTCCTGGAAAGTACTAGCCTATCTGCTGATGCTTACAAAAGGGTGTTAAACGTCCAAAAGAATACGCTGAGACTCAAAAATCTGATCTCAGAATTACTCAATTTCAGAAAGCTAGAACAAGGTCATTTAAGGCTCAAAGTAAGCAAAACAGACTTTGTGTCCTTTATTGAAGAGATCTATGCCAGCTTCGTGGAGCTAGCCAAGCATGGCAATATTGATTACCTCTTAAAAACTGATTTTAGGCACCTGGATTTGTGGTACGATCAGAACCAGCTAGAAAAAGTATTTTACAATTTATTGGCCAATGCATTCAAATTCACTCCCAGAGGCGGACAAATCATCGTAAATCTGTATGAGGAAAACGATAATCTCTTCGCAGAAGTGATCAATACTGGCTCAATTATACCTGATGAAATGGTCGATAAAGTTTTTGACCGCTTCTATCAACTTGAAAATCTTGGCATGGATAATTCAAAAGGTACCGGAATTGGTCTCGCACTAGCCAAGGGGGTAGTAGAAGCGCACAAGGGAGATCTTTCAGTGAATAGTACCTATGCAGACCAAACGACGCTATTTAGGGTAAAGCTTAAAAAAGGTAAAGAACACTATGACGAAGAAAGTATTGTAACATCAGAAGAGACAATCAGTCCCAAGATGGCAGACCATCATGGGTATACTGAAAGCTCAGCAGAAAGCAACCCGAATGATTTAGGAATCAGTAACGAAACCATCCTGATTGTAGAGGATAACCAAGAGGTTCGAGAGTTTTTGAACGATCTCATTTCTCCTCTATATAAAACAGAAAGAGCCTGTAATGGCACTGAAGCGATCGAAATGGTGAAGATATCACCTCCTGACCTGATTTTAAGTGACGTACTTATGCCCCAGATGAAGGGTACAGAAATGTGCGCCATTTTAAAGTCAGATATTTTAACCTCGCATATTCCCATTATCCTTCTTACTGCCAGAGGTTCTGATGAGCACCGCATCGAAGGGCTGGAGACCGGTGCTGATGACTACATATCAAAACCATTCAACACAAAAATTCTATTAGCAAGAATCAATAATGTACTAACCAACCGAAAAACCATTCAGAACAAGTTCAAGGAAAACCCGACTCAGTTTGTAAAGAAAGTTGCGAAAAAGAGAATAGATAAGGAGTTTATGGAGAAGGCACAAAACGCTGTGTTGGAAAACATTGCAAATTCAAATTACAACGTAGATGCCTTCTGCAAAGATATGACCCTCGGCAGAACCAACTTATTTGTAAAGATCAAAGGAATCACTGGTTTGACTCCTAATGAGTTCATTTCGGGAATCAGGTTAGGTAAAGCAGCACAGATGATTTTGCATCAGCCTGAAATTACAGTATCGGATATTGCTTACGCTTGTGGATTTACCAGTCCAAGCTATTTCAGTAGGGCGTTCAAAGCAAAATATGGGGTCTCACCGTCTGATTACAACGGTCAGTCTACCAGATCAAATACTGAGCTTTCAACTGAAACAGCTACTGCATAAAATGTGATGAGCCGCACTGTCGTGCGGGCTCGTACAAATCAATCAGTCTTGATTGAGTGATTACCTCAAGTCTTGCAGCGAAATGCCGTCCATATCAGTAAAAGCTTTATTCTCGCCCGCCATTCCCCAAATAAAAGTGTACGCTGATGTTCCTGCACCCGAATGAATGGACCACTCCGGTGAAATCACAGCCTCTTTATTTTTCATAGTCAAGTGTCGGGTTTGTGTAGCCTCACCCATAAAGTGCATAACCAGTTGATCCGCTGGCAGGTCAAAATAAAAGTAAACTTCCATCCTTCGGTGATGGGTATGGGGAGGAAAAGTATTCCAAACACTTCCTTCTTTTAGTTGGGTGTAGCCCATGACCAGCTGACAGCTTTGAATACCCCCTTCGTGGATGTATTGAAAGATCGTACGCTCATTGGCATTTTCCTTTGAACCAAGGTCCACTTGATTCGCGTCTGACTGCATGGCCTTCTTAGTAGGGTAAGCATGGTGCGCAGGAGCGGAGTTGATATAATACTCTGAGGGATTCGCAGGATCCGTGCTTGAGAACACCACCTCTTTGGCACCCATTCCTACATATAAGCACTCCATTCGATCTATCTCGTATTTGGTGCCATCTACCTCAATGCTCCCTTTCCCGCCAATGTTAATTACACCAAGTTCCCGACGCTCCAGGAAAAAGTCCGCCTTGGTATACTCAGGAAATGCGGGTAAAGAGATTGACTCAGCCGTTGGCATCACTCCCATAGTAACAAACCTATCGTACATGGAATAAACACAAACAATATCACCGGGAACCAGAAATTCACTGATGTGGAAGTGCTTTCTCAGTTCTTCAGTATCGTATTTTTTGGCATCTTCAGGATGGCTGGTAAATCGAAATTCTTTGGTCATATACTATCTGATTTTAAAGGCTAAATATTTTAATGTTTTTGTAACGTGCTGCACGGGTGTACATGTGCCGAAGGCCTACCCTTCCTTTTATCACCTCAGGCTGATTGCTCAGATCCCAGCAATAGGTCAATGATGCTTGCTCATTGGAAATCTGCATAAAAAGCTTTAGATCTTTCTTGATCACCGTAATATGATGTGATTTACCGGTCTCGAACAGAAAATCTAAATTGAAGCCGCCTAAGTCAGTCCCTTTGAGACCTTGCTTCAGCTCTGGTCGGTAGCGACGTGCACGTATGTATTGGGTAAGACCATCGTTTTTGCTGTCCAAATAGTAAGCTGCATAGCTAATATGCAACAGATCCATCTTATTGAAATAAGATCTCATTGCCGGAACTGAGCGCTCCTCAGCCCACTCACTGATATCATTCTTTACCCCTGCCTGCGGATTTCCTGAGGCAAGCAAATAAACTATGGTGACAAATTCGGAAGCTGAATCCAACCTGGTGTAGTCCCATTCCATTTTAATGTCCCCAGAAAATTCATCTCTAGTCCAGAGTACCGCATGGTGCGCATCCACTCTCGCTTTGGGGCCAGCAGTAAAAGACATTCCTTCTTCATCATTCATCAAGGTAGCCTTCTCTCCATCCAAAAACCACTTCTGTTTCCAGTCTCCTTTGCAATCATCCTCAAAAGAAAGCTTCCAATCCAGTGCGTTTACTTGTGAAAATTCCTCATCGACAGTCTGAGCTTGAAGGCCGTGGCAAGCAAAAATGAAAACAGCCGTAAAGCCAACTAATAAACTACATCCTTCTTTGAGACTCATTCAAATTTTGCTTGATACTTTGCGATCCTTTTTTGTCTAGAAAAATTCTGATGTGAATTGTACTTTTTTAGTAACCTGCTAGAATGATGTTGTTGTTCACATCCACAATGGAGAAGAACAAAAGCCTCTGCAAGTTTCTTCAGTAATCTAGGTCAAAGGTAGATCGGCAATTGGTTAAGGTGTACCAGAAGCATTCGTTTCATTACCAATTTCGTACGAACCACTTCGCTAAACCTTATCAATATACTTTTCACACATTGACTATTCGGCTGATAATTCCACCACAGCCGGCTTCCCTGCTAGCTTGCCAAGATGCATAGGGACGTTAACTTCACTTAGTCCATTTTCTCGGATAACTCCATCACCGGTAAGCTCTATTGTGGTAGAAACCAAGATGGATTGGATATCCAAGTTCATCTCGGCATCTGTGACTGTCAAATCCCAACCTTTTTTAGACCTTTCAAACAGCACAGCGCATGGAGCCGAGACACTCACTTCACCTAGACTGGTATTCAATTTTGCGTTTGCATCATAAAATACCGCTCCAAGGTATTCCCCCTCCCAGGTAACCGCTTGCACCTCCTTTGAATTTGCTTCAATCTTTAAAGGCATTTGCTTAAAGGCTTTGCTAGCAGACTTTGATCCCGAATACACGATGTAGGCATACTTCCCATCTTTGATTTCTTTCCCGTGATCAATATGCATCTGGAAAATATTCTCGGTTTTAGGCAGATCTTTCAGCTTCTCGTTTTGCTTATTTAGCTGTTGCCATTTGGTGGCTCTCGTCTCTGTAATTAGGGATACTGATCCGTCAGTATACTTAGGA
>JBCCLV010000055.1:0-25966 GCA_039026695.1 Bacteroidota bacterium
TAGGAAACAAAAAAATGCTATCAGGCCACTGAATTGCATTTAAATCATCTAAATATGCGGCTAGTACTACATTCTCAATTTCTGAAATAGAATGGGCTAAAACACTATCAGAAAAAGAATTAGTCCTGCCAAAAAAAAATAAGTCAATTCCCACGACCTTTGGATCATACTTATTTATTTGTTTGAGACCTAGCGAAATTTTTTTTCTTTCACTCTTTCCTACATTTATTATGACAATATTTTCATCTATAGATGATATTAAATCAACATGATTTTGACCACATCCTATCAATGAAATTAATAATAGTGCATTTCTAAAGTTTATCATCTAAGCTATTTCTAACGTTTGACACCATTAGGAAAAAGTCTTCTCCTGTATGATACTTCTGGCTTTGTTGCATCATTCCAGATTTTTTGCAAATATCTATCCCATTTTCTAGTGATATGAGCCCAATCTCTAGCCCAAGGGGTATCTGTTTCAAACCTAATTGTCAATTTCCAAAGATTTGACGGTCCTCTAAGATTTCTTTCAGTCAGCTCAGGTAAAGGAGCTCTCTTAAGTCTTCCAAAGGACTCCCCTGCATTTTGCAGAATACCTACCAATCTGCCTTTTCTATCTATTTCATAGTACGATCCTCCTTTCGTTACTAAAATTTTATTGCCATTCTCACGAATATGCGCCACTCGATCATTCGCTGGATCGGGTCCATGTTTTAAATGATTAAAACTCTCAATAATAGTTCCTTGTGCAAAGCCGGCCGCAAAACTACCACCACCAATTGACCGAGTAGTTCCTCCGGCTAACCCTGCAATACCAATCTTGGCTAAATCACTTTCCAAACCATGGGCAAATGATCCTGCACCAGAAGCGATAAACCCACTAGCAAAAGTTCCAAAACTTACATCTTGACCAAAAGCTGCATTTATTCCTACACCTGATAAACCATGTGCAGTTGCTCTTAGCCCTTCATGTAGCAACGCCGAACCACCAATGGGCGATGTAGTCAATACTGTTTGCCCAAGAGAGTTTGTAGTTTGATAAACACCTCCAACACCACCAAATGCGGCTCCAATACCATACGCAGCTCCACCAGAAAGTGCCCCAATCCCCACACTAATACCAAACTGACCCCAATCCCAATTTTGAAAGGTAAAATCGTTCGTAGCTAGATGTGTGGCGGTATACACAGTCGCAGAAACGGCAGCTGCTTTCACTATTGCAATAGTCAACGCTGCTATGGTGACTGGCTCCTCTCCATCCGGATCTACATACATATTTGGGTTGGCACCCATACCCAAGTACGAAGACATACTAGCGAATTGTGCAGCTTTGGGGTCAACGCTTGTGAAGCGACCGAAGGCTGGGTCATAATATCTCGCATGAAAGTCATAGGTATCCAATCCCTCTTCGTCCAGGTATTCTTTGCCTTGATAGCCGTACTTGTTTCTCAGTTCCTGCGCGGTACGCTCAAAGCGGTTATAGGCCAGGCCATAAGGGTAATAATCCGAGCTAAAGACCACATTGGTTTTCGACTGTGTCACGATGAAGTCATCAAAAAGGACAGAAACAGCATCAGCGTTTTCATTGCTTAAGTAAAGCAAAATGTATCCCTCACGGTCTGGAACAAACTCGTCCAAAACAACTGTCTCATGTGCATTCGGCAAAGCCTGATAAGCCAGATCGCTGATCTGCTTAAAACCTGCAGCTTGGTAACTCATCTCTTTATCAAAGAAAATGAAATTGATGTAGGCCCTAGGGGCATCTTCGCCGCTCGTTTTGTCCGCCATGCCAGCACCGCTTAATGCATCATTGAATTCATTTTCAATGGCAGTTGTAGCCTCACCTCCGGCGATATTGAGGTTGTAGTTTCCAAACAGTGCACTGTACGCAATCGGAAGCAGTGAATGGGTTTGTGTATTGGTAGTATAACTGGCGTTCACTTGCGCCCTGATGGTATCGCTTTTATCTACATGTAGAAAAAGCATGGAGCTGGTTTCCCCAATGTTTAGCAGGCTGGCTTTATTGTTAGAAGCGTACGGCTGGGTGGTATTTGCGTTGGCATCTGTCTGGGCTTTTAGGTCCATAAATCCATTTACCTCTCCACCCTCGTAATCTTCCGTCATGGTATAAACATCAGGCGTAGTGGAAAATAT
This sequence comes from Bacteroidota bacterium, assembly GCA_039026695.1. Classification (GTDB taxonomy): domain Bacteria; phylum Bacteroidota; class Bacteroidia; order Cytophagales; family Cyclobacteriaceae; genus Ekhidna. The sequence goes on from JBCCLV010000055.1 coordinate 2,155, forward strand.
AACCCGCACATTCCCCAGATGATCAGACAGCTGGTATTGATAATCAAATGCTGTGATCGCATCGTCCGCAGCAAATTGAGGAACAATCCTGCCTTCAGCGTGCATGATCTCTACCAGTTTACGCGTGCCGCTAAGCCCCAGTGTTTCGTATATTTTCCCTCCAAGGTAATCTGTGGTCTTATACAGCGTGTCCTCTTTGTAGTGCTTCTGCTGTAGCTTTATTCCAGCTGCATCGTATAAATAGGCAAGACTGTCACCCCTGGCGTTTCCATTCATGGCTATGAATTGAATTGCCATAGGAAGGTTTAGGTGGTTGTAGTAAATGGAGTCAATTCCTTTGTTCTTGTCAGAAACGAGGTTACCATTATCGTCATATAGGTAATCCAAATCACCTATTTTGAGGTCTTTAAAACCTGATTTTCCTCTGGCGTCTGTTACGCTCAATAACTGGTTTCCAGCCATTAGTCCGGTACCATAATCAAACGAAAGGGAGTCTATAATGTCTGAGTCTTGGTTCAGGTTCTTTCCTTGCCTGATCAATTCCGTGATATTTCCATTTAGGTCATAACTCAGCTTTGGTACCGCAAATAGTCCTTGCTGTCCGTAGGTCCCTAAATGGTACTTTGCGTAAAACGACTTTTTCAACCTGTTCAATGTATCGTATTCAAAACTGTACACTTGATCAACGGTATCGTTGGCATTCTTCCAACGAACGGCAGTGATATTGCCGTCAAATCTAGGAGTATGACTGAAGTTCGTATCTATAGCAACCGGCGCTGGTTCAAAGAAGGGTATTTCTATTTTTTCGGCAGGCGTGTATTCTGAAACCATGGTTTCGTTCACTGCCCTGACCCTGTAGAAATAAGTATTCCCATCCTGAAAGGTAGAATCCGAGAAGGAAACTTCATCCATTCCTGTTGTGTAAATTAGGCTAAAGAGCGTATCAGGCCGGATGGATCTCTCGATCTCAAATCCGCCCTCGTCGGAAGAATTGTCCATCCATGAGATAGCAACGAGTGAATCTACCAGTGAAACCGATAGATTACCAGGATCATTGATCACTGAAAAACCGCTCATTGCATATTCTAATGCACTGCTGGTCATTGCAGCGTCCGAATGTAACACCAGGTATCTTTCTTTAGGTACGATAGGATCTGCACTTGCATCCATGTCCTGCACCCAGAGACTTGCTGCATCATTCGGTAAATTTTGTGCCCCGTTGAAATTAATCTGGGTTTCCAGCAACCCATCATTGGTTGTATCGGTATCATCGTCCCACCAAACTTCCTGGTACCCAGTATGATTGCCACCACTATTAGGCTTGTATTGCGTCCAAGTGCCAGTAATTCGTTGGTTTTGGTAGTCGATTCCAAAATCTACATAACCGTAGCTGTCTGGGTTGGAAGGTGCAGCCTTGACTCCTGTACCTCCTGAAGGTTTTTTTTCCTCACTGTCCCAGTCAGGCTGACCATCGAAAGCATTCGCCATCGGAAAAGAAGATGAACCTGCAACTTGACCACTTGCGCTCGGGGATACAATGTCTTGCGTATACTGGTTTATAAAAGCATCAATATAAATTGATTTTGTGGCTGAATACGTGGAATAAAGCAAGTTTACCGTATCAACCGCTCGAATGCGGTAATGGTACCTCCCATCTGCAAGTGAGGTATCCGAATATTGCACTACGTTGGAGGCTAGGGTAGTAAGAAGAGAAAAGTTGACGCCATTGTCCGTAGACTTCATAATTTCAAATCCTGTTTCATTGTGCGCGTTATCGGTCCAGCTTAGTGTGACATTTCGATCCACCTCTAAAAGCGTCAAGGCTGAAGGTGGATCTGGAGAAATTAGCGGGTCGGTTGATTCCCACACTTCAATCCAATTGAGGTAACCAAATCCATGATTGGTATTGGTGATAGATACGTGAATCGAACCTGTCTGGGGTCTCACATCTAAAAATTCAGTCTTTGCAGTGGTATTGTTAATTGCTTCCTCTGCTTTGGATTGTCCATTCACATAATAGTTTGTAATGCGTGATCCCGTAGTAGACCTTGATCCTCCCATGTTCAGGGTATAGATTTTTGAGTTATTGATTCCCGTCCCATGAATAGTAATTGAAGCACTGTCGCTTTGCACAAACCAATAATTCGCCAAAACCTGATCTGGTACGATCCCTGAATTATCTCCCGTCCCATGCCCCAAATTACCAGCAAAAGCATCATTGCTTTGAAAACCCCAGTGGTTGTCTGTATCATTATGCATGGTGATGAAAATGCTGTCATTGCCATTCAGGCTGAAATCCATATCGTTGTATTTGCCTCCTGAAACAAAATTCTGCCACGGGTTCAGACTTGTCCAGCCAGGGACAGAAGGTGAATTGCCTACACCTCCAAAGTTAATCCTGGCGACAAGCACTGAATCGACGTTTGTCCCAACATACGGATTACTTACTTCTACAGTAATTGTATCTGAATAAAGTGAATAGAGTTGATTGACTGAATCCACTACCCTAAGCCTGTAGGAATAAGTTTCATAAGCTAACGTGCTGTCAGTATAGGAGACTTGGTTGGATTCCAAAGTAACCAACGTACTAAAGGTGGTGCCACCATCGCTGGAACGCTCAAGTTCAAAACCTGTAGTGTTCAAAGAGCTATCGTTCCAGTTGATGGCCACATTATTCTGATTAAATAAGGTAGCAGCAAAGAACGTCGGTGGTGCCGGTGGATAAACGGCACTGGAATCAAAAGGTAGCTCCCAAATCTCCATCCAATTCAAGTATCCATATTGATTGTTGGTATTAGAAACTGAAAGAGGAATCGATCCGGATTCCGGGCTGACATTCGAAAACTCAACCTTCTGGGTTGAATTATTAATTGCCTCTCCTGTTTTCGCTTGCCGATTGGCATAGAAGCTAGTAATCCGTGACCCTGTTGCTGCCCTTGATCCTCCCACATTCAGACTGTATTTTTTTTGGTTATCAATACCTGATCCGCTGATGGAAATTGAAGCAGTACTATTCTGCACAAACCAATAATGACGTAAAATCTGGTCGGGGACCACTCCTGAGTCATTCCCTGTCAAATATCCCTGGTTGCCTGCATACACATTATTGGAAACAAAGCCCCAGTAGTTTTCCGAATCATTATGCATGGTGACAGTGATGCTATCATTACCATCAAGTGAAAAAAACATATCGGAATATTTGCCACCTGCCACGGAATGTTGCCACGGGTTTAAATTAGACCATCCATTTACTGCAGGAGCATTGCCCACCCCTCCAAAGTTGATTCTGGCGACCAAAACCGAATCGGTTTGGGCATGGGAAATAGCAGTATAAGAGAAGCTCACAAAAAGGAAAATACCCAGCTTGAGAGAATTCAAAATTTTCATTGGATGGTGGTTTTAGTTGGATCCGATGGATGAGTCGTAAATAAGTTCCATTTTAAACAAATCTTTTGGGTCAATAGCAGGATCATTTAAACCCTCCTTGTTGATCCCTTCTACCCAACCTTTAACATGATACGAATAGTCAAGCGTTTGCTCAAAATCGGAAGGAGAAATTTCATGCAGGTGTTTTTTGAGCAGTTGGCCAATCTCATTGTATTCATTGTGGAAAAGATGGACACGATCTCCTCCATTTAGCGTATGAAATCCATCAACCAACCGATCTCCATGATCATATTCATATTCCATGAAAGTTTCTACACTATCAAGATCCGTGGTTTCAAGCGCATGAATATTTCTGATCTTTCCAGAAAAATCGTACTGACTACTTAGTATATCAAGTCCCCCCAAATGGTTTTCCTTGATGGATTGAATTAGTTGTCCCTCGTCATCATAGTAATAAAGCGTCCTTAAAAATTGCGAAGTACCTAAGAGTTTTGTCACGCTTCCGGTAGCCTGTCCTTTCAATCGGTAGAATGGTGTTGGTACCTCCAGATCATTGCTGCTGTTGTCCAATTCATCCTGAAGAATGAAAGATACACTTCCCAACGATGTACCTTCTTTGAAGCTGTAATGCTCGAAATAAGTAGCTGATAAAAGGTCATCTTCAATAATCCCTTCTGGAAAGGCTGTATCGCTGTAGCCTAGTAGCGGTCCACCAGCAGTAAGGAAAACGTTATGGCTTTTTTCACTATCCAAGTAGTAATCATCCACATGGCTTTGGATTTGCTCTAGCATTAAGTGGGTACCATCATAATAAAAGCCAGACAAAACGGCCCTATTATACTTATCGTATTTGACAAACGACCATTGATTTTTTGATCTTTGGTTTCCATCTTGTGATAGGATGACTCGATCCCAGTCATCGTAAACAAATCGAACTTCTGCTATTCCCGGTTGCTTCTCAGTAATCAAACGGTCTAAAGAATCATAGGTGTACTGAAACGCCAATGCATTCAACCGCTCGTTGGCTATCTCAAAAGGAAATGCTTGACTCGTCAATACTTCATTCATCAGTTTAGGCGGGAGGGTGACGAGTAGTTTACCTTGGTCATCAAAAATACTATAACTATGTGTCCATTGGGTTGAAGAGACTTTTTGCTGAGAAAATACAGTTCGTCCTAATTGATCGGTATAACTTCTACTGACTTTCCCTTCAGCATCTTCAATTTTACTACCTGAGAGTAATCCTGGTGAGTAATACGAATTAGCTTCCAAATGATCTCCTACTATGGTCCATTTCAACACTTGCTGCGAATCATTCACAAAGAACTCATTCTTAGTGATGTTGCCACCCGCAAGCTGGTAGTCATCTCCCACAGAACCTGCTTTTAGCACTCTATTTCTAGGAGAGTCTTCAAATTCTACTTCCGAATAGGGAAAATTTGTGGTTTGAATCCCTTCAGGTGGAGCTTGATAGTAATCAATTACAGCCGTTTCCGCATTGCTTCGATAAGTGCCGCCCACGTACGTTTGATCAACGACAGTCGGTTGCGTGAAGGACAAGTAGTTCCTACTGTTTCGACCAAAATCATCTGTGTATATCGTTTGGATTATATCGTTTCCGCCTGGAGATTCTTCTAGCAATACAGTCTGTATATGGCTCCCCAATCCGTTCATATAAGTGAAGCTTATTTGCCGATCTTCCTTTGATAGATTTTCCACATCTGAAAGATTAGTTCTTTTTGTGGTAGGGATATTCTCCAGTACATAATTCATGTTAATATCGAATGTCCTGGCTGCACTAGAAGCATTGGAGGAATTTTCAGTAGACGGTCCATGTTGGCTGAAAATCCTATATCTGTAGTAGGTAGCTGGGTCGAGTCCGGTATCTACTATTTCTCGGATTCCCACAGGTACCTGAAATAATTGCGTAAAAGGACCAGTCCCAACTGCCTTTTCAACAATATAGATAGTTTGATCCCCGATGGGCTCTAACCATTTAAGTTTAACCTCATCCGTACCCAGGGCAGTAGCGTTGAATCCAATTGGTATACCGGGGCAACCCTGAATGCCTTCAACCCTGAATTCCTGATCAACAATACAACCATTTTTGGATAGTGCGATGCTTATGGTGTCTATGCCTACAGATGGTGGCTGATACCAAATCCGCTGACTGGTTTGTCCAGTAGACCACAGGTAAGCGTCAGATGCATCAGCAACCAATTGGATACTATCGATCAGACAAACTTGACCCATATCAATAATAGAGCCGCTGTAATTCAAGTAGGGTATACGAATCTCTTTGGTAACACTACAACCGTCCTGAGCAGTTACCGTAAGTGTGTAATAAACTTCAGATGTGGGGGCAATATTGATAATTCGGGTTTCAAATCCTCCCGGCTCCCAGTAATATGACGCTCCCGGCACAGGAACGGCTTCAAGTGTAAGAGGTGAACCAGGACAGACCGTCTGGGTTGAGTCCACCAGACCAATTTCAGGCAAATCAAGCACTGTTACTTTAATACTATCGGTAGCAGTGCATCCTTCAAGTGAACTGGTGATGGTGTACTTATAGTATCGCGTGGAATCTGGTCGATCACCAAATTCTTCCATTGAGCCAACCTGTTGCCAACTGATAGAAACGTCCTCGCTACTGAAGGCATAAAGGTTTACGGCATCACCCCGGCAAATGGTCGTATCCTGAGGTTTAGAGTAAGGAGGGCCTACTTCTGCTAATCCTACTGCTCTTTCACTTTCAATTCCATCAATGGTCTGTGTGGCGTAGAAATAGGTGTTTCCTGTTAAAACACCTGGAGTCGTATATGAAGATCCTGTAGTCAGTAAGTTTCCATCAGTCGCCGCATCATACCACTTTACTTCACCCGAACCCGCAACAGCAGCAGAGACAGTTACTGCGGTTGGTGTACAAGAGCGTGGTGGTACAGTGATAATAGGAGGTGGTGGCTGGCAATTTTCAAGTTCTCCTTTATCTATAATGTTCCAATTATAGGTATTTACAATGTATTGCCGTGCATTTCCTCCAATGCAATAGAAAAGACTATTAGCTCTAAGTGTTAAGTTACGCTGTAGAACTGCCAATTGAGACCATCCAATTAATGTTGAGTCGTAATTAGAAGCTGATAAACCAGAATTACTTAAGATGTCACTAAAGTCAGTAACACTTGAAACGTCCCAACTTCCAAGAGACTGATTAAATGATGTAGCGCCGAGGAACATATTCCAAACACTGGTTACATTACTAACATCCCAAGTGCCCAAATTTTGATTGAAGGAGCTGGCCTGATAGAACATGGCGTACATATTTCTCACATTAGAGACATCCCAATCATTTAATTCTTGATTGAAAGTTGAAGCACCAAAAAACATGTGCGGCATTGATCTAATGTTGGAGACATCCCAGTTTCCAATTGGTGAATTAAAAGAAATAGCGTTTTGGAACATACCACCCATACTTAACACCCTGCTTAAATCTGGAGTATCAGTAGCATTTAGCACTAAATTGGATGCACCAGTAAATGCCTTTTCCATGCTTTTCCAATGAATTCGACCCCACTGTTCCACACTTAGAATTTTTTCTTTGTCCCCAATACCATTAAAATATATCCTAGGAAAATCACCTTCTATAGCAACCTGATAAGTACCAGGGGTGCTATAGGTATGCGTAATATTACCCTGCACATTTGTATCAGTTTGACCATCACCCCAATCGATTGAATAATAATAGCCAGATCCAACGGTGGGTATCGTAATTTGATTTGCCATTGACATTCCTGGATTATCTGTTTTCCATGTAGTAATGAACGGAATGCTTGATGAACAATTTGACACGGGTCCACTGTCTGTGATTGTCCATCCATGTGCTACGAGTTGCCCATGTGCCATACTGCCCACACAATATTTTAAATCATCTGCACCCAATGTGAGATTTGTTTGAAGATTCGGTAATTGTTGCGCCCAACCGAGCAGGATAGCATCAAAAGTCTGCGTAGATACTCCTGAATTGCTTAACATACCTTCCATGTTACTAATGCTGGAAACATCCCATGAACCAATGTCCTGATCAAATGAAATAGCACCCTGAAACATATAGCTGGCATCACTTGCAAGGCTGAGATCTGGAGTATCCTCAGTATTCAGTTCCAAGTTCACTGCTCCTTGAAAAGCTCTTACCATGCTCCTCCACTTCTGAGATCCCCATTGTTCAACACTTACTATTTTATCTTTATCTCCAGCATTAGCAAAATAAATTTGTGGAAAATCACCAATAACAGTTACCTGATATATTCCTGGATTTGCGTAAATATGGCTTACCGAGTTCTGTTCAGTAGTGCCGTCTCCCCAATCAATACTATAGTCATAACCCGAGCCTTGCCTAGGAATAGTGATACTTTCATTAGTACCAGTAGTCTCCCATTTTGTGACAAAGGCATTTCGATTACAGATCTTACCTATTCCGCCATCATGAATCTTCCATCCATTATTAGCAGACAATGAAGTACGAGCACTCGCCGCCTGACAATAATTAACACCTGTTGCACCAAATTTAACCCCCGACTGTACTGGTTGTAAAGACCAAGCATTAAGAAGCAAATCATAATTTTCAAAGGATAAGCCTGATAGTTCAAGCATCCGCGACATATTTGTGACGCCTGTAACATCCCATTGACTCAAATCCTGATCAAATTGACTTGCCTGCATCAACATTAATCCCATGTTTGTTACACTATTCGTACTCCAATTGGCTATGTCTCCATTGAAACTGTAAGCCTCACAGAACATAGCAAACATATTGGTGACGGCACTTACGTCCCAATTATCTAGATCTTGATTAAAAGAAAAAGCATTAAGAAACATCCTAGACATGTTGGTTACATTGATCACATCCCAGCTATTCAAGCTTTTATTGAAGGAATATGCCCGCTCAAACATATTATGCATCGTCACCACATTACTTACATTCCAATGATCAATGTTTTCATTAAAGGTGTGAGCGTTTGAAAACATCCTTCCTAGACTTGTAACAAGACTTAAATCAGGAGCATCAGTGGCCGGGACTCTCAGGTTTGTACATCCAAAGAAAGCTCTATCCATACTTGTCCAGGCAATATCACCCCACTGCTCTACAGTTAAGATTTTGGCCCTACTTCCAGAATAATTGAAATAAATTCTGGGAAAATCTCCGGTAATTTCGACCGTATAAGTGCCCGGAGAACTGAATATATGTGATATGTTGCCAGTAACATTGGCATCTGTTTGTCCATCTCCCCAATCAACTGAATAGTTGTAACCTGAACCAACAGTTGGTATGGTAATACTCTCGTTGGATTGAGTTGTCCGCCAGGTTGTAATAAATGGATTGAAGTTCTCGACCTTTTTAACTTTTGTTGGCTTGGTCAATTCTGATGAATTACCTGAAAAAGAGATCAAGACAAGGCAGATGGCGAGTAGCTTATACATGTAACACATTGACTAAAAATCCTATAATTTCCTAGATACTTTTTTATTTAGAGTAGAGTAGTGGAAAGTCTGAGATGAATAATTTCAAATACAAATACATGGTCTTTACTGCTGCATCTCACGCTAGTCTAGTTCTTTAAACCCATATGAATAAGTTGCCCTGATCACATCGTCCAAATCCCGAACTACTTTCTGCCTATCAAGTCCATCGTATTCAAAAAAGGTGGTAATCATATTTGGATCGGTCTCTGATAGTAATCGATCACGACTATCAAAAACTCTAGTGGTTACGTCTGCAAAATTGGGATGTAGCCGGATCTCATCAATTTTCCCTCCAGCCGCATCTATTCTCACATAGCTGCTATATACATGCATGTCTATCTTTCGAAGATTCCAGGTTTGCCTGCTATCAATATCTTCTTGAGAAATCACAAAACCATTGGCTAAAGAAATTTGTGGTATGCTTCCTTTATACCAAAAAAATAAATGGTATCTACCACCTACACCTCCAGGGGTGGTCTCTATCGTTCCTGTAAATGAATGCGTTCCAGTGAAACTTTCAGGATCTCTAAAATTAGTATTATAAGTACTCCATCCAGCATTTTGTCCATCTTCAAAACTGGTGTAAGCCAATCTATCACTATCAATAAAGGCGCCAGTAGCAATGACATTTTTAAGTCTCTGGTCATATTTCATGAAAGTCTTGTCACCTCTAAAATCTTGTGCTTCCATAATATTTCCCCTACTGTCGTATTCGTTGATTTTACTACTTATTCTCCATGAATTAGTCGGAGGAAAATCGGTAACATACCATGCTGTAAAGCGAGAATTATCCTGTAGATTTCGTTTGTAAAAAGTAGATTTTATGCTGGTCTCAGTTGGCTCGGTATTCCATACTGTAGCATCGTGTTGAACAAGCTGACCATTAACAGATGTTATAGACTCGATTACTTTATCGTAAATATGGAAGTCTCGATTGTCTGCAAAAAGATGTGGGCCGTATTCTTCCCTGTAATATTTAAAGGATTTTGATGTTACGATATCTGCAAGCGTAGAATCTGCATGATTAAAACTCTTGGTACTGGATACAAATCCATCATCATTGTACTTTATCGATTCCAGAGAAGAGACAGTACCATTTTCTTCTATTGAATGGCTTATTGAAAATGAGGGCCTTATTTGGAATACCTTCCTGTTTTCTTCCAAATAAAGGTCATAAATGGTTTTTGAGGAACTTACCAGAGTGTGGGAACTGGTATAAGCCTCCGTGAGATAGGGTCTGCCTAACAACTCAGTTTCCATACTCTCGCTTTGCATCTGCTCAGAAGGCAATGAACTCAAAGCTGCGAAATCGTCACCATTGTAAAAATAACTTACCGAATATCCTTGCGGTCTATTGCTTGGATCACTGCTACCATTTATTGATTCAATTCTGTTGAAAATAGGGTACCGACCATTTACGGAAAGCCTTGCACTTCCCAAACTGTAATCAAATGAGTTAGAAAGGTTTAAATAACCATCATTAACATTGACTGCTTCAACAATAGGTATACGATGGCCACTCTCTATTTCTTGATTACTGTATCTGTGAAGCGTGAAACTTGTGGCCTTATGCTTTGGAATATTTCTATCAAACATTGCAAATGCAAAGGGACCACCTGTTTGGTAAAGTTCTGCTGTGTTGGTATATATGTCATGACGCTGATCCATCCTTTTGTATTCCTTCCAGCGCTTTGCCTCCCCATTGATGATAGCAAAAATCTCGGTAGAGGAGTGCGGAATAGAATTGAAAATCAAGCCTGGAGGGGTAACAGTAATGTCACGATCTCTGTCCTGATAGTTATTCATGTCAAGAACCTGAATTGGAATCCAGCTACCGTCCGGTTCCCGGTAGTAAATATCATCGTCCATCACTGCCAGATTTGGCATCACCTCAAATTTCCTTCGAGCACTGGTTTCAGCTATCTCAGTGTCGAATTTGCTAGATGAAAAGTCGTAATCAAGTAAGAAAATATCATCAAATTTTTTCTCAGTAGTGAGCATGATATCATTTACCATCTTAAGATTTCCTAACTTAATGTCTCCACGATCCGCGTCGTATCCATGCCTGTGATAAGCAAGTTCTCCGTTCCCAAGAATCTGATAGTAATTTGATGCACCCATTTGGTCTATACCAAAAGAGTGATCTGTGATGAAGACTGGATATGAGTCCTTATCGGATTCAATCAAATCGACTCTTTGAAAATTCTGAAAATACTCGTCCCAATAGTAAAAGAATTCTCTTTCTCCATCTGCCATTACCACAATGTAAGTAGATCCAGCATACACAAAAGACTGATCGCTTCCATCCGGATCTTTTTTGGCTCCATTGGATTTGAAGCTCAGCGCATCCGGGATTACCACATTTTGCCAACCGCCTACTTCGTTTCGAACCCAAAGTTGAATTTTTTCATTTCCTGACTTATTAGAAACGGAAGCGATAAGACCACTGGACGCCGAAAATGTGCCTCCGTTACCTGTGCCTGTAGTAAGAGTTTGTTTTACCCACGCTTGACCATCCCAATTGTAAGTCAGTATACGGTCATCTATATGATTTGAAAATGATACAAAATTGTCACCACTCAAAAAGAATGAATTCCCCAAATAATCAAAGCCTTGGGTTCTGTCAGAATAGTAAGTATCAAAATTCTGAATCTCTATCTCCTCAATATCCCACCCTTTCCCAAGTTCATTCTTGTGGGCAAGAGTAAGAAAATAGTCGTTAGTGCCATCTTCCTTCCAAATAAATGAAAAGAAATCTTGTTGAGCAGTAAAAAATGCTCCTAACTTGGACATATGCTGTCCATCGCCCCATAATTTAACTTTGGAAAAGGTCCCTCCCTCTTTAGCGACTGTTGCGCTATTTCTGCTCTTTAGTGGGGCTAGTTGGCCGATATCGTATTTGACCCATTCGCCCTCCCACTGATATACCTGCAGATACGTTTCATTTGGCCCATACGAGAAGTTTCCCGCTCCGTCTATGGTGTTTCTCCAGAGAACAGCTACATAGTCTGCTCCAAAAAACAAGCTAGGTGTTTCGAAATTTGTTGGTGCTTCAATGGTAATATCCCGATCTCCTAAATTGGAAAAATTATAGGTTCGGCCTAAAAAGGTGAACTCCCTGGAAGTGATACCGTAATCGAAAGATACTACCCCTCCAATTGAATTATTGACCTTTTTAAGAAAACCCTTTGTATCTGAAGAGCTATCTGTATCGTACTCAAATCTTGTAGCCGGTATTGAATCTGTACTTGAATTAATTCTCTGGATCCCGGTCAGTAGCCTCTTGGCCATTTCTCCATTACCAAGAAACAAATCTTGGCCGTCCTCAGATTTGTAATCAAGGATCACTTTATATAGAAGATCACCATCCTCATTATATGCTCTTACTTCTGACAAGTATTTTGAATTAGTTTTTTCCTGATAAGCATCGGGCTCAATTGACTCTACGTGTGGATCCTGATACTCTCTGATCTTCCCCACACATCTAAAATCCGCAGGATTTGTACAGGCTTCATATGTTTTGTCTTTGTAGAGAAATTGCAGGTAATTGCCTGTAGGACTTTCGATCCTCTCTAATAGAGAATACTTGGTATGAGTTAAACCTCCACTTCCCACAGCTTCCTCTTGATTCAAATAGGAAAAATTCATCTCGTCACCCCATCGGTTGATCACTTTAGTCAAATTCCAACCATAGCTATGCCTCGATTGACCCACTGTATTCGCGGATGGTCCTATCCAATTTCCCCAAGCCACCATATAGATTGGTAATTCATACTCATAAGTCATGCCTCCTTCTGTAAGAATAAACCACCTATCCTCTTGATAATAAAAGCGAATGGTCCATTTCCTGAATTGTTGAGACTTATAAGTCCGATAAAGATTAGATCCATTAGGATCAGTATCGGTACATATAAGCTCAATTGATGAACCATTTTCCAAAAGGTAGTAGGTGTCATCATTCCTTGTGACTGAGCCATTATGATCACTAACAATACGCGGATAATCAAATGTCCAACCTAATCCTAAGATCCCAGTACTTGCAGTACGATTCCAAGTATTTACTTGCTCTTGTATTCCTGCAGAGCTGTAGGAAATTGTGAACTGAGGATTTAAACCACCACGACCTGTTAATGAAGCTACAGTCATAGGAAAACCCACCTGACCTGTCATTAAGTTTACACTATTCCTAAGGGCTCCTAAATCGTTAGGATTCAATGAAAATTGTTGGCTGTTAGCAACATTTTCCTGACCTTGTCCCAAGACAAAATTGAGACTACTCCAGGATAAACATAAGATCAGAAGATTTCTTAAGCTCATAAAGTTGGTGGTGCATGTGTATTTTCAGATTCAAAGCTATATTGGCTTTGCTCGAAATTGTTTTAAGTATGTTATGTGAAAAGCGTATAATGAGGTGAATTTGAAAAAGCCGCGGGTTGTAAAGAAAACACTTGATTTTTGTAAAAAACTGATTTACAATAATTTAGAAATTCTATTAGGGTAAGTACTGCCAAGTTTACCTATTACTACTTAACAAAAGCATAATAAATAGATAATATGACAAGTGGCGAAAAAGGTTAACAGCTAATTTTTTGAGCAACGTCTGCAACTAATGCTGTTTCGATATGGCAGCTACCAAAGGATTTGTTACAGGAGTAAAATCATACTCAAAACATGCTAGATTTTTAATCATTTTACCTCTCGTAGTAGCGTTGATTTTTTTTAAGTTCGAGATAGAAGTAGTTTCCTACTGAATTACCTTGGTAACAAACATCATTCGCCTTCCAAAAAGTCCTGAAAAACCCCAATCAAAACATGCATTTAGACCAGCGAGTAAGCGCTTTCTGTAAACTAGGGGAAAAGTTGAGGTCACTCACTCCACTTGAGATCCATGAGTTGGCTTCTAGCGCTAATGTTAAGAATGGCTGGTTTACCGAGTCTTCTGTTGACAGTGCTTTCAAAGGTTTGGGCAGCATGCTGGAAGAGGATAAGCTAGAGCATTGGGTTGCTAAATACAATTTTGATTCTGAGGTGCCCAAAATTGTAGGTATCATCATGGCCGGAAACATACCAATGGTAGGTTTTCACGATCTTTTGACTGTTTTAATGACAGGTCACTTTGCGGCCATTAAGCCAAGCTCGGATGATCAGGTTTTGATGCAAACATTAATCGACTGGATAGTTGAAATTGAGCCAAAATTCAAAAAGAGTATTTCAATTAGGGATCGGCTTACAGAAATAGATGCTGTAATTGCTACAGGTAGTGACAATAGCTCTCGCTACTTTGAATATTACTTTAGGAAAATTCCCAAAATAATTCGTAAAAACCGTACTTCAGTCGCTGTGCTGTCCGGAAAAGAAACAGAGGAAGAACTAACAGCTTTCGGAAAAGACATTTTCACCTATTTTGGACTAGGATGTCGGAACATCTCCAAAGTTTATACACCCAAAGGTTTTGATCTGAAAAGTATCTTCCCAGCATTGGAGCCGTTTGAAGAAGTCATCCATCATCATAAATACCGTAACAACTACGACTACTATAAATCGATCTATTTGGTGAATAAAACACCTCACCTCGACACTGGATTTTTGCTGGTCACTTCCACCGAGGAATTGGTATCACCCGTGAGCAATCTGTTTCACCAGGTCTACCACAACATTGAAGACCTAAAGCAAATACTGGATGCAGAAAAAGACAAAATTCAGTGTACCGCGGGGGTAGGTAGAATACCGCTTGGAACTACCCAGCAACCAGATCTTTGGGATTACGCTGACAATGTAGATACCATGGATTTTTTGCTGGCACTCAAATAAGTACTTACGCTCCTACCAGTGGAAGCTGGAAGCGGAAAGTAGTACCTAGTTCCGGTTTGCTGACTACCGAAATGGCAGAATCGTGCAGCTCAATGATCTTTTTTGCAATCGCAAGACCTAAACCTGCCCCTTCCTCAGACTTCTTAGGTTCGGATTTTGCCTGCTTGTATCGCTCAAATATCTCCTCAATCTCATGATCAGCGATACCACTGCCCGTATCTCGGATGGCTACCGAGACATGTGTATCACTTGACTGCATTTCAAGACTGATAGATCCTTGATTAGGTGTAAACTTCAAGGCATTATCAATCAGGTTTTGCAGTACCCGCTCCACCAAACTGATGTCTGCAAATACCAAGGGAAGATTAGGTTCTACTTGCAGCTTAAGTTCGATCTGTTTTGCAGTGGCCAGTTGCTGATACTTTTCGAATACATCCTGAGCAAGATCAGAAATTGAAAAAGACTCCTTCTCAGGGACAATTTGCTTGGCTTCCAGCTTGGAGTATTCAAATAATTGATTGATCAGCTTTTGCAATTTTTCAATACTCTTTCCGACAATATTCAGGTATTTTTCAGCTTCAGCATCCGATAGGTGAATCTTTTTCATTTGCAGCGTCTCAATGTATCCCTTCGTGATGGCTAGTGGCGTTCTCAAGTCATGAGAAACATTGGCGATAAGCTCTCTCCGTAGCTCCTCCACAGACTTCAATTCCTCAATGTTGGCCACCAGCGTATGGGCCATTTCATTGAATGTCTCCGAAAGCACTGATAGATCTTTGGTCTCTGCATTTGAGATGCGTGCATCCAAGTCCCCTTCCTTAAATCTTCTTACCGTTTCAATGATGTCTCTCAAATTCCTGGTGAGGTACCAGATTACCACCACGCCTAGTACTCCCGCGAAGATCAAAGTCGCAAGCGAGGCACCCAGCCCAATTTTCAGAAAGTAGCTCCCCAGTAGCTGTTCTGTAGCCTCCTCAAACTTTTTTCCCGCAAGTACTACATAGATGTATCCCTGCTGACCATCAATAGCAAATTGATCTGCTGAGAATATCTTCTGTTTACCTGGATTGCGAGGATCATCGCCTAAAATATACCTATCGCCATTACAAGCAATAAATGCGTCAATTGGATCCAGATCAACAGTAGAAACTGGCTTTTCCGCATCGGAATGATCAAGCACTACGGAATAAAGTACTTCACCACTTTTTGAAAGCAGGTACACTTCAATTCCACGATTTACCGCCATCATATCGTGCATGAGATCGCCAAAAAGCGGCTTGTTTACCGTACCATCAGCAAGGAACGGCGATGCATTCTGGAACTTTTCGTTGATCACGTGAGAAGCTAATTGGGCATTAAGCTTCTGAGAGGTTTCTTGAAAGAACTTATTTGTAAAATAGTAGGTGATAAAAATATACCCCACTCCTACTACCACCAACAAAAGCAAAAAAGCGGAAATGATCTTTTTGATTAATCGGGTCGATACGGCGCTGGTCTTCATGATTGTAATTCTTCGTTAAACTTATAACCCACGCCCCAGGTAGTAATTATGTATTTAGGATCATCCATGTTAGGTTCAATTTTCGCCCTCAATCGGTTGATATGGCTATTAACCGTGTGCTCATATCCTTCAAAGTCATAGCCCCATATCAGTGACAAAAGCCTGGATCGGTTGTAGCTCTTCCCTGGATTTGAAGCCATCAGCACAAGTAAGTCAAACTCTTTGGGAGACAGTTCGATCTTTTTGCCCCGTTCATGTACTTTTCGCAGATCCACATCAATGGTAAGCTCCTCGAATGCCAATAACTTGGGATGCTGATCTTGCGCCATCCGTTCCTGCATAATCTTGGCTCTCCTGAACATGGCTTTTACCCTGGCGATAAATTCCCGGATGCTGAAGGGTTTCGTCATATAATCATCTGCACCTACTTCCAGACCTAAAACACGGTCAATTTCCTCTGAGCGGGCTGTGAGCATAATGATAGGCGTAGCAATGCCATGAGCGCGTGCCTTCTGGCAAATTTCAATGCCATCCATGCCAGGCAACTTGATGTCCAGTATGATCAACTCAGATTCATTTTTCATCAGATGTTCAAATCCCTTAGTGCCATGATTGATCAGCTTCACCTCACAATCGAGATCAGCCAAATGAATCCTGAGTAACTCGCAGATCTCAGGATCATCCTCAATAACTGTGACTCTTCTTTGCTCCATTTGTCTGCAATAAATGCAGAAAGTATCACAAATACTTCACAGCAAGTATGCACACTGCCGCAAGTATCAGCCACCAGACGCTATTTGATCAACTTTCAGTTCAAAATCACTGAATGGTGTGAACCTAATATGATCTACATGTGAGGATTTGGAGACTTGACTTGACTTGTATTGCAGCTTACAAAACTTAAAATCATGGCAATGAAATTTTTAAAAAGATGCTATTTGTTCGGCGGACTACTGGCCGCTGTTTTTGCATGTAATGATGATGAAGACGTAAGTGTACAGGTAGATGCGGGCACCATTTCAGGTGGTCCTTTTTCCTTTGTGGTAGACGGTGTACCGGACTTTGTTACCGGGGTAAGTACAGATGGTCTCGGCGTAGGTAGCAGCGCAAGCTGGGTAATTACTGATGACCAAAATGTAATCCTTGGGCTGCCAGGTACACTTGAGATGCTGGAAGGAGTAAACTTTGACGGTGCTGGCGTAGGTACCTGTTTTATCTGGTATCTCCGATATGAAGGTGAGATCACAGGACTTACCGCAGGTGCCAATACCTCTGGAATTACCGGGGATTTTGATCTTTCAAACTCTATTGAAGTAGATCGGACGGCTCTCAATGGTGGCACGCTTGCCGGAGGACCTTTCAACTTTGATGTGGATGGCACTGCAGATATGGTCAGTGGGATTACTTTAACTGGCGAAAGCACTACAGTGAACTCTACATTTGTAGTAACTGACGACCAGGGAGAAATCCTCGGACTTCCGGGTACACTTACCGACCTTGAAGGTGTCAATTTTGACGGTGCTGGTATTGGCCTTTGTTTAATCTATCATTTGGTCCATGCTGATGGCATTACAGGTCTTGCAATGGGAAGTAACGTGAAAACTGGCTTGGTGGGCGATTTTGCGCTATCTAATGCACTCGAAGTAAACAGAAACATCACCGGTGGGATCATCACAGGAGGGCCTTTCACATTTGCTGTAGACGGAACTGCCGATATGGTATCAGGTATCAGTGCCAGCGGATTTACTTCAGGTGTCAACACCACTTGGGTAATCACTGATGCTCAGGGTGAAATTCTTGGTTTACCCGCTACCACCGCAGATCTGGAAGGTGTCAATTTTGATGGAGCCGGTGTGGGTGTATGCCTTATCTATCACTTGGCTTATCAAAGCGGAATTACTGGCCTAATGGCTGGAAGTAATATTGATACGGGTCTTCAAGGTACGTTTGATTTTTCCAACTCCATTACGGTAAATCGTAACTGAAAAATGGTTGTAAGCAACTTGTAGCAATCAGCAAACCAAAGAATTTTGTGGTGAGATAGGTTGTGAGGTCCCTGGCTCGGTAGTCAGGGACTTTTTGTGTTAAGTACCTGTGCTTAAAACTCTTTCCTTATTTGGCTTAGTAGCGAAATGTTGCTTACATCTGAGTAATCATATTGGAAGAGCCCATCGTCTGCAACCACCACCATAAGACTGTCATTACTTAAAATCACATCTTTACTGCGAATGCTGCTGTAAAATTCTATCTCCTCCAGCGCTGCGTTTTCCTGAATTTCAAAAACTTTCATTCCAAACTGGCCCTCACACACAAACAAATGTTTTCCTCTTACCGCAAGTCCGTGAGGATTTTGCATGGGTATAGAGCGAATCAACTTTGGGTCCCTTAGATCTCTTACATCCAAGACATCCAATCTATTGATTCCATTTCTGCAGCTGTTTCCAGACCTCAAAGTGACAAAGGCGAGGGTATCTTGGGCTACCACAGGGTCGCAAGATTCCACATGCTCAAAACCGGATAGATAGCCTGGTCTGGACCTTTCTGTTATATCAAACACATGCATCCCAGTTTGCGTGCCGACAAAAATTAGGGTGTCCATGGCAAAAATGGTCTCCACTCCCCAATCAAGCTCAAAAAGGTCTACCTGCTTTGGGGACATGGCCTCTTCTAGCGAAAATGTCAAAAGCCGCTGTGCATCCACAGCATATAAGTAGTCACCGGAAATCGTAAATCGGGCAAGTGACCCTCCAGTACCAGTATTCTCACCGCTATTTGAGGGAGAAACGTCACTGTCTCCTTCGCAAGCAAACAGCAAAAGGAGAAAAAAGTATCTGAAATATTTTATCATGATCTTAGTAGGTGTAGCATGGATAGTCAACAGAATCAGCAACCCAATCTATTACGGTGCCCAGAGCAGGGTCAGGGCACTCGTAGTACACTTCTGACTCTTCTGGTCTTACATCATAAGCATTGAAATTTCGAAAAACATCTTCCAGGCGTTCTTTTTCCAGCTTATCCGCTACAGACGCAAGGCTTATGGAGACTAGGTTATCAAATTGATCAGCGTACAGTACATCATCTTTTATGGCCACATCATTGCCACCCAGGATTTTCAAGAAGTGAAGTGGAAGTGGATTTCGGGGATCACTATTGTCGAAAATGTGAATTCCCTTTTGTGCCTCATTGACCAAAAGGTACTGCCGATACAAATAGATCTTTGAAGGATTAACCAAGGATCTAGGCTGCTCAAGGGCAATGATATCATCTAGGTCGTTTGAGTAAACCGCCTTGAGACCCCATTCTCGTTGCGGATCACAATCGCCATAGCAGCAGTCATCATCGTAACAGCAGTTTTCCAAGGTAAGAATCCCAATCACTAAAACTGGGATGAGCAAGAAATTCCTAACAATTGATTTCATGTGATTTATCCGATATTATCAGGGACATGTTATTGTCAAGAATGGTTGGCAGGCACCGAAATCCGGGGGATAAATAGAAGAAAATCACTAGCACTAGCTACCACACTAGGCAAAGCGGGCGCTCATTTCTGCTCGCTCAAACACTGTTAGCATATCAGATCTTGACTTTCAGAAATAGATTCAATGCTGGGATGGTCCTATCAAAGGAGCGACCATAGCCTGGAATTGCATAAATATCAGGTGGCTCTTGCTGATCATATCGGTAGAGTATTCGCAAACGAATATTCACACCAAACCAAAATAAATCAGAATTTTCCAATAGCTTCTGATCGCTGTAGAACACAATTTCAGCCCAGCTAGCAGACAAATTTTCGCGTTCAACCCGAGCGACAAAATCACCTTGAACGCCACTAGGGCTAGAGATAAAGACGCTACCCTGTTCTTCGAAGTTTGCCACCGCGTAGCGAAAGGAAAGACCAACGTTATGCTCTTGATCAAAGGGACCAATGTAGCCAGCTCCTATTCGCCAGTAGGTTCCTTCGCTTTCGTAGCTTCCATTTGTATAGGCATCTTCAGGAGAAAGCCGAGATATTCCCAGTTCTCCGTAAAGGGAAAAATGCTCGTAAAAACGAAGCTCTACTCCACCCTCATTTTTCTGCTCAAATCCAGTGGGCAGTGTGAGGAGCTTTCCCAAATCAAAGTAAGGAGCGACCGAAAGAAATTTTCTAGGTACTGGGATGGTTTCAGCGGTATCCGATGCTATCTGACTTGTAGTAAGCGAATCAGTGCTCAAAGTATCAGATACAGCTAGAAGACCCACTTGCACTGAATCAGCGTAGAGGGAATCTGGCTCTTGGGCTATCACCAACAGGCCGATGAAAAGGCTAGAAGTAAAAAGTAAAAGTCGCATTTCCATCAAAACAGTTTCTCTCGCAAACGTCCACGCTATCAAAGCCCAAGGTATCGATTAATGTAAGGTCCCTGGCTCTGATAAGCACATTACGCTCTTCATCTACTTCTGTGAAATTCTCATAATCGAGCTGGATCAGGAATGACTCGTCAGAAATATCGAAGGTGTAGGTAGAGAACTTTCCATCAAAAGAAAGCGGAAAGTTCCAACTTGTCGCACTATCTGTAAACGGAATGGTTGCCTCATTCTCGACAATTACTACATTTTCTAGTTCTACCGATCCTGAATTGATGGTAGTAATTGCTTGGGTAAAAAGCTGCGAAATGGAGTCCGCATCCTTATTTAATTCCGCGAACAAAGCAGAGTCAGCTTTGCGCATAGGAACTGAAACATTGAGGATCTCTGCTTTCTCTAGCTCAAGCAGAGCACTGTCCATCGTTGCTAAAATCAGGTCTATCTCCTCAATTCGATCCTGTAGGGTATCAAGAATAAAACTATTGGAAGCAAGTGCTGAATCATTAAAAGCAATGATACCTAAGCTGTCTCGGATGTCTTTTAGACTATCGGCATTGACAAAAATCATTTCTACAGTCGGCTCAAAAACTAATGAAGCGCCACAATCTTCACAAGGATCGCAAGCAGCTAGTAACCCAAACAGTAGTACAGCAAAAACCAGATTTCTCATCATGCCGGGTCTACGTCAAATACCACGCCAACGCTCTTAAAGGCAGGCATGGCGTCTAGTAGTTTTCTCACCATTTTTAGTGATTCTTTAATTGCCGTCAAATTACCTCCTTTCGGAATTTTTAGCGTGATTTCATGAAGGTAAAGATTGCGGATTTTACCGATCATGGGTTCCACGGGACCAATGACCCGAAGGCCTTTAAAGTGCTTCAGCACCTCATGGTAGTAATAATTGGCAGCCTGAAAGGATACTTGTTTTTCTCTATGCTTGAAGGTAATATTAATCATCCTACTGAAGGGAGGATAATGAAAATGCTCCCGCTCCAACACTTCAGATTGATAAAAAGCACGGTAGTCTCGGGTTTGGATCTTTTGCAGTAAACGCTGATCAGGATCCTGGGTCTGAATGATCACTTTTCCTTCCTTTGATTTTCGTCCCGCCCGGCCGCTTACTTGAGTGATCAACTGGTAGGCACGCTCTTGTGCCCTGAAATTAGGGAAGTGTATCATCCGGTCCGTATCAAAGATGCCCACCAAATTTACCCGATCAAAATCGAGGCCTTTGCTTACCATTTGGGTACCAACAAGTATATCAATGTCCCCTTCCTCAAATGCCTCAATAATACGATGATAGCTATATTTTGAGCGCGTAGTGTCCAAATCCATGCGCTGGATAATGGCAGCAGGAAATAAAAGCTTTAGCTCCTCCTCAAGCTCTTCGGTTCCAAACCCGATCTGGCGCAGCTCTTTGCTTCCGCAGTGAAGACAGTCCGAATACATGGCCTGATTATACCCGCAGTAGTGACAAACCAACCGATTGTTAAACTGATGGTAGGTAAGGCTTACTGCGCAATTAGGGCACTTGGGAACTGTAGCACAATTGTCACAGGAGATATAGGCGGCATATCCGCGCCGATTTTGGAAAATAATCGCTTGCTCTTTCTTCTCCAGCACTTGAGTAAGTGCCTCTACTAGAGATGAACTAAAGTTTCCCTTGAGTTTTTTCTGCTTGCGCTCTTTTAGCGTATTGGCAAAAAATAGAGAAGGCTCAAACGCTTCCCCGTAGCGGCTCGTCAATTCTACGAACCCAAATTTTTCATCTAATGCATTTTTGTAAGTTTCCAAAGCGGGGGTAGCAGTCCCAAGTAGGACTTTGGCCTGGTGCAGCGTAGCTAGGTAAATCGCCCCGTCCCTGGCATGGTACCTTGGGGCAGGTTCAAATTGCTTGTAGCTGGGCTCATGCTCCTCGTCCACTATGACCAGGCCTAGATTGGAAAACGGAAGAAATACTGCACTCCTCACTCCCACCACAAAGTTGATTTTTTGCTCATGAACAGCGTGCCACACTTCGGTGCGTTCGCTTTCTGAATAGCGAGAATGATATACACCGAAAGATGCTCCAAATACCCGCTGCAATCGATTGACTATCTGGGTGGTAAGGGCGATCTCTGGAAGTAGAAATAGTACTTGTTCACCGGCCTTTATTGTGCTTTTAATCAATTCAATGTATACCTCAGTCTTGCCACTGCCGGTTACACCTTGTAACAAGACCGTACTTTTCTGCCCAAAGGCCGTACGAATTTGGCGTACAGATTCGGTTTGCGCCTCGCTAAGTTGGACTACACTATCATCCTTGCTTGAAATCGCGCCAAAACGGGAAACAGGCGCATCCCAGGCTTCTAGTATACCTCTTTTTATCAAAGTAGAAATTGACGAGGCACTCACATCCTGAGAGATCAATGAAGACTTGGCGATACCATCGACATTTTTAGATCGGTCTTCTAGGATTGGAACGTCCCGAAGATAAGTCAAGAGTACGTCCTGCTGTTTAGGCTTACTTTCAAGCTCATTTAGCAGCAACTCCAATTGATTACCTTCCAGCAAGTCACTATTCAGCCTTACTCGTTTGATCTTTTTGCTGGTATGCTTGTCCTTTATCTTTTCGTATAGATCAATTAGCCCTTTTTGGGCCAGTTTTTTGAGCAACTGCTGCGGTTGCTTTAGCTGTAACATCTCCCCAATCTCCTTCACGGAAATATCATTTCGCTGAAGAACCCGAAGTAGCTCCCATTCACGATCACTTACATCTACATCCTCCACATCAATCTCAGGATTAATTGCCACAAAAGACTGGCTGGACAGCTTGAGGGAAGCAGGTAGTGCCGCATTTAAAACCTCCCCGAGTGTGCACATGTAGTAGGAAGCCATCCATTGAAAAAAAGAAAGCTGCAAGGCATTTACCACCGGATCTTCATCGAGTACATCGAGAATTGGCTTAGCCGAATAATCAGTTTCTTGAGAATCCTGATCGATACTGGCGACAACCCCTGTATAAATCTTCTTCTTTCCAAAAGATACGATGACCCTCGCCCCCACCCGTACTTCCATCTCTTTGGGCAGCCGATAGGTAAAAGTGCCTTCAAGGGGAAGGGGAAGAATTACTTGTAGATATGTCGTCAAAAAAACTTTGTCTACAGAAGTTTTTTAAAGCTGATCTAATTAGCTAATTGTAGATCCATTTTCTGCCGCTGGGTCCGGGCTTACCGCAATCAACTTTCCATCAGCATTTTCGGCGAACAATAA
>JBCCLV010000056.1:0-25935 GCA_039026695.1 Bacteroidota bacterium
CCCTAAGAGGTACACCCACTCAGCCTGGAAAACCCAGCCCCTACAGAGATCGACCAATTGAAGAAAGCTTAGACTTGTTTCAGCGCATGAAGGCGGGCGAGTTTGAAAATGGCGCCCGTGTACTTCGCGCAAAGATTGATTTGAGTTCACCGAATATGCATATGCGTGATCCCATTTTGTACCGGATAAAACACACTGCTCACCATAGGACCGGTGACACGTGGTGCATTTACCCTACCTATGATATGGCTCACGGTCAATCTGACTCGATTGAAAAAATCACACACTCTTTGTGCACGCTTGAGTTTGAAGTGCACAGACCTCTATATAGCTGGCTTATTCAAAAATTAGGAATTTACCCATCAGAACAAACGGAGTTTGCCAGGTTAAACCTCAGCTACACCATTGTGAGCAAACGCAGCTTGCGAGAGTTGGTGGAGGGTAACTATGTAAATGGCTGGGATGATCCTAGAATGCCCACGATTTCAGGAATCAAAAGGAGGGGCTTTACACCAGCTGCAATTAGAAAATTTGCTGATACCATCGGTGTAGCGAAAAGAAACGGCCTCACCGATGTAGCGGTACTGGAGCACGCCGTGCGGGAAGACTTAAACAAAACCTGTAATCGAGTTTTTGGAATACTAAATCCCCTAAAAGTTGTAATTACCAACTGGCCAGAGGACAAAACCGAGGTACTTACTGCGGTAAATAATCCTGAGGATGAAAGCGCTGGCTCCAGGGAAATGCCATTCACAAAGGAGATTTTTGTAGATCAAGCGGATTTCATGGAAGACCCGCCCAGTCCACGCAAGTGGTACCGATTGGGACCTGACCGAGAAGTACGCCTAAAGTTTGCTTACATTATCAAATGCACTGGCTACAAAAAAGCAAGTGATGGCTCCATAGAAGAGCTCTATGCCGAATATGATCCAGATAGTCGGAGCGGTAAGGACACCAGCGGAAAAAAGGTAAAAGGCACGCTAGGTTGGGTCGCCGCTCCGCACGCAGTAAATGCCGAAATTCGCATGTACGATCGCCTTTTCAAGACCGAAAATATGGGTGCAATAAACGATGATTTCAAAAACCATCTGAACCCTGACTCTCTTGAGATTTCGAATAAGGCTGTCTTGGAGCCATCGCTCAAGGTAGCGAAAGTGGGCGATCAGGTTCAGTTTGAACGAATCGGGTACTTTCGGGTAGATGAGGATACAACTCATGAAAATCTGGTCTTCAATAGAACAGTGACCCTGCGAGACAACTGGAGCAAAAAGTAGCGCTCAGCAAGACTGAGGTCATGGTAATAATAAAAACCCTGGCGAGAATATCGCCAGGGCAACAGCTGTTCACAAACCATTCGCCATGATCTGTGAATTGCTGAACTTCTTACTTATTGTGATTCACTCTTTACCAGACTTCAGTTTTTCGCCTGATAAACTCGCCTCAAACTTTTCAAGCGACTTCCCTAGAAACATGTTAATAGCATTTCCAACCTTTGCGCTATAAACTGCGGGATCACATTCAATTGTATTGCTTAGTTCCACGGTTTTGTTGTCAACTGTGAAGAATGCACCATAGTCTGGCACTGTAGTTCTCGACTTAGTAGCTACAGTCTTAAAGGTCTCAGCTTCA
Source organism: Bacteroidota bacterium (assembly GCA_039026695.1). Taxonomy (GTDB): domain Bacteria; phylum Bacteroidota; class Bacteroidia; order Cytophagales; family Cyclobacteriaceae; genus Ekhidna. The sequence continues at coordinate 1,630 of JBCCLV010000056.1, forward strand.
AAAACTCCATTGATTTTCATAGGCTTCTGCAAAAGCAGCTCAATTGCGGTCTTAGGAAATGCTGCTCCCGGCTTATTTGATTTCCCACTTGCATAGGAGGCTCTCGCACCAGAAAGCTTTAAGTCTGGTCCTCCTTTGATTTTAGCAGAACCTAGCTGAGATTTAGGATCTAAATAAATGCTAGGCACACTCAATGCAATGTCTACTACCATCATATCATCTAAATCCCTACTAATTCTTGGTAAGCCTTTATGATACATCGCCGATACGAATTCCGGCGTTCCACCCATTAGTCCTCCTGCTTTTTCCTTGCCTTTTTTCGTCACTTTTTTCACATGATAGGAAAATCCACTAGGAATCACCATTAAGCTTCCCGGTACCTGCTCTTGATTGATTCTTGGACCTTCTAGTTTAGTGTAATCTTCGTAGAAAGGAATGCCGGACTTGGTCTTTGCGTTGTAAACCTCCAAACCTAGTGCTTCCAAATCGGCTACATATTCACTGTAAATTTTATCTGTGAGGGCCTGCAGATCTTTCGGGCCGATACCTTCTACCCCAACTGCCAGCCTTGCCGTGGCGTTACCTGTATATGATCCTCCACCAAACTGTCTACCACCATACACTGTCTTTTCAGCTTCGGCAATCATCTGATAGTATATCTTAAAATTCGTGATGTAAACTTTTTTAGGAGCCTTTGCTAAGTCTTGATTTTTAAGCGACTGAATATAGATGCTCTTTTTTTCAAACTCCTGCGCTGAGACCGAAAAGGACAGCAAAAAGGCAGTTCCAAGTAATAAATTCAATTTTCTCATGGCGTAAAAATTTTGATTTGTAGGACAAAATTCAGCTTGCTGCCCAGCAATTAATATCCCTCGGATCAGGCAAATCACTATACCGTGAATCACGTAGAGTGCACCGAAATTTCAGCGCCAGAGCGTTGATTTGCGATACACACATCCAAATCGCCACTTCAGCAGCACGGGAGAGATATGATCTTTCCTTTTCAAGGGAACAGCTAAATTCAGACTTCTTCCTAGGACCTATTGAAAGCGTAGGCCCAAGAGAAATTGAACATAAACCCTGATAGTGGTCTGGTCCCTAGCTCAGCACCGAAAATAGAATTCCCAAAGAATTTATAGTCGCCATCATGCGGTGAAAGGTACCATTGGTAACCAACCCTCCAGCCAAACACACCGTCGGAGTTGGTCGCTGCTGATAGTTCATCTCGACTTAGTTCGCTGTATGGAAGAATTAAAATATCGAAATAGAGCCTTGTAAATCCAGCTCCAAAACGCTCGACATCATTATTGATTTTGGTTTTAACAAAAGCTTGAGAGGTCATTTGCCCACCTACATATATACCTCCCAAATTGATGTTTCCGGCTTCAATATCATTTATATCATCTTCTGCACCTATGCTACGGTAGTGTAACCCTCCCCGTACACCATATTGATTTTTGTACCTGCCCGAGGGAATTTTGATGAACTTTGTTTCCTCCTTGTTGTAGAGTTTTCCATCGTCTGTGTTGTACTCTTGTCCTGCGTAGGGATTGTAACTCAAAATGACCGGGACCTCCTTGGTTTTTTCCTTGGTCATGAGCGGTAAGAATACTCCGCCCTCTACCAGAAAAGTCGCTGAACCGGCATTCATACTGTACACGTCAAAACGGCCTACAGCCTCAAGTGTGAAGTCTTTTACAAGGGCTTTCCTGGCATTTGCACCTAAGAAAATGCTCAGATCGGTCTTGTTCACTTCGGCCCCAAACTCCGGGGCGATAAAGTTGGTATAGGCACGCTCTGGATTGTCTTCCAAAACCTGGTATGTGATATTACCTTGTGTGCTGACGGTAGTTTTACGTTGCCCGAATGCGCTCATCACGAAAAGGGCGCAGACAATACTTAATAGGGTTTTCATGTTACTTTTTTTGGCTCAAAAGTCCATGAAAGCTCGAAGTATCTAAATCCTACCTAAAAGGTAATTTCTATACCGTGAAACCCGTAGTGTGGCAAGTAGCTTTGACCTCTATTTACCAATTCAGACCTTCAGGTTTTTTGGGTTTTTGTGACTATTCCAAAAAGTGATGAAGTCAATTTGGGTCGAGCTAACTACTCTGTAGTAAAGCGTCATATGTCTATTCAAGACACATTTATGAGTTTGGTCTGATTTTCTATAAATGGGGTAAAGATTAGGGTTTTGACTGATTGATGTTTCGACTTCATCTACTCGGTCCAAAAACTTATTAATTGTCAGCAAGTCCCATTCTTCACTTAGATATTTAAGGTTGTTATTGAAGGTAAGCTTAGCCTCATCTGTCCAATTTACTTCGTAGCTCACAGTTTGTACTCGGCACGCATTTTAACCATCACTTCTTTATGAGGAGTAACTTTGCCTTCTTTAGATTCTTGGATTCCTCGTGCGAGCGATTTCTCTAGCAACTCATCTTCTTCTGTTTTACCTAGTGCGAAATCCAAAAGATTTTTTACGGTCAAGAGAAGTGACTCATCTGTGACTGATTCTAATCTAGCGATTATATTTTGCTTTTCTGATCGAACATCCATTGCTTTTCTATTTCCATTAAAGTAACGATTTCTATCCATTTTTCCTTTCATTAAATCAGATGGAGCTTGTCAGTACTGTGTTGCAGATCTTCTATCTGATTCACTAAATAACCTGGGCGAATTTTAGATATCTGTGATATGACAGTATCGGACTTTGCTTATACTACCCGTGGAATCAAATAAGGTTATTTGCGTAAGCAAACTTTATGAGCCCAACCAAATTGTTTGTGCCTGTTTTTCGAAAGATATTTTTGCGGTGTGTTTCTACAGTTCTCTCGCTGATAAAGAGCTCTTCTGCCATCTGTTTATTGGTGTACTCCTTGGCAATCAACTTGAGAATTTCCCGCTCCCGATCTGTAAGTAGTCGCTGCTCGCCTTGGGAGTTTAATCCGCGCATGAGCATCGCATTCACATCTGAGCTAAGATAAATCTTGTCATTTTTAACAGCTCGGATCGCATGTACCAACTCCTCGTGTGAGTCCTTTTTAAGGATATAACCATTTACACCCTCCTTTAAAATTTCTTTGATCAAATGTGCCTCATCATGCATACTCAAGACGATGATTTTGATTTCCGGGTATTTCACTTTCACCCTCCGTACCAAAGCCAGTCCGTCATCGTCTGGGAGATTGTAGTCAGTAATCAGTATGTCTACGCGCAGACGGGTGAGGTCTTCCAAGGTCTTACGAACTGTGCCTGCGGAACCAACCACTTCCAGATCCTCCTCTACCGAAAGAATCTTAATCAGGCCACCAAGCAAAATGGCATGATCGTCGGTAAGGTAAATATTCATTGCTGTCGTACTCTTCTTCTTTTTCTTTCCGAAAGTTAGCAATTTCACTGATCTGGATTTGGATATTAGTGCCAAGGTACTGTGCTCGCCGTGCCATGGGAATACCATCATGGCGGTATTCTGCCGGCATTTTTTAGAAAATATTCTAAATCAGTCTGATCCGGAATGCTGGCTCTGCTTAATCACTAGCGATACTCGCGATCAAAAAAACAGCATCCTTTAGCGCTGCTCATTTTCACCCCAACCATGATTTTAGACCACTGTAAGTGGTAAAAGAGTGCAATTTTCTTCATGCAATTCAAAACCTGTCCTGCCCCTACCGACTTATAAAACGTGTATCCAGTTTTCAAGAAGTGATTAGATATTGTTGTATGCTATGACCAATCTCCAGATTGTACCATTAATTCCTGAATTTAAATGATCAATACCTTTCAAAATGCGCAGAACTAAACAGCAGCTTGATTCTGAGATCGGTGATCCTGAAGACCTGGATCGGTTGATAAAAGATAAGCGAGTGAACAAGCGAGCCTCAAAAAAGAAGGGGAAAAGAAGGAACCGGCGTTACGAAAAGAAAATACTGAAACACCTAACACAAACGCACGACAATGAACCAGAGTAAAACAGCAGATAGAAATGTTTTGGGAGCGCCGCTCATTCCGTGCAGCACCTCACCTATGACAGGGTTTTTCCGGGATGGATGCTGCAAAACAGACGAACGTGATCAAGGTACGCATACGGTCTGTGCCGTAATGACTGAGGAGTTTTTAAACTATACAAAGTCCAAGGGAAATGATTTGAGCACCCCACTACCGCACTACGGCTTTCCCGGACTAAAAGCCAACGACCGTTGGTGCCTTTGTGCCAGTCGATGGAAACAAGCACAAGAGGCCGGTCATGCTCCCCCGGTCATCCTTGAAGCTACCCATGAGAAAATATTAAAGTTTGTGTCCTTGGAAATCCTAAAAGCTCATGAGCTTAAACCCAAAGAGAGTAAAAGACCCAACAGCCCAATTTCAGGTTCCTGAACCACTGAATTGGCTTATATAAAGTTTAGTGTGCAGATTCCGCAAGAAAATACTACCCAGACTACTCTACTTTTACCCCTTTCCAGAAGGCGACATATCCTTTGATGTTCTTAGCTAGATCACTGGTTTCAGGATAGTACCATGCTGCATCTGAATTTACCTCTCCATTCACCTGAAGAGAATAGTAGTTTGCAGTGCCTTTCCAGGGACATACAGAATGGGTCTTAGAATCCTGTAGAAATTCTTTTTTGACTGATGCGGGAGGGAAATAGTGATTTCCTTCCACTACGATAGTATCGTCACTCTCGGCGATAACTTGGCTGTTCCAAATTGCTTTCATGCGTAAAAAACACCTGTCACAATTAGAAGTTTCAGAGGACTGTCATTTAAGCGACGCTATCATCACATTATGTTCTTCAAAAATACCATCAGGCACCTCCTCTACCACCGAAATATTTTTGAGGGAATAATCTCCACGATTTCCTGCCAACAAAATATCTCCATACTGCTCGTACCCTGCCCAGGGAGTGATAAACATGGGTTCTTGAGCTGTGCTATCCGGATAAAAAGCCCACTGATTCACCAACTTTGAGTCAGTGTCGATCCAAACTTCGTAGACATTTTGTGGAGTAAGTCCAATTTCCTTGAAAGTCATTTGAATCACATCTGCAGCCTCCCCTTGGGCTGTAGTATCCTCTCCAAAGTACTTAAGAGTGACACCCGAATCTTTTAGTTTAAAAGGCATAACTAGCCAGTAAGAATCATTGACCCACCAGCTGTAACCTTGCTGCAGAAAATGATCAAGCGAGTCGATTACTGGTTCTCCTCGGCGTGTCACTGAACCTTCCTTAGAGTTGATATTCATTAAAACAACAAGTCCGTTAGACGTATCCTCAATCCTTACATCTCCGGTCTTTTTATCCCAAAGGTGGTCTCTTCGTCCAAAGAAATTCCACGAAATAAAGCGGGTCGCGTCCCAGGCTTCTCTTCCTCCCATGGCCTGCATGCATTTATCTGCAAGCAGCATTGCCAGCATATCAGATCCTGCAGTGTTGAATCCTTCTGCAGGCGGATTATTATAAGCTACAAAGGTGCCGCCATCCTCTTCTTCCGCTGTGCCAAAATCGGTTTGCTCCGAGGTGGTGGTAGTGTTGCAGGCGTAACAAAAAATCCCAAAAATCAAGAGGCTTTGAATTCTGTGCATAGTTGAATATTTGGGCTAAAGGTATAAATAAAAAAGGAGGCACTAGACCCCCTTTCTGCGGCTAAAATCTTAGCCTAAATCATTGTCCTGGCAAGCATCTTAACTACTCACCACCTTTAAATTTCTCAAAGCGATCCTTTTGTACCATCCGAGGGAAGACATTGTTTTCAGTATACGCATCGGCAGTCATTCTATTTGGATCAATCACGATCTTTGTGGCCTCCTTATTTTTCACAAAGACCTTTTTTACTTGCTTTTCGTTCATCTTCCAGATTTCAGCAGGGATTTGCTGTAGCTCTGTAGTGCCATCCGCAAATGTCCATTCAATAATGATGGGCGTAACAAGGCCTCCTTGATTCTTCAGCGTAAGTTCGTAGAAATGCTTACCCTCTGCTGCTCTTTTCACCTTGTTCTGATCTCGTGACTGTCGGTATTCGCCAGAGCCACCTTTCCATTCTTGAAATACAAAAGGTTGTGGCGCTGATCCAAAATCCATGTTCCCGTCATCTTCACCATCAATTGCCTGCCCGGAACCTTTGATATTTCGGGTCTCTAAACCATTCTCTTCCGTCTGCATTTGGAACCAACGTACTTCAGCCAGGTCCACATCTACGTAGTCTGTTCCATAAAACCAGCCTCTCCAAAACCAATCAAGATCTACCGCTGATGCATCCTCGAGGGTTCTGAATAGGTCTGCTGGTGTAGGATGCTTAAAAGCCCACCTTTCAGCATATGTCTTAAATGCTTTATCAAACAACTCCGGACCCATCACTACTTCTCTTAACAGATTTAACGCAGTAGCCGGTTTGCCGTACGCATTACTGCCAAATTGCCTAATCTGCTCGGAGTTGGTCATGATCGGTCTCACCAGACCGTATTCTCCTCTCATATATGGCACCATGTTTTTGGCTGGCCCTCTTCTTGAAGGATACTCGTAATCCAGGTAGTTTTTCTCTAATTCCTGCTCCGTCAAGTACTGAACGAAAGTAGTAAGGCCTTCGTCCATCCAGGTCCACTGCCGCTCATCGGAATTGATGATCATGGGAAAAAAGTTGTGACCCACTTCGTGGATAATTACCGAGATCATCCCGTGTTTCTTTCTATCTGAATAAGTACCATCAGGATTGGGACGACCGTAGTTAAAGCAGATCATAGGGTACTCCATACCAATTGATGCGGTATGGACTGATATTGCCTTAGGATAAGGATACTCAACCGTGAATTTCGAAAACGTTTTTAGGGTCTGAGCCACGGCCACAGTAGACCACTCCTCCCAGAGAGGATTGCCTTCTTTGGGATAATAAGACATGGCCATAGGTTCATTGTCTTCACTCAACTTTACAGCCATTGCATCCCAAATAAATTTTCTTGAGGCGCAGAAAGCGTAATCTCTCACATTTTTTGCCTTAAACTTCCAGGTTTTTGTACCCGTAGCTTTGGTCTTTTCATTCTCGATTGCCTCCTCTTCGGTGACAATGATTACTGGCTTATCATAAGACTTTTTGGCCTTCTCAAATCGATCCATTTGTGCTGAAGTGAGCACGTCTTTAGGATTTTGAAGTGTACCAGTTGCACCTACCACAAAATCCGACGGCACAGTAAGGTCTACCTCATAGTCACCGAACGTGAGCGCAAACTCACCTCTGCCTAAAAACTGCTTGTTTTGCCAGCCTTCAGTGTCTGCATACACTGCCATGCGCGGAAAAAATTGAGCTATGGTATATAAGTAGTTGTCCTCTTCCTCGAAATACTCGAGGCCTGAGCGACCGCCATCACTAAGACGATTGTTTATGTTATAAGACCAGGTAATGCTGAACGTCATGTCATCGCCCGACTTTAAAGGCTTGGCCAGGTCAATTCGCATCATCGTCTTGTTGATGGTGTAATTCATATTGGCACCACTAGATTTAACCGATTTGATCTTGAAACCCCCATCATAATCCTGATCTCCAACTACATTAAAAACTGAGAAATAGCTCAATGTATCTCGCATTGCGCTCTGCCCAATTAAAGGGCTGTTAGAATCGGAAGCACGAACGTTCTGATCCAGCTGTACCCATAAGTATTCCAAAGCGTCTGGAGAGTTGTTGTAATACGTGATGGTCTCGCTACCAGAGATAGACTGGTTGTCATCGTTTAAGACGATCTGCATTTTGTAATCCGCTTTTTGTTGCCAGTATTCATGACCTGGGGCACCCGAAGCAGTACGATAAGTATTGGGAGTTGGGAGCATGGTACCTAGCTGCTCAAATTTTTGTTCCCATTCCGTGTCTTTCTGCTTTCTGTCCTGCCCTGTCAAAACAAAACAGGTCAGTAAAGCGGTGAGAAGTGAAAGTTTTTGTTTCATTTTAGTTAATTGTTAATCGTTTTTTTGGCCACTATTGAGAAAGGTCTAGCAGTATGGTAATGGAAATACCACCTACTGCCGATGAAATAATAAATCTCCAGTCTCTTCTGTTCATTCCAAATATTGAAACCGAAAGAAAACCAATAGCCAGGAACACTGCAACTATTATTATTTGACCTACCTCTAAGCCTACATTAAAGGCAAAGAGCTGTGCCACAATTGTTTCATCTTGTCCTAATAATGCCCGCAAGTAATTAGAGAAACCTAAGCCATGGATCAGCCCAAAAAATCCAGCATAGAAATAATTACGAGTCATCTTGCCTTGCTCCACTTTGCCTTCTTTTGAAAACAAATTGGAAATTGCAGTAAGAAGAATGGTGCACGGTATTAAAAATTCAATCAGATCTCCGTCTACAGAAATGATGCGTAGAGTGGAAAGAGCAAGGGTGACTGAATGGCCAATCGTAAAAGCGCTGACTAAAATGAGCACCCTTTTCCAATCAGCAAGCTGATAGACTGCACAAAGCACAATCACAAACAAAATGTGATCGTATCCCTGAATGTCAAGGATATGATCCAGACCAAGTTGATAATATAGCTTTAGCTCGCTCACTCCTGCACGAAGGTAGATCGTACGCACGTGACTTCCGCAACAAGACCCCAGATTGCGGTAAAAACAGCCAACTTATTTAAAAGAACACTGGCACAGTAAATGCTAACTTTACAGCATGCAGCTAGCCATACTTCTTTTTTCTTTCCTGCTCCATCCTTTTCACGTTTCGGTCACCGATGTGAAATACAAAGCAGACCAGAAAAGTCTCCAGATCAGCAGCCGAATATTTTTGGATGATTTAGAGCTCGCTTTGCGGGAGACAAGTGGAGATCAATCACTTGACATTACCGATCCCGACGATTGGGAGCAGGTCAAAACAGAGTTGAAGCAATATGTGCTAGAGAGGATCTCCCTGGAAGACCAGAAAGGAAAAGTGTTCACCTTGAAATATGTGGGTGCGGAAATTGAAGAAGATGTGATGTGGTGCTACATGGAAATTGAGAAAGTGAAAAGGCTCAGCCTGATTAAAGTCACCAACTCTATTTTACATGAAATTTGGGCCGATCAAGAGAATCTCGTGCATTTTAGGGCATTTGATACTGTAAAAAGTGGTAGGCTACAGCGTGGTAGCCCCAGCAAAAAGTTTGATTGGGAAGGGATATCCGACTAGGCTTTTTGTTGTAATTAAATATGCCTTGAATTAAATAATTGCTATTTTTGCAAACCTTTTTGAAAAAGCTTACGAAATGAGAAAAGATATCCATCCAGAATATAAAGAAGTCGTTTTCCTTGATACCACAAGCGATTTCAAATTTCTCACAAAATCTACCATGACTTCCAGCGAAACAATTAAGTGGGAAGACGGCAATGAATATCCCGTAATCAAGGTGGAAGTAAGCTCTGCATCACATCCGTTTTACACCGGTAAAAAGATATTTCTCGATACTGCGGGAAGGGTGGAAAAATTCAACAAGAAATACAAGAGGAAGTAGTAAGGTCACTACCTTCACCTACTTCTTTCCATTCATTAATAAACTCCTGCACGCGCTGGATGTACCAAGGAGTCTTTCCAACTCCGCCGGAGAATCCTACATGTCCTCCAAGCGCTGGCATCTCTAAAAAAAGGTTGTTATGCTGAGTAAAAACCTTTGTTGGGAAATCCACAGAGGAAAGCAAAGGATCGTTCAATGCATTAATCAGTAAGAAAGGGCAGGATATTTTCGGCAGGAAATGTCTACAATCCCATTTCTGCCTGTAATCACCAACACTCTCATATCCATACAGCGGAAGTAGAATATCTTCGAAGAGCGCCCTCAAAGAATTCGCTTTTAGCACTTCTTCAACTTTCAAGTGCGCTGGAAACTGCCCAGCCTTTTTGATCAACTTTCTTTTGATCTTGGCTAAGAACTTCTTTTCGATGATGTAACGGTTCCAGCCACTACCCATTTCTGCTGCAGCGTTGTATATACTTAGAGGAGTACTGATGCAAACGCTGCTTTTTACTTCCTCTGGTACCAAACCACTCCCCAAATAGTTTATTGTGATACCACCGCCAAGTGAAAATCCAATCAGGCTTACTTGATCATAACCTCCCGAGCCGATCCCATGACTGACCACTGCATGTAAGTCCTGGATACTACCGTAGTGGTAGAGCTCAAGATTACGATTCAATGCTTTTCCGCAACTCCGCAAGTTCCAAAGCAGTACGTCAAAACCATGCATGGAAAAATACTTCGCTGATTTCACCATGAAAGCATCCTGCGTATTCCCCTCAAAACCATGCGTAAACACAAGCAGATGCGATGAATGCCCCCTGATCCACTCCAACTCCAAAAAATCCCCATCGCTTAGCTCTAATTTCTCACTTTCAACTTGTGGCTTATCATAGCTCATATTGAAATAAGGAATCAGCGTTTCTAAATACGGACTGAAATGGAGCCAAGGTCGTGATGTATAGCTCGATTGATTTATTAAAGGCATCTTCGTGATGGCATAGCAATAAAAGTACCGACAAATTAAATGCTTACACGATCCAGATCTATTGCAGGTGCAATTTTGTATACCATTCGGCCGTCTGCCAGTCTTGGGGCTTGCCTACTGGTACTTGCCGCCTACCAGCCAAATCAAGATGAATGGCAGAGGGCCACTCTTTTAGTACTTTGTACCTTTTTCGGATCTGCTTTCTGCTTTATCATCAATGATATCTATGATCGCGAAAAAGACCTTCTAAACCAGAAGCACAGACCTATCGCAACTGGCATCATCCCAATTGCTACTGCTTATACATTTTGCACTGTCAGTGCGCTTGGGTTTGCGATTTTAGCTTGCTTTTTTGGCCTAAAAGTATTCTTGCTGTCGATACTATTTTTAGCGATTGTGGGGCTTTACTCCTGGCTAAACGTGAAATCAGGACTTTTGGCAAATATGATCGTGGCAGGTATCGTGGCAGGCACGCAATGGGGGGTCTCAATCATCAAGCCTGATCCATTCCTGACCGCAACGGCTGCTTTTCTATTTCTATTTACCATCGCCCGAGAACTACTACTAGACTGGCTCGATCGCAAAGGAGATGATCAGTTTGGAAAACGATCTATCGCTATTTCTGCCTCTGCACTGCAATTCAAATTCGCACTAATAATACTAGTGATCTGCGCTTCCACTATGCTCCTTTTGTTGATTTTAAAAATGGAATTAAGCCTCATTTGCAGCCTTTTTTTGTTGACAACCGTCATTACTACTATCGGTTCATACCTTACTTTTTGGAGAACCCCAACCCATGCTACCGCACTCTTGGGTGTAAGATTATCGCACTTACCATTTGCCTGCCTCATAGTAGCACTGCTCTTACGGTAAGGGTAAAGCTTCAAACCTAGGGTGCAGTATTCGGCGCCAGAGCAAAAAAAAATCCCGGTCTATCAAACCGGGACTGTTACTTACTAAAAAAGTCTGAGAAGGTTGCTGCCCTGTTCCAGGACTTACTTTTTCTCTTCCTCCACTTCTTCAAATTCTACATCAGAGACGTCATCAGTGCCTCCCCCTTCTGAAGCATTTGCAGCTCCGTTGGGGTCTGCGCCTGGTGCGCCTGCTCCTCCAGCCGCATCTTGCTGAGCTGAATACATTTCTTGAGATGCATTCGTCCAGGCCGTATTCAGGGCTTCCATCGCTGCATCAATTGCAGCAAGATCCTGCTTACCATGCGCTTCTTTTAATTTAGTCAAAGACTCTTCAATGGCTGTCTTGTTGCCGGCAGAAAGCTTCTCACCAAACTCACTCAACTGCTTCTCTGTCTGGAAGATCAAAGAATCTGCTTGATTGATCTTTTCTGCACGCTCCTTTACCTGCTTATCCGCCTCCGCGTTTGCTTCAGCCTCTTGCTTCATCTTGTTGATCTCTTCATCGGTCAAACCTGAGGAAGCCTCGATTCTGATATTTTGCTCTTTACCAGTACCCTTGTCTTTGGCCGACACGCTTAAGATACCATTGGCATCTATGTCAAAAATTACCTCCACTTGGGGCACCCCTCTTGGGGCTGGTGGAATTCCATCCAAGTGGAATTTCCCCAAAGATTTGTTGTCTTTGGCCATAGGGCGTTCACCTTGCAACACATGAATTTCAACCGATGGCTGATTATCAGCCGCAGTGGAGAAAGTCTCTGATTTCTTGGTAGGGATAGTAGTATTTGCTTCGATCAACTTTGTAAATACACCTCCTAGCGTCTCAATACCGAGTGATAGTGGAGTGACATCAAGCAGAAGAACATCTTTGACCTCTCCTGTAAGAACACCACCTTGAATCGCCGCGCCTATTGCCACCACTTCGTCAGGGTTTACTCCCTTAGAAGGCTTTTTCCCAAAGAATTTTTCAACTTCTTCCTGAATTTTAGGAATCCTGGTAGAGCCTCCCACTAGTATTACCTCATCGATCTCACTGGTAGACAGACCTGCATCTTTCAACGCCAGCTCAACAGGCTTCATTGATCTCCTTACAAGATCATCGGCCAACTGCTCAAACTTTGCTCGGCTCAGTTTACGAACCAAGTGCTTCGGAACACCATCAACAGGCATGATGTAAGGAAGATTGATCTCAGTTTCAGAAGAGCTGGATAACTCAATCTTTGCTTTTTCCGCAGCTTCTTTTAAACGCTGCAGTGCCATCGGATCTTTTCTTAGATCAATGCTTTCATCCTTTATGAACTCCTCGGCTAACCAATTAATGATAACTCCGTCAAAGTCATCTCCACCCAGGTGAACATCGCCATTCGTTGATTTTACTTCAAAAACACCGTCACCGAGCTCAAGGACAGAAATATCGAAAGTACCGCCACCTAAATCGTAGACGGCTATTTTCATGTCCTTATCTTTCTTGTCAAGACCGTAAGCCAGTGCTGCTGCTGTAGGTTCGTTAATGATTCTCTTCACCTCTAAACCTGCGATCTGTCCTGCTTCTTTTGTGGCCTGACGCTCTGCGTCGTTAAAGTAAGCAGGCACAGTAACTACCGCTTCTTTCACTTCCTGACCGAGAAAATCTTCTGCAGTCGATTTCATTTTTTGTAGAATCATCGCAGATAGCTCCTGTGGAGTATAGTTGCGGTCTCCGATTTTGATTCGTACGGTATCGTTACTGCCGGACTCAAGGCCATAAGAAACATTTTTCATTTCCTCTTTAACCTCGGAGAATTTCTTCCCCATGAAGCGCTTTACTGAACTAATGGTATTGTGTGGATTGGTAATGGCTTGCCGCTTGGCAGCATCACCTACTTTGCGCTCCCCTTTTCCATCGTCTAAAAATGCAACTATAGAAGGTGTAGTCCTCCTTCCTTCACTGTTTTGGATTACTACCGGCTCGTTTCCCTCCATTACAGAGACACATGAGTTGGTAGTACCCAAGTCAATTCCAATAATCTTTCCCATATCTTATTTGCTGTTAGTGTATTTCATTTTGTATAGCTGAATTCTGAATGACAAGTGATGTGCCAAAGGATTTTTCATGACACATTGACAGCAACATTAAAAGCTTTCACATCACTTAGCGACAAAATAGATCAAGAGACCGTGTTTTCGGAATGATCTGTGAAAACACTGACATTACAAACACTTAGGTTCTACAGAGCGGCAACAGATAATAAGTAGAACTAAGAGGGCACAAAAAAAGAGAGCCCTTTGGCTCTCTTCCTAAACCTAAGTAAATATGAAGAGGATTTATACTTACATGCCTTTGAACGCAACCTCTCACCTACAGTTGCAAAAATTAACAGGCTTTAACGGCGGTAACGTGTCGTTGGTCGAAGAGAACGGTGGAGGCGGTGCTCAATTAGGAGACATGAAGGCCCTCTAAACCCTATGCTAAGCTTCGAAGTGGTAGAGAAAAATGACCATAGCGGTAAACGCAGGCTTTTTTTCGCCTTTAATCTCCAGTAAGGCTTCCACCTCTGCTTTGGAGATCCCTCTTAAGTTGGCTAGACTTTTCAGCGTAGCGGTCAATTTAATCTCGTCATTCACTTTTACCGCTTGACCGAACTTCAAACGGTCCATGCCATAATTTACAAGCATTTTCACATTGTGAAATTCGGTAATCTGGTCCCACAAATAGGGGATGAGAGAAAGCGTGAGGTAACCGTGCGCGATCGTTGTGCCAAAAGGCCCACTCTTCGCTTTTTCTTCGTCTATATGGATCCACTGGTGGTCTAGCGTAGCGTCGGCAAACTTATTTATCTGTTCCTGGCTGATGCGATGGTACTCAGACTCGCCAATCTTCTGACCCAGGTATTGTTCAAATTCTGCGTGATTATTGATAACTACTTTACCCATGCTTTACTTTTTGTGCCGAAGTTAGGGGATACGGTGAGGATAAAAGGATAAAAATCTTGGGCTTCCAGCAATTCTACCGCTCAAAAGCCTCAAATTCCAAGTCGAATGCTGCTTTGATCTGTTCAGTTGCAAGATTACCTATGCTCCCCAGATGGCTGTGAGAAACTTCTCTTTCGGCGACATACTTTCCTGAATTCACCAGCGCCCCAACCTCTTTATACGCATCTCTAAAGGGTATTCCTTTCAAAACCCGCTTATTGACTTCCTCTACCGTAAAGAGGAGATCATATTTATTTTGTTCTATCAAGTCATCACTGACTTTTAAGCCTCCCACCATCACCTGCATTACTGCCAGACAATCCAACATCGTCTGAAATCCTTTCACCAGACTCTCTTTGAGAATTTGTAAATCTCGGTGGTAGCCAGTGTTCAAATTAGTGAGGATCAACTGCAACTCGGTGGGTAGCGATTGCAACTGGTTGCATTTAGCCCTCACCAGCTCAAATCCATCAGGATTCTGCTTATGAGGCATAATACTGGAGCCGGTCGTAAACTTGGGATCTAGCTTAAAAAATCCAAAATCTTGTCCTGCGTAAGTACATACATCCATTGAGAATTTCGCCAAAGTAGCTGCCAGGCTGCTGATCGCAGTAGCACAAGCCTTTTCCATTTTGCCTCGGGTCATCTGTGCATAGATCACGTTGTAATTTGGCGTACGAAACCCAAGATCACGGGTCGTTTTTTCCCGATCCAGCGGAAAAGAAGAACCGTAACCGGCGGCTGAACCTAGTGGATTTTTATCCGCAATCTGGTAGGCTGCTTTTAGGAGTATAAGGTCATCAATTAAGCTTTCCGCATACGCACCAAACCAAAGACCAAAAGATGACGGCATTGCCACTTGCATATGGGTGTAGCCCGGCATAAGCACGTTTTTATTCGCATCACTTTTACGTTGCAGTAATTCGAAAAGTAGTCTTACCTGAAAGGCAATTTTTTCGAGTTCGGCTTTGGCGTACAGCTTAAGCGCCACCAGTACTTGATCATTTCGAGATCTGCCGCTATGTACTTTCTTTCCCACCTCCCCAAGCTTCCTGGTGAGCAGCAACTCTATTTGGCTGTGGCAATCCTCAATCCCCTCTTCGATCACAAATTTCTTTTGTAGCACTGATTCATAAATCTCGTCCAGCCCTGCGACCAATAATTTTGTTTCCGCATCACTCAAAAGTGAAATTGAAGCCAACATCTCTACATGTGCCTTGGTAGCAATCACATCATAAGCTGCAATCTCCATGTCCAATTCGGGGTCTTTACCAATCGTAAATCGCTCAAATAGTTCATCAATATTGGGTGCTCCTTTTTGCCAAAGTTTCATATTAGAAAAATTTTATTTAGTGCGATTGATCGATAAGATCCAAGTTTACTACTCGCTAAAAAGCTCTTCCAGTAAAGTGATGTATCCCGTAATTCCCTCTTTTAGCTCCGCCAAATAGATAAATTCGTCGGGTGTATGTGAACGCTCCGATTTGCCAGGGCCCATTTTGAAAGATGGGAAGTCCATTACAGCCTGATCAGAACAAGTAGGCGAGCCAAACTTTTCTATACCAAGTCTATCGGCCGCCTGCGATATTGGCATGGTTTCCGGCAACTGGGAGGAGTTTAAACGGAAAGAGCGAGGTACTACTTCGCTTTTCACATTCTCTCGTATGATCTCAAAAACTTCCCGGTTTGAATACATGTCAGTAGTCCTTATATCGACTACAAATGTGCATTGATCAGGAATCACATTGTGCTGATAACCTGCATTCACCATGGTTACCGTCATCTTCACCGGACCTACATAAGAAGATACTTTGTCAAATGCATAATTCCTGAACCAGGAAATATCTTCCAGGGCACGATATATGGCATTTTCGCCTACCTCTCTGGCAGCATGACCTGATTTTCCCCTGGCTGTGCAGTCCAAGACCATCAGTCCTTTCTCGGCAACTGCCATTTGCATTTCAGTTGGTTCTCCTACCATTGCAAAATCTATTGGCTTGACAGTAGAAAGAATGGACTCTACTCCATGAACCCCGGAATTCTCCTCTTCGGCAGTCCCTGCAAAAATCAGATTGTAAGGAATGTCTTTTGGATAGAAATGTAGGAAAGTCATCATCAAAGCGACTAGGCATCCGCCAGCATCATTGCTTCCCAAACCGTAAAGTTTATCATCCCTTATCTCTGCTTGGAATGGGTCGTTTGTATATCCCTTATTTGGTTTTACCGTGTCATGATGAGAGTTGAGCAAAATAGTGGGCTTGGTACTGTCAAAAAGATCATTTTTTGCCCAAATGTTATGACCCTGGCGCTGAAAGGCAATCCCCTTTTCTTGCAGGAAGGACGAGATAATCGCTGCAGTGCCTTCTTCCTCACCACTAAGACTAGGCGTTTCAATCAGCGCTTTAAGAACGCGAAGCGCATCAGGATACAAGGTATCAATATAATCGGGTGTAGCCATCGTGATTTTTATTATTAATAAGTTGGCTAAGCGAGTCCATGTTGAGGATGTTTACTGCGTTTACTCCTTCGGAAAGAGCACGAAAAGCATTGTCCAGTTTAGGTACCATCCCCTGGGATACAATGCCCTCCTTTTTGAGCTTTTGGTAGCCAGGAAAATTCATCTCCTTGATGAGCGATTTTGGTTCTGCTACATTTTGGAGTACCCCAGGTAGCTCAAAACAGTAGTTGAGCTTTACCTCAAAATGTCCGGTCAAGGCGATTGCAATTTCATTTGCTATAGTGTCTGCATTGGTATTCAGCATTTGTCCTGCACCATCATGAGTAAGGGCGCAAAATATAGGTGTAAACCCAATGCCCAATAGCTGCTGGATGAAACCCGCATTTACACGTGTAATATCCCCTACCCAACCGTAATCAATGCCATCTTGGAGTGGTCTTTTCTCAGCGAGGATGCTGTTGCCATCCGCACCTGTTAACCCAAAAGCGGCAATTCCTTCCCTTTGAAGTAGCGCCACAATTTTCTTGTTTACCAGTCCAGCGTACGTCATCACTGCCACGTCAATCATTTCATCTCCCGTCACTCTTCTACCCTCGATCATCTGTGATTCCACGCCTAGTTTTGACGCTATTTGAGTTGCAACCTTTCCACCGCCGTGTACCAGCAACTTTTCTCCCGGAATTCTGGCAAAAACACTGATGAATTCTAAAAGCGCATCTTGACTATCAATCACATTTCCCCCGACTTTGACCACCGTAATCTCACGCTTCATCTCTATCTTCTTGATAAAGTAAGTTGATCATCGAGTAAGGTCTGTAGTACCGCCTGAGCAGCAAATAGTCTATTGTGCGCCTGCTGTTGCACCAGGCTACTAAGACTATCTAGCGCATCATCCGAGATGACGACATTTCGTCGTACAGGCAAACAGTGCATTAGCTTAGCCTCGTGGGTATTTTTCATCTTCTCAGCTGTGATCATCCACTCGGGCATAGTAGAAAAGTGACCATAATCTGAAAATGAAGACCAATTTTTTACGTAGATAAAATCGGCACCCTCAAAGGCTTTATCCTGGTTGTGTTCTATGGGTGCAAGTCCGGTAAATTCCACAGAGAGATCCATACCAGGCGGATGCGTAATGGTTAAATCTACATCGGCTGCCATCATCCACTGGGCAAAAGAATTTGCAACTGACTGAGGTAACGGCTTCACGTGCGGTGCCCATGATAGCACCACCCTAGGGCGCTTGGATTTTTGGAATTCTTTGATTGTCATTAGATCGGTTAATGATTGCAGTGGATGCAGTGTGGCTGACTCGAGATTGATGACCGGAATTCCTGCCATCTCCACAAAAGATTTCATTAACCGGTCCTCATAATCCAGTGCCCGATTCTTTAGTCCCGGAAAAGAACGAACCGCGAGTATGTCGCAGTAAGATGCCATCACAGGAATAGCTTCACGAATGTGTTCCGCAGTTCCACGATTCATGATGCTCCCGTCCTCCATTTCCAGTTGCCACGAATCCTGAGATACATTTAATGTGATGACTTGCATTCCCAAGTTATACGCAGCCCTGGTGGTACTCATACGGGTCCTTAGACTGGAATTAAAAAACACAAGCCCCAGTACCTTATTTCGGCCTAAACCGGAATGCTGAAAGGGTTGCTTCTTGACATCCAAAGCCAGCTGGGCAAGCGCGTGCGGATCATTTGCGTCTTTGACCGATATAAAATGATTCATGGTTTGTCGTTCTAGTAATCGATATAAAAAAATTAGTGGACTGCTTCTTTCATGACAGCCTCAAGCGCATGAATAAACTGATCAGCTTGGAATTTTGACAAAGTAAGTGGGGGCAACAGCCTGATGGTATTAGGATTGGAGGAAGACCCTGTGAAAATATGATACTCAAAAAGAAGCTGAGATCTGACCTCTTTTGCTGCCGTAGGAAGATCTGCACCGATCATGAGTCCACTCCCCCGCACCTCGCAAAGACCTTCAATTTTACTCAAACTATCCAAGAGGTACCTTCCTACCCTGGCGGCATTCTCTACCAGATTTTCTTCTTTGATTACGTCGAGTACCGCGATACCAGCCGCGCAAGCCAGATGATTGCCTCCGAAAGTTGTACCTAGTAAACCGGCTTTCGCTTCAAAATGAGGTGCAATCAATATTCCACCTATCGGAAATCCATTGCCCATCCCTTTGGCCATAGAAATGATGTCTGGCTTGATTTTGTGCCATTGGTGCGCAAAAAATCTTCCGCTCCGTCCGTAACCAGATTGAATCTCGTCCAAAATAAGTGCTGCACCAAACTTGTCACAAAGCTGCCGTGCCTCCGCCAGAAAATCTGCGCCAGGCAAGTGAATACCGCCCACACCCTGAATGCCCTCCACCATGATGGCAGCTATCTGATCATTCATGTTTTCCTTTAGCGCATCCAGGTCATTCAGCGGTAGCCTGATAAAATTTCCTGATCTATTGATCGGAGCCACAATTTTGCTGCTATCAGTGGCCTCCACCGCCAAAGAGGTACGCCCGTGAAATCCTTTTTCGAATACGATCACTTTCTTCCTCCCTGTATGGAATGAAGCCAGCTTTAGGGCATTCTCTGTTGATTCAGCGCCACTATTGGTAAGGAACAGCGCATATTCATCAAGGCCTGAAAGTTGGCCCAACTTTTCGGCGAGCGTTTCCTGAATGGACATTTGCACCGCATTTGAGTAGAAGCCCAGGCTGGCAACCTGGTCCTGAATTGCGTGCACATATTTAGGGTGGGAATGTCCTATGGAAATGACGGCATGACCTCCGTATAGATCAAGGTATTGGGTGCCTTCCTTATCCCAGACATAGCAGCCATCGCCTTTTACCGGCTCCATGCCATAGCGCGGATATACATCAAAAGTTTTCATCAGGACTTCTTCATTTGGGTGATCCGACGAAATGATGTCATTACTCCCTTGATTAATGCAGAACTAAAACCTTGGTGCTCCATCTCATTGAGTCCTTCAATGGTGCAGCCCTGCGGAGTGGTTACTTTATCGATCTCCACCTCTGGGTGGGATTCATTTTTCTGAACCAGTGCAGCAGCACCTTTTGCAGTTTGTACTGCTATGAGTTGCGCTTCATCCGATTCGAAACCCATCTGCACTCCTGCCTGGGTAGCAGCTCTTAGGTAACGCATAAAAAAGGCAGTACCACTGGCTCCATGCACTGTGGCAGCCTGCATTAGTCGTTCTTCAATTACCAGGGTTTCTCCCAGGGCCTGAAACAACTCAACCACTTCAGGAAGATATGCTTTGGCATCCTCTTTTGCAGAAAGGCAAGTCATGGATTGTCCAATGGCAATCGCAGTATTAGGCATTGCCCTGATGATCGGTAGTCGGGTGCTGAGTGCGGCCGCAATACTGTCGATTTCTACACCCGTAATTACTGAGATCAATACCTGATCCGGTTTCAAAACCGGATTGATCTCCTCTAGCACACCCGATATCTGACCGGGAAGCACACAGAGCAAAATCAATTGTGCATTTGCCACTGCAGCAGTATTCTCATTGGTTGCATTGAATCCACGGTCGAGCATAAACTGCAGACCTTCAATGGTTCTTCTCGTAAGTGTGATTTCATGTGCTTCTGCCAGCTTCTTCTTTACCAAGCCATTGGCTATAGAGAGACCCAGGTTGCCTGCACCAATTATCGCTATTTTTCTGTTTTCCATCATTTCTTTTCAAATACCTAAAATGCGGAGTGCTTAAGGTTTAATCCTTGTGACTCTTCCAAGTGGAACATGAGATTCATGTTCTGCACCGCCTGACCTGATGCGCCTTTTACCAAATTATCAATCACAGAAACTACCACAGCCACCCCATCAATCACTTGCGGGAAAATCACGCCTTTGTTAGAGTTCACCACCATTTTCAAATCAGGATTGGAATTGGTCACCAAAGCGAAGGGATGATTTGAATAGTAATCCACATAGATTTCATGCAGCTCTGAGCCTGATAAGGCGGTCTCAAAATGAGAGGTAGTAATTATACCGCGTGTGAATGCACCTCGATATGGCACAAATAGTAGCCTGCTGTTGTACGTGTGGTCTAGTGACTGCAACGTCTCATTAATTTCTTGCAGATGCTGATGCACGAGTGGTTTATAAACGCTGGCATTGTTGCTGCGCCAGCTAAAGTGAGAGGTTGCAGAGAGAGATTGGCCTGCACCGGTAGATCCTGTAATCCCCGATATATTTACAGGACCGCCAACCACCTTTCTGAAGAATGCAGGTAGTAGCCCCAGCTGGATAGCAGTGGCAAAACAACCTGGATTAGCGCAGTGATCCGCTGCTTTTATTGCCGCTTTATTTATCTCGGGTAAGCCATAAATAAAATCATGGTCCCCTGACAGGCGATAATCATGGCTCAGGTCTATAATTTTCTTTGCCAGAAGATCTGGATAGGCTTCTAGGATCTTTTCAGACTCTCCGTGCCCTTTGCAGAGAAAAATAACATCCATATCAGCTACTTTTTTGAAGCTGCTTTCAAAGACCAGATCGGTAGTGCCGATCAAATCTCGATGGACCTCTGTAATAGCTTTGCCATGCTGGCTTTCACTTTGCACCAAATCAAGCTCCACATCGGGGTGGTACAATAGCACCCGTATCAATTCGCTAGCTGTGTAGCCAGCAGCGCCGATGATCCCAACCTTAATCATTAGACACACTCGTTAGCAGCTTTCCCTGATTGGCCAGGATTTTCACAAATCCCCGGGCATCCTCACCAGTCCAAGCATTATTCATCTCTCCATATTGCCCAAAAGAAGACTGCACCAAATCATATTTTGATAAAATACCCTCCAAGTAAAATCGGTAAGGAGCCAAGCGAATTTTAACCTCTCCGCTTACGTGAGCTTGCGAAGATTCCAGCAATTTTTCTATGTCTCTCATCGCCGGATCAAGGTACTGTCCCTCATGCATCAAGTCGCCATAGATGGATGCAAGCTGGTCCTTCACTCGAAGCTGGTTTTTTGAGAGCGTATGCTTTTCTAGCAAATGGTGGGCTTTGATCAATATAAGTGCAGCAGCTGCCTCAAATCCCACTCTACCTTTGATGCCAATGATTGTATCGCCCACGTGTATATCACGACCAATTGCGTAAGCTGAAGCGATGCGCTCGATTTCCTGAATCACTGCGACCGAAGTGTCTTTCTTTCCATTTAAAGCGACCGGAACTCCGTTTTCAAATTGTACTGCAATAAGCTCTGAGCCTTCCTTTTTTAGCTGACTAGGAAAGGCTTCCTCGGGCAGGTATTGGTCTGAAGTGAGTGTTTCCTTGCCTCCCACAGATGTACCCCACAAACCCTGATTGATAGAATAAGCCGCTTTGCTCCAATCTCCTTCTATGCCTGCATTTTGGAGATATTCGATCTCTTGCTGCCGAGATAATTTCATGTCACGAATAGGTGTGATAATTGACTTTTCCGGGCAAAGCGTCTGGAAGACCAGATCAAATCTGACCTGATCATTTCCTGCTCCTGTGCTACCGTGTGCAATAGCATCGGCGCCCACTTCTTGTGCGTAGTTTGCAATTGCAACCGCTTGAAAAACACGCTCAGCGCTTACTGACAATGGGTAGGTATCATTTTTCAGCACATTCCCGAAAAGGAGGTATTTGATTCCTTTTTCCCAGAAGTTTTGGGTTTCATCAATAAAAAGGTATTCCTTCACGCCAAGGGCCATTGCTTTAGCTTTTAAGTACTCCGCTTCTTGCTCGCTGAATCCTCCGGTATTTACAGTTGCGGCATATACCTCATAATTCAATTCACTTGAGAGATAGGTAGCACAGTAGGACGTATCTAGACCGCCACTAAAGGCGAGCACTACTTTTTTGCTCATAGAAATAATTGTTTCACAGTTCGATTCTTATTTTTTGCCTGAGTAAGTCGCTCGTATATTTTCGACTTTTTCACAAACCGCCATCGTTTTCGATGCTTTTCTTCTGGATCAAATAGCATTGCCGTACACATGCAATTGCTTTTGTTTTTACTCATCAAAATTTCATAATTGACGCAGCTCTTACATCCATTCCAAAACTCCTCGTCTTTGGTAAGCTCTGCGTAAACCACTGGGATATACCCTAGTTCGGAATTGATTTTCATCACCGGAAGGGAAGTGGTAAGCCCAAAAAGCTTGGCCTGCGGATATTTCTTTCTTGAATGGTCAAAAGCCTTCTTTTTGACTTTTTTGGCAATCCCCATTGAGCGAAACTCATGCTTTATAATCAGCCCTGAATTAGCTACATAAGACTTTTCGCCCCAGGATTCGATGTAACAAAATCCCGCTAGCGCTCCTGATACCGTAGCAATAATCGCATTTCCTCCGCTGATTTTTTCAGAAATGTAGGTAGGGGAACGCTTAGCAATCCCTGTGCCTCTCTGCCGTGCGCTCACTTCGATCAGCTCACATATTTCTTCCGCAAAGCGTGTGTGCTCAGGTGTCGCTACCTGAACGATAACCTTATGCATGGTTCTAAAAATTGTATTGAAAAAAGAAAAAAGACTGGAGAATGGCCACTACGTAGGTGGCACTAGATTATAAAACAGGCCTGAGCCTGGGCGGGAAAAACCTAAGTGGAAGTTGCGATATGATGGATTCAGAAATCAATTTTCTTAAATCAGAGAAACAAAGATTCTTAATATTAACTCAAATACCCAAATATTTTTTAAAAAAAGCTACTTACTGTTGTAGCTTCACAAATCTTAAAGCTGGATTGATGCAAAGAAGACATTCGTACGATTTTGGGGTAATTGGAAACTGTGCTTACACCGCACATATTGGCATGGACACCAATGTTTCCTGGATGTGCTGGCCCCGGTTTGACAGTAGCTTCATTTTCGGCGGCATGCTGGACGAAGAAAAAGGTGGGGAGTTTGCGATTACGCCAGTAGAGGGGATCAGACATTCTGCTCAATCATATCTAGAGAATACCAATGTACTAGTTACAGAGGTGAAAGCAGCCGATGGTGTTTACCGGGTTACGGATTTTGCTCCCAGATTCTTACAGTATGACCGTTACTACAAGCCATTAATGCTCTTCAGAAAAATTGAGCTAGTGGAAGGTAACCCAAAGATCATGGTAAAATGCAAACCAAAAGGCGACTATGGGGAAGTGTCGCCGCAAACAAGCTTTGGCAGCAATCACCTACGTTTTTTAGGACTTGAGTCAATGGTGAGGCTTACCACAAACATCTCACTTACTTACCTGCTGAATGAGGAGAGTTTTGTGCTCAACGAGACAAAGTACCTTGCCCTAACCTGGGGCCCTCCCATGGAATCCTCCTTGCAAGAAACTGCCGAGATCTTTTTGACTAAGACAAAGAACTACTGGCGAAACTGGGTGAAGTCAGCCAGTATTGGGAATTTCTTTCAGCGAGAAGGAATCCGATCTGCCTTGATACTCAAGATCCACCAGTATGAGGATACCGGTGCTATCATAGCAGCAACTACCACCAGTCTTCCAGAGAGCCCTGGGAGTACAC
>JBCCLV010000057.1:0-25175 GCA_039026695.1 Bacteroidota bacterium
ATTTTCGGGAAGTTATTCGCTGATAAAGGCTATATATCAAAGGCGCTCTCCGACCTCTTATTTGGAAATGGAATACAGCTTATCGCCAAACCAAAAAAGAATATGAAGAAGCAGAACCTTAGCCAAGCAGACAAAATTCTGCTTAGAAAAAGAGCCATCATCGAGTCAGTTTATGATGAATTGAAAAACATCTGCAAAATCCAACATACCAGGCACAGGTGCCTTAACAACTTCTTGATCAATCTCATGGCTGGACTTGCCGCTTACTGCTTCTTCCCGAAAAAACCGTCCCTAAATATCAAGTTCGAAAATCAAAACACTCAACTACAGTTAGCTGCTTAAACCGAACTCACGTTATTTAAATTTTTCGGTAAAAAATTAAATAGAAGGAGCTCTTAATGAAGTCTAACGCCAAACTAAAACTCAAAAGCCTACACTTTACAGACGCAAAACTATTAGCTGATATGCCGCACACGCACAATTTTATCAAATGATCCGCTGCCCGCCCATTCCGTTCAGGCAGGGATTAAGCAATCGAAAATCAAGAGGCACTAAGTGACCCCATATGAAAAGTCGCTTACAGAACCTGACCGAATGCTTGGTCAGGCGAGGGCGCAGATTGATGGTTGAATTAGATAGGGTTTGTTGATAGCATTTACAATACGGCTGCAGCTATGTTAATCGCCATTGATCTATTCTTGTGAGAATAATACTTACAAATAAGAAATAAATCATCTTTATATACTTACATTTACGAAATTAATTGGATCATAGATGAAAGGAACTAACCTTGGTGAATTTGAAGAACTGGTTTTGTTAACGGTGGGAATTCTCTACGATGATGCCTACAGCGTGGCAATTCAGCGTGAATTGAATAAACAAACAGGACGCAAAGTCACTGTGAGTTCTGTGCATGCAGCAGTATATCGCTTGGAGGAAAAAGGACTGTTGAGTTCCAGAATGGGTGATGTTTCTAGTATGCGAGGTGGTAAAAGGAAACGAATTTTTACCATCTCTCAGTCTGGGAGAGTGGCATTGGATAGGGCTAGCGATCTTCGAAGTAAAATGAGAAGTCAGATTCCAAAAATCGCTTTCGAAAACTTATAATGGAGGAGCGGGAACCACCAAAGCTTCCTTTATTGCTCTTCAGATACTTCTGCAGCGAGGAACGGCTAGAGGAGCTTGAAGGAGACCTATATGAAGTCTACCAATACTATTTGCAGGAGAGAGGAAAAAGCTTCTCAAAGCTATTTTATTGGTGGATTGTTCTACAAAGCTTTCGGTCCTACGCACTAAAAAAATCAAAATCTAAAAATTCGGCAATGACTACTTTTCTCACACATTTTCGCCACAATCTGGCAATCAGCTGGAGAAATCTGGTAAAAAACCGGACCACTTCTTTGATCAATATTCTGGGACTTGCAATTGGGGTAGGCGCTTTTATCTCCATTTTTACAATTGTCCAATACGTGCTTAGCTTCAATTCAGAAATCAAAGACCAGGATAGGATTTACAGAATCTACTCGACCTTTAGTGGGTCTTTCTCAGGTCAGAACCGAGGCGTCCCGATTCCTGCAGGACTTTACGTAGAAGAGAATCTATCAGGATTTGAAACCGTCGCTTACTTTCACACTTATGCAGCTGCAGTGGAGGTATCGGAGGGAGATGAGCGTAAGGATTTTGATCGACAGTACGGAATCATTCTTACGAAAGGTGCCTACTTTGATTTAGTAGATGATTATGAGTGGCTTGCTGGCAATCGGTCTTCTGCATTGGAGCAACCTAATAAGGTTGTTTTGACCAGCGATCAGGGTGTAAAGTATTTTGGTAATATTGGTTGGGATCAAATGATAGATCGTGAAGTAATTTATCGTGATTCGTTACATGTATTGGTTTCTGGCATTGTAAATAAACCAAGCTATCAATCGGATTTTTACTTTACCGACTTTATTTCGCATAGCACGATCAATACTTCCTGGCTCAAAGAGCGGTACGGAGATGGCGATTGGGAATCTACAAGTAGTTTTAGTCAGTTGTGGGTCAAGGTGGATGAAAACACTACTTTGGAGGCCACGACGGCTCAGATTATGCAGCTCAATGAACATGCCGCCGGGCTATTAAGTGAAGAAGATTTTGTGCATGAATTCAAGTTGCAGCCAGTGGATGAGGTCCATTTCAATCCTGAATTAGGCACCTTTAACAATGGCCCTACTGCTGCTCATGCACGGACACTCACTACTTTGAGTATACTAGCTTGTGCCATTCTGCTTATTGCGATCTTCAATTTTATTAACCTTGAGACCGCCCAATCTTCAACAAAATCAAAAGAAGTAGGCGTAAGAAAAGTACTAGGGAGTTCCAGAGGATTTTTGGTGAGTAGATTTTTGGTCGAGAGTATAATGATTACTTTTTTTGCCATTCTTATTTCTATTCCGATTGCACACTTCGGGTTTGCCTATTTTCAAGAATTTCTGCCTGAGGGCGTTCAGATACCATATGCCAGTACATGGTTTTGGATTAATCTTTTGATAATTGGTCTCCTTGTAGGCTTGCTTTCAGGCTTTTATCCCTCCTGGATTATTTCGTCCTTTCAGCCTATTAAAGCCTTAAAGTCAGGTTTATCTGCAAATTATTCCGGCAGTTCCTTTTTGCGAAAGTCTTTGATCATGATACAGTTTGTGTTCTTTCAATTGCTGGTGGTGGGAACAATGGCCATATCCCTACAGATAGCTTATATGCTGGATAAAGATCTTGGGTTCGATGATTCCGGGGTGATATTTTTCTATACACCTTACTACGAATCATTCGAGAAACAAAAATTGATCATGGATTTTGTGAATACCCAGCCCGAGGTTTTGGACCATTCAAAGCAAAATTATCTTCCAGCTCAGAACGGATATTCTACTACCACAGTAAAATACCAAGCGGAGGAAAGGGAAATCATAACTAGTGTCCACATTAAATCGGGCGACACTACATTTTTCAATTTTTTCGGAATCGAGATGTTGGCGGGAAGAAATCTCTTGCCCAATGACACTTTGAAAGAACTGCTCATCAATGAATCCTTTATGCAAGACCTTGGATATGTCGAACCTGAAGCTGCGATAGGTAGCTCATTTGAATTTTGGGATGAGCAATATACAGTGGCGGGAGTAGTGGCAGATTTTCATTTTAGGTCTTTACATCATGAGATTGAGCCCATGGTCTATACTTACGACAGTGAAAACAGATGCATTGCCCTCAAAGTGGGCAAGAAGCAGCTATCGACTTTTATTGAAGAACTGACCGACAAGTGGGATCAAACCTATTCACAGTATCCGCTTACCTTGTATTTTATGGATGAAAGGATAGAGCAGTTTTATGAAACAGAGCGAAGGGCTTCAAAGCTCGCTTCTCTAGCCACTGCAGTTACAATTCTGATTTCATGTCTTGGTTTGTTCGGCCTCATTTCCTTTACAATTATCCGGAAGTCCAAAGAAGTGGGCATAAGAAAAGCTTTAGGCGCATCTACATCCAATATTGCAGCTATCCTGTCTAAAGAATTTGTCCGCTTGATCGTTTTAGCGTTCATCGTATCTACTCCTCTATCTTATGCTTTTATTACTAAAATGCTATCTGACTTTGCTTACACAGTAGAAATCAGTTGGTGGATTTATTTGATAGGAGGATTAGTTTCTTTTGTCATTGCAATGCTGGCCATCGCAGCAAAAGTATGGAAGGCTGCTGCTATAAATCCGATTGCAGCACTAAAGTATGAGTGATCTTCGGTTATTCCTAAGCACCGTAGTAGACTAAAAGTTTAACCCATATACTCTCCATTTGAATAGAGCTGTTGTATGTGGTTCATATCTGGCTACTTTGAAAATATTGATTGGTACTATCTTACGGAAGAACAGCCTAAAGCCAGAATTCCATGAGGTACTTCCCTTTTTTATTGATTATAGCACTCGCGATTGCATGCACAAAACCCGAAAAAGATTCATTCATTGATACCTCGGACATTCCACTATTTTGGGAGGTATTTGATCAGGTGCAGGGAGTTTCTGATTCTGCTTTGCAAGTTCAATTACTAGACAGCTTGTACTTACAAAAAGGATCTGAAGGGCTGGCTGCCATTTGCAGGGCCAGGAGGTACACGGCAGCCTCTTATGTAGAGGCGATTAATAAATATCCAAAATACTGGGCCTCAATCAGAGATAAGACATTTGAGGCAGGTGGATATGCAGAGATGATAGGCGGAGGCATTGAAAAGCTAAAGCAATTCTATCCTGACCTGAAGCCAGCCAAGATTTACTTTACCATCGGAGCACTGAGAACGGGTGGTACCACACTGGAGGACAAAGTGCTGATTGGAGCCGAGATTGCCTTTGGGGATTCCACGGTAGTTACCTCAGAGTTTCAAGAGGACTATCCCCACTTGATCACTTTTTTTCAGAATAATAACCCTGACGAGGGAATCGTATTTACCAACGTTCACGAATACGTACATACGCAGCAGGACACCACCATTGCAAATTCGCTGCTTTCCCGTACCTTGATTGAAGGTGTGGCGGAATTTATTGCTGAAAAAGCAATGGATATGCCATCTACAACACCAGCGGTTATCTACGGTAAGCAAAATGAGGAAAGCATCAAAGAAGCCTTCGTCAAGGAGATGTTTACCGAATTTGAAGTAATGTGGTTTTGGGGAAATGCAAACAACCAATTTGGGATCGGGGATTTGGGCTACTACCTAGGATACGCCATTTGTAGGAGCTTTTATGAAAACGCCGAAGATAAGCCAGAGGCATTACGGACTATGATAGAGCTAGATTACCTTAATGAAGACGAGGTATTTAATTTCATTGATTCATCAAAATACTTTTCAAAGCCGCTTTCAGCATACAAAGATGAGTTTGAAGAGCGGAGGCCAAGAGTTATTGGTCTCTCTGAGTTTGGAAATAATGCTGAAAATGTAGATCCCTCAATAGCAACGATGACGCTAAAGTTCTC
Organism: Bacteroidota bacterium; assembly: GCA_039026695.1. Lineage (GTDB taxonomy): Bacteria > Bacteroidota > Bacteroidia > Cytophagales > Cyclobacteriaceae > Ekhidna. Next base: position 4,993 of record JBCCLV010000057.1, read on the forward strand.
ACAACATATGAACACCACGATAAGAAATCTTCGCTTAGGTCCGCTAGGAGAAGAACATTTATTAGAAGTGACAGGATTAGTGGGCTGGTCAGATGATGCCAGAGAAATCACTTTTGAAATCGATCTAAAACCAAATTTGCGTCAGCAGCTGTTGATTACTGATATATTCAGGTCCGAAGAAGGATACCTATTGGAGCCCTTTCTTGTTGACATCACTACCGATGAGTAGACACTTCTATCCTCCTGCGAGTGACCTCAGAAGTTGTACATTTAAGGCTTTTTAATTCAGTTAGACTTTGACCATGGATCTCGAAAAAACCATACAAGTAATGATTTACGTTCACGCCGCTTTAGGAGGTGTGGCATTGATTTGCGGATTTATTTCTTTGGTCGTTAAGAAAGGAGGTGTAGCTCATAAGCGCTTTGGTAGGTGGTTTTTCTACTGCATGCTTGTTACTGCGATCATCTCCGCAGTGGTGGCCAACATGCCAAATCACAAAAACTATTTTCTTTTTTCAATCGGGCTCTTTAGCAGTTATTTTTTGATCAGTGGGTATCGAAGTGTGAATTTTAGAAAGAAAGAAGCGGGGCTAGTTCCCGATAAAGTCATTGCTGTGGTTATTGTAGTAGTGGGTCTTACTATGATACTCTATCCAGTACTTCTCACCGGAAGTTTAAATATTGTACTACTGATATTTGGGATGATAGGCCTTCTCTTTGGAGCGAGAGACCTAAGCCTTCTCCGGAACAGGCCCCGACTGAGAAAAGCTTGGCTCAGGCTGCATTTGGGTAAAATGAGCGGAGGATACATTGCTGCCATCACCGCTTTTTTGGTGGTCAATCAGGTCTTTCCAGGCATCTGGAACTGGTTCATTCCTACCATTTTGGGTACTGCCTATATTACTTACTGGACTCGAAAAACCAAGAAGGCAAAAGCGGCAAGTTGAGGAGGCAAGAACAATAGATGCAGAGAAAGGTCCGGTAAATGGAAAAGCTAATTATGATTCGCCATCATCCTTATCTGGTTGAGATGGTTTAAAACCGATGTATCAGAATCAGATTGTGCTATGGCCATATCTAAGTACTTTTTGAAGTGTGCTGTATCGTTGATCAATAGATAAGCTTCGGCCAGGTAGGTAAGCCCTTGTAATGAGTTTGGGTATTCTGAAAGGGTAAATTCTAGAAGGGCAATCATATTGCACATCTCACTAGTAAACTCCGGGGTGTCTACAGAAAAATCACGAATTCTTTCCGTCAGCAGAAATAGTGCTTCTGCTGAGATATCATACCGTCGAGGATTTTCCTTTTTGCATCTCGAGTATACAGCATAGGCACTATCCAGGCCGTGATCAACGTACGCTTGGCCCATTGGTACGGCCACAGGAATTTTTGCAAAATCTAAAGACTCAACTCTATGAGAATAATAGTCAGTAACGATTTGCGCAATCGGCATCTCAGACGGAAGCGGTACATTGGCCTGAACAATAATCCCAAAACCGTATCTGGGAACTAGAATAAGGCTACTTTCAAACCCGAAACCGCTACTTGTTTTGGTAATAAGCAGGGTTCTTTCTTCGTCTCTTTCTATCAATGTGCTAAGACCTGTATATTGATTGACACCTATTTTGAACTGCGGATTGAGAAACTCTTTTACTAGATCTTTCTTTAAAAAACGCCTTTCATTAATGCGGCCATCATTTAAGATCATCTTCATCCATTGTAGTAATTCCGAAGGATTGCTGTGCAGTCCAGAACTCCCACTATGTTCTCTATTGTATGGATAGTACGAATGCACTTCTTTAGTCTTATGACTCACAAGGTTGGAAATCTCATGGGGTTGGCAAAGGTGCTGGTCGTTGAGGTCACCTAGCAAAAAGGTACTATGTACCATCCCCAGGGGAAGCAAAACGTCTTGTTTCATGTGTTCTTCGAAAGACTGAGAGGTCACATTTGCTATTAAATCTGCCAAAATATCAAAACCATAGGGAGCTTTTTTATAGGTGGTTCCCGGTGGAAACTCCAGCCCTAGCTCCTGAATACTTTTAGTAGTAGAAGTAAGTGCTGAATCGTAGAGAAGATTAGTAAATAATGCCGGGCCCATACTTGGAATTCCCGATGTGGAGGTAAGTATTTGTCGGACTGTGATCTCTCTGTAGGAAGAGTCCTGAAGATAAAAGTATGGTAGGTGTTTTATTATGGGGTCATCTAGATCAATTACTTGTGCTTGAACAAGCCTTAAAATAGCGGTAGTAACAAGTAACTCAGATATCTCTCCACTAAAGAAAAGTGTGCTATCCGTCAATTCTCTTCCGAGATCAAGAGAATTGATGCCATAGCTTTTGCGGTACGAGGTATCATTGGCTACTACTGCAATGGATATACCAGGTACATTGTAAGCAGCAACAAAGTCCTCAATTAGAAGGTCTACTGATTCAAAATCGTTTTTTGTTGTGGGTGATTTACCCATCGGGGCGTTATTACAAGAAAACAGTACGAAAGACCATAAAAGAAATGGGACGATAGCTTTGAAACCACTAAGCAACCACTTTATGGTGTATGAGGCGAAAATACGATTAGCTGAAGGCATACATTTGATTTGAAAAAATGGTAGCCCGTGTTTAAACGAGCTACCATTATTGATTAGGGGATCTTTGTTTCTTCGTTTACGATTTTTTGGCCCATTTGACATTATCAAATTGGATCTCGTTATCAGCACCTACTGCCCAAGAGGAGTCGGCGCCACCTCTGTAGACACCAAACATTAGTAGATCAATTTCTCGACCAGCGTTTTTAGTAACCCACTTCATGTTAGTGTTATATATCAAGTACTTTCCATTGATCTGAATTGCCAAAAGACCATCATTTTTCGAACCAGTATTCATCTTTACAACCATCCTTACGGTATACCATTTGTTAGCAGCGATTGGATCAGAGAATGTTCTAAATTGTTCTCCACAGCGGCCTCCCATACCTGCGTGATAGATGTAGGGATAGAATGCATTTATCGTTTTTCCATTCTTATTCTTTCTTCCCCACATTACTCTAGAGGACCATCCGTTCCCTTGAGATCGAGCATCGGCTCCACGACATCCTGTGTAGGCGGCTCCACCTGCTAAACCTGGTAATTTTCCTCCTTTTCCGAAATTGAAACCTGAAGTAAACTTCACGTTGTAGAATATTTCGTAGTGCTTTCCTTTGGTAATGTTGAAGTCAGCATATTGGCCTCCCTTGTCTCCTATTTTGTTTTTAAGCAATTTTAGAAACATTGTCTTGCCTCCTATTCTCATCCTACTGAGTTCTGAGTTATTCACTTTGCTAGAATTTCCAAAGTCTTTGTTAATTCTCCACCTAGCGTAAGATCCATTAGGATGATTGAACGTTACGTTTCTATTTGCATATACTGCTTTTGCGATAGTTTGCTCGGCATTTTCCACCGATTCAGGTTCTAACACATCTTCAGCACAAGATGAAATTACTATCGCACCGAATAACAGTGCAAATAGATTGAAATAGATTTTTTTCATTTTAATGATAATTAGGGTTTTAAATTTTAAATAATTTCCGCAATAATCATTTCAGATTGAAAAAATTGCAATCAAAATCATTCGTTTCAAATTCACTTTTGTTCATTTTTTGTAAAATCAAGACGATACAATTCTCGGATAGTCTTTTCCGCTTTAATACAAATACTTTGAAGTTATTTTAGCCTCAACAACACTTATTTCCGGACAGGAATGTAGCGTCGGAATTAGAATTTATCATAAATAATGCTTCGAAAAACAAGATTACTAGCAATAGAATTGGCTATGTGCTTTCTACTTCTCAATCAAAGGGGAACAGCACAGATGGCATACGAAATGACGGTAAAAACAGGCCTTGCAAGTGATTACTTTTCCTGGAATATTGCGGGAGACATTAATGGAAACAATCCTAATGTTTTTTCTGAACTGGTCTGGGAAAACGTCCTGGGTTTTCAAGCAGAGCATAATCTGAGAGTGACCTACCGTGAAAAAATATCGTTCCAGTTGACAGGCGCGAAAACGCTTTTCTTTACAGGAAAAGTGACCGATACTGACTTTGCATCTGATAATAGACAGGATGTTGTATTCTTTGAGGAATTACAAGCAGATGGAAGCAAATCTCATTTAATTGGTATTTCCGGCGGATATACACTTCTGCATAAGAAAAACTGGATCATTACCCAATATGCAGGTTTCAGATACTCAGACCACAGATACAGAATTATTGATAGTGATATAGTAGATCTTGATTCTGAATACCATGCCCGATGGATTGGCTTTTTCTCCCAGACGGGTGTGTACTGGAAGTTCAATAATAAGCTGCGCTTTTCAGGAAATTTCATTTATGAGCAATTGGATTATTCAGCCGAGGCCCGATGGAATTTAATTGAGATATTTAGACAACCATTAAGTTTTGATCATCGTGCAAAGGGCTACGGAATTAGTGGATCTCTACTTTGTAGTCTCAATATCTTCAAAAATTTTGATCTAGGTCTGGAGGTGCGAAGGCACAAGAGAACTACTGGTGCTGGAATTGAGAACTTATACTTGGTAGATGGGCCGACGTTAAAAACAAAAGTGAATAAGGCCATGAGCAAACGGTCTGCTATGTTGTTGGTCCTGCATTATCGGCTTTAGCTTTTGTCCTAGTATCTTCTAAATTTTGTGAAGCAGAAATCATAAGTGTGATGCAGAATTTCACTTTCAGGAACCGTAACCTTACGTCGGGCCCACACTTACTTGGGTTGCTTTTGTTTTTGGCAGGCTTATTGGCGTTGGCAAGCCCACTCTTTTTGGAAAGTGCGAGCTCTACAGCAAAGATTTTTGCGGTTGGTGGTGGAGCCATTTTTATTGGTATTTTGATAATCACATCACATAGCGGGACTTTCTTGGACTTTACTGAGCAAAGATTCAAGGAGTACTTCTCTGTTTTCGGCTATCATTTTGGTGAGTGGAATCAACTGCCGCAGATCAAAAAAGTGAGGTTGTTTTCCCATAGCTATATAAGCAGAAACATACCTAATGGCGTAAGCCCTACCCTTTCGGCAAAGGTCACCGATTACAAATTATTACTATTCACCAATGAGGAAACCGCCTTCCTTACCTTTTCATACTCAAAGAAGGGCAAAGCAGAGAAAGCTGCCGAAACGTTGGCTGCTAGACTGGGCGCAGCATTAGAAATCGAAATCTAAAACCACGAGGAGGTATCAAACGTAAAATTCACCCAGAAGTATTTTGCTATTCTTTACATCCTAGATTCACTCGGGTATGAAAAACTTTAGCCTCGTTTTTCTTTTTTTTTCTTGTTTAAAGACAGTTTGTCAACCCGGTGAATTCTTCCCGAATTTCACCCCCTATTCAGAGGCCCCTATCATAAAGTTTGGTGACCAACTCAGAGGCGCTCCGTGGAACGACCCCACCGTTTTGAAGGAAGGCCAAGAGTATATCATGTACACTTCAGGGGTAGAAGGAGGACTAAATCACCCAGATGATACCATTGGCATATACCGATGGACATCCGCCGATGGATATGACTGGGCCTTGAATCCATCTACTCCAGTCCTTAAGGCAAAAGCAGGGACTTACTACAGTAGCGGAGTAGAGACACCTTCGGTAGTTTTCTTCAAGGATGAATACCACATGTACAACACCGTGTACACCCAAAATACACCTTTCGACTTCAAAATTTCTCATTCTGTTTCTTCTGATGGCGTGGCGTGGACCATCGATCCCAGTTTTATCCTGGAGCCTACACCGGAAAAAGAATGGATGAGTACAATCACTGCTGAACCTGGCGTGGTGGTCAAAGAAGATACCTTACTTCTTTTTTTTGCAGCGGGGGAGGCTTCAGGTTTCTTAAACATTGGTTTGGCCCGGAGCATAGATGGTCGTTCGTTTATTGATACTGCGCTGGCAGTTTCCTTACCTACAGACGTGTATCCGCTAGTTGAGAATTATGCAGGTCTTTCCACACCCTCTCCGGCTCTGGTAGGCGACACAGTTTATCTCTTTACGGATGTTGCACAAGTAGTTTTTGAAACTAACTTCATGCAGGTGGCACTCCATCAATTCAAGTCCGTAGATCTTTCGCATTGGTTTTACGATGAGGCACCTATCCACCGCCGTGAGGACTTTGCGTGGACGAATGGGAACCTGAACGCAGAAATCAGGTCGATAACTCCTTTGGTGGATGGAGATCGGTTGAGAATCTGGTACGCTGGCCATAAAATTTCAAACATTGATACTGAGACAAATGATACCACCAACTTTGTCTTTTTTAATGGAGACGAACTATTTGTAAATGAAGGTCTCTGGGGCATAGGAACATCAGAATACAAGTTTCCCGATCCGCAAAAGCCACTAAGCGCAGAAACAGGCATTATTAAGTTAGATTTCTACCAAAATCAAGGCACAATCAAGACGGAGTTTCAAGACCAGTCTCACTTAGCAGTTTACACGCTTGATGGAAGAATACTCCTACAAAAGGATTTTGTGAGGGCAGTTGATTTTGCGGTTCAATACGAGGGAGTGATTGTGCTCAAAGTCGAAACGACAGAGGGGCTCTTCACCAAAAAGCTTGTGGTAACTCGATCCTATTAGTGGTGAACCTGTAGCCAAATCGATGGCTTTCATACAATTTGCCAGTGGTTCTATTTACCCTGAAAGTCCTTATCAAGATAATCAGGCATGATTTTTATTCGCCCATGTGGTTGAGTACCTGTAATTTGCAGCCGCGATGGAATTAAGCGCCAAGCACCTAGTAAAAAAGTACAAGAAACGTAAAGTAGTCGACGATATCTCTGTTCGTGTTAATCAGGGTGAAATTGTAGGGTTACTGGGTCCAAATGGAGCCGGCAAAACGACATCTTTTTACATGATCGTGGGACTGATCAAGCCCAATGAGGGTAACATCTTTTTGGACGATGAAGACATTACCAGCCTTCCCATGTACAAAAGAGCACAGAAAGGAGTAGGCTACCTGGCGCAGGAAGCATCTGTTTTTAGGAAGCTTAGTGTGGAAGACAATATTTTGGCCGTGCTGGAAATGACCAAGCTTTCTAAGAAAGAGCAAAAAGAAAAAGCAGAGACTTTACTTGAGGAATTCAGCCTTACACATGTGAGAAAAAATATGGGGCAAGTTCTTTCAGGTGGCGAACGCAGGAGAACGGAGATTGCACGTGTTTTGGCGGTAGATCCCGCATTTGTCTTGCTGGATGAACCATTTGCAGGAGTAGATCCGATTGCGGTGGAGGAAATACAGACCATCGTAGCGAAGTTGAAGAATAAGAACATCGGGATTCTTATCACAGACCATAATGTAAACGAGACCTTGTCCATTACGGATCGCGCGTATTTAATGTTTGAAGGCAAGCTACTGAAAGCAGGTACTGCCGAAGAACTGGCAAATGACGAGCAAGTGCGAAAAGTATATTTAGGTAAGCATTTTGAGCTAAAAAGAAAGATTTGATCCTTTTTTTTCCTTTGATGAAATACCACATGCGTAAGAAAAGGGCTAGACGCTGATGGAAATAATTAATTCCATTTTGTCCTGGGTGATGAAAAAGCGCATCCACCAGATTGAGCTTTTCATGAAGTACCCTAATGAGGTTCAGTCGGAGCTTTTAGAGGAGATGCTCAAAAAGTCCAAAAAGACGGAGTACGGCAAAAAGTATGGATTTAAGGGAATTGATAACTACGAGCAATTCAAGCAAAAAGTCCCAGTAGTCGACTATGAATCGCTATTCTCTTATATAGATCGTTTGATGAAAGGCGAGCAGAATCTGCTTTGGCCTTCAGAAATTCGCTGGTTTGCAAAATCTTCCGGTACCACCAACGCGAGGAGCAAGTTTATTCCAGTATCTACTGAAGCCCTCGAAGACTGTCATTACAAAGGAGGTAAAGACCTGTTGTCGATCTATTACAACAATTATCCAGAGGCGCGCATGTTTTCTGGCAAAGGACTGGTAATCGGGGGCAGTCACCAGTTGAATCAATTCGATGCAAACTCAAAATCCTACTACGGAGACGTTTCTGCCGTCCTGTTGAAAAATTTGCCTTGGTGGGCTCAGATGGTGCGTACACCAAGTTTGGACATAGCGCTGATGGATGAGTGGGAAGCCAAAATTGACAAAATGGTACAGGTTACCTCGGAAGAAAATGTAACCAATATATCCGGAGTTCCTACTTGGATGATTGTGCTTTTGGAGAAGATTTTGGATCACAAGAAAGCCGAGAATATTCTGGAAGTGTGGCCCAATCTGGAAGTGTTTTTCCACGGGGCTGTATCATTCACTCCGTACCGTGATTTATTTGGCAAACTGATACCTAACAATGAGATGCGATATATGGAGACATATAATGCTTCAGAAGGTTTTTTTGGTATACAAGACTTAACCAATAACAGCGAAATGCTGCTTATGCTGGATTACGGCATTTTTTATGAGTTTATCCCTTTTGATCAAATTGATCTAGAACATCCACAAACCCTCACCCTGGAGGAGGTAGAGGTAGGTAAAAATTACGCCATCGTCATCACGACTAATGCTGGTCTCTGGCGCTACAAAATTGGCGACACAGTGACTTTTACAAGTAAATATCCTTTTCGCATTAAAATATCCGGAAGAACCAAACATTATATCAATGCCTTCGGCGAGGAGCTGATCATCGACAATGCAGAGACTGCCATTGCCGATGCTTGCAAAAAGACCAATGCCAGCATTGAGAACTTTACAGCAGCACCTAGTTACTTCGGGGACGGAAAAAAGGGAGCCCACGAGTGGATCATTGAGTTCTCCGAAATGCCAGATGACCTGGACCGCTTTGGGAAACTTCTGGACGAAAAACTCCGCGAGATCAACTCCGATTACGACGCAAAGCGGTACCGAGACATAGCCCTACAGGCCCCCATTCTACATGCTGTACCTTCCAAGACTTTTTACAATTGGATGAAGACAAAAGACAAGCTTGGAGGACAGCACAAAGTCCCACGTCTATCCAATACACGTGATTACTTGGAGGATATTCTTGGATAATGCAGCAGATCCCGCTTTTAAGCAGGCATTGATCTCGGCTTGCATTGACTGATTTTCAGTATTTGACAACTGCGAAATTGAAATTTGTAGTAGTCTGGATCACCTCTTTGAGATTTCCTCGCTAATATGCAGGTTGAATCCTTCAATTTTATGCCCCGGTCCTGTGCATAGCGTGCCAATTAATTTTTTATGGAGAACAACAGCAACAACATTAAGCTCTTTAGCAATTTCAAAACTGATCTCTCTGCCTCCTTGGTGGTTTTTTTGGTGGCAGTGCCACTCTGTCTGGGGATCGCGCTCGCTTCGTGAGCGCCCCTTTTCGCAGGAGTTATTTCGGGTATTGTAGGAGGAATTGTAGTAGGGATTATTAGTGGTTCACAAGTAGGAGTGAGTGGACCTGCAGCAGGCCTCACGGTAATTGTTCTTGGAGCGATCCAAGAACTAGAAACGTACCCAGTATTTCTTGCAGCGGTGGTTATCGGGGGAATGGTGCAGGTGCTACTTGGAGTTGCCAGGGCAGGGATCATTGGATACTACTTCCCCTCATCGGTGATCAAGGGAATGCTATCCGCAATCGGCATCATTATATTTCTCAAGCAGATTCCGCATGCATTTGGCTATGATGCTGATCCTGAAGGGGACTTAGAGTTTATCCAACCTGACGGAGAAAATACTTTTTCAGAGCTTATCACCATGATTGATTTCATCAGTCCAGGTGCTACCATCATTTTTGGACTTTCCATGCTGATCCTGATTCTTTGGGAACAGAAATTCATGAAACGTATAAAAGTATTTCAGGTCATTCAAGGGCCATTGGTGGCAGTCACAGCGGGTATCCTCATCAATTTGTCGTTCAGCGGCTCAGATTTGCATGTGGATGCTTCTCACATGGTAAGCCTGCCGGTCGCCACTACCCTAAGTGACTTTTTTAATCAGTTCACTTTTTTTGATCCTTCTGCTTTGCTTCGTAAAGACGTGTTGATCGCAGGGACCACCATTGCTGTGGTAGGTTCGCTGGAAACACTACTGTGTGTGGAGGCAACGGATAAACTGGACCCTTTGAAGCGGATTACGCCCACAAACCGAGAGCTGGTAGCTCAAGGAGTAGGAAATGCAGTTTCAGGCATCATCGGAGGGCTGCCAGTTACTCAGGTTATTGTCAGGAGCTCAGCCAATATCCAATCGGGAGGTCGCACTAAACTATCCGCGATCTTTCATGGCGTACTTCTTTTGACATGCGCAATTTTTATCCCAAATGTCTTAAACCTAATACCTCTATCATGCCTTGCTGCAATTCTGATTTTAGTAGGATACAAGCTGGCTAAACCTGCCATTTTTAAGCAGATGTGGGTTGGAGGAAAAGATGTCTTTATTCCTTTTATCATCACGGTACTGGGCATCATATTCACTGACTTGCTCATCGGTATTGTGCTTGGGCTTATCGTGGGAATTTTCCAGGTGCTGTATAATAACTTTAAAAAGCCTTACGAAGTGAAAACCTTCAAGGAGGATGAAGTGGATGTACTTCACCTAGAGTTATCTGAAAACCTAACTTTTCTCAGCAAGGCAAGCATGATCGACACGGTAGCGCACATTCAGAATAACACGTCAATTCTTTTTGATGCATCCAGATCTCACTACATCCATCCTGATATCCTGGAAATAATTGACGACTTTAAAAAGAACGCGGAGTTCAGAAATATTAAAGTATCCATGAAAGGATTTGATAAAGTAGGCACCCAGAATCAAGTAAAAGAAATGAAGAAGGTCGTTGACAATATGTGATTGAGTCGCAACTAGCCATGATTACTTAGATGTTCGGCGTAGTTTTTCCACTTTTCCAAAACTCCCTGAAAGTCTTTTGGCAAGTCGGATTCAACAAAAACGTGCTCTTTAGTGATTGGATGCTTGAATCCCAAGGTTTTGGCATGTAAAGCTTGGCGCGGTATCATTTGGAAACAATTTTGAACGAATTGCTTGTATCTGGTAAAAACGGTCCCTTTGAGAATTTCTCCGCCACCATACATTTGATCGCTGAAAAGCGGATGACCTAGGTATTTCATATGTGCCCTTATCTGGTGCGTTCTACCGGTTTCCAGGTTGCATTGCAAAAGGGAGACATAGTGCAGGTCTTCCAGGATACGATAGTGGGTAACTGCGTGTCTCCCAAAATCAGCGTTTGGGAAAGCAGACGTTATCCTCCTGTCTTTCAAGCTTCTGCCTACATGCACATCTATCGTGCCTTCGGGTTCGCTTGGCACACCCCAGACCAAAGCATAGTAAGTTCGCTCTATCGAGTGATCAAAAAATTGTTTGGCCAGGCCACTCATCGCTTGTTCTGTTTTGGCTACCACCAAAAGGCCAGAAGTGTCTTTATCTATACGATGAACCAGACCCGGGCGACCGTCATTACCCTTCATTTCAGGCAAATTTTGAAAATGAAAGGCCAAAGCATTCACTAAAGTACCATTCCAATTTTGGTATGCAGGATGTACAACCATCCCTGCGGGCTTATTCACAATCAATAAATGCTCATCCTCTAGCACAATATCTAAGGGAATGTCTTCTGGGATGACCTCATCATCGCGCGGTGGTTCAGGAAAAAGCACACTGATTAAGTCTCCTGGGTGTACCTTATAGTTAGACTTTACTACTTGCTCATTTACTTGAACAAAACCATCCTTGATTCCGCTTTGCACCTTGTTTCTGGAAACGTTAGGAAGGCGATCCATCAAGAATTTGTCTATCCGCAACAACTCCTGGCCCTCATCCACAACGATTTGGTGATGCTCATAAAGTTCTTCCGGATCCGGTGCTTCAGATTTCATCAAAGTAAATTTAGCTGATGATTAAAACCCCAACACCACTCCAATCCCTGCAACACCCCATTCTGGAAGAGAAAATGCTAAAAATCTGGGTAAAGCGAGATGATCTTACAGACAGTGAAATCATGGGAAATAAGTGGCGTAAGCTGAAGTACAATATTGAGGAGGCAAAATATTTAGGAAAGGAGAGTATGGTAACGATGGGTGGTGCCTTCTCCAATCACATTGCAGCCACTGCGGCCGCAGGAAGTCGATTCGGATTTAAAACGATTGGGATTATCAGAGGGGAAGAACTAAACAGTGACAGCAATCACACTTTGAGAGCGGCTGAAAAGCACGGAATGAAATTAAACTTTGTGGATCGAGCTGTATATCGAGACTTCCGTGCCGATCCATCTTCTATAGTTGAGAGCTACCCCAAAGCCTACTTTCTACCAGAAGGGGGAACCAATGATCTTGCCATCAAGGGGTGTGAAGAAATTCTGGACGAGATTGATATCCTCTATGATCTTGTCATTTGTCCTGTAGGTACGGGAGGCACATTTTGTGGTCTTGCAGCTGCTCTCCGCAAGAATGCTTCGCTCCTTGGGATAAGCGCACTAAAAGGGAATTTTATAAAAAGTGAGGTAAGAGTTTTGCTTAAAAGACAAGGGATCAGCAACCCAAACCTTACTATCAACACTCAGTATCACTTTGGGGGATATGCAAAAAGAAACGCCGAGTTATTGGAATTTATGGACTGGTTTGAAGAGACATTTAGCATTTCATTGGACCCTGTTTATACTGCAAAGAGCTTCTTTGCCGTTTGGGATATGGTGAAAAGCGATAAATTTGAAAAAAATCTTAGAATTATACTATTGCATTCAGGAGGGTTACAAGGAAGATAAGGTTTTGACAGTCAGCTGTCTTCGTTTGTTATCCTAGATTTATCTTTAAACGAAATTGTCAACTTTGAGCAAATAATGTGGCTACATTTATCAGGTTGACTTTTGAGGAAAAATGAAGCTGTCTTTTCAGCAAAATGGTTTGTCTGCGGTGAGAAAAAATTTGTGGGTTATGTTGCTTGTTTGCGGAGTTATATCCTGCAATATCGGCGAACTTGATTTCGAAAATGTGCGTGTACAGCCCATTTCGGGGACGTTTGCTGTACCCCTAGGTTTTACGTCCTATTCCATTCAGGATCTGCTAGACGAGCAAAATGACAGTATTTCAGGGCTTCAGGGAGATAGCAATTCGCTTTTAAGTCTTTACTACACGGATTCAATTCGGTACACCGCCAATGATGATTTTGTGCAAATCCAAAATATCTCAAGTGCCACTACTTTGGACCTTTCGGATGTACCGCCAACTACCACGGCTGGAACTTTCACTTTCAGCAAAGTGCTTTCAGAGTCCTACAACAGCACAGGTGATGAAGAACTAGATTCAGTTTATTATACTCAAGGAGAGTTGGCCCTGGTGGTTAATTCTAATGCCAACGCCACAATCAACTACACCATTACTTTTGAGAATACCTTAACGGTAAACACCAGGGAGCCCGTGGTATTTACAGGGACGATCAATAGTGGGGATGGGAATGACATTCCTGCTCCTCAATCACTGGTAGGATACTTCACCAGGTTGGAGACTGACCAAAATCTTTTTGGATTGCGCTTCGATGCTGAGGTGGTGGTGGGAGCAGGGGAAGAATTTACCGGTGGTGAAACCATCTCCTATGAATTCAGCTACCAAGACCAAGAGTTTGATCTCATCTACGGCAAGTTTGGTCAGGATACGATTGTAGTAGGCACTGAAGAAATTGCAATAGACTTTTTTGAAGACACTGGTGATGAAGGTTTTTTCTTAGGTGATCCTATCTTCCGGTTTAGTTACGAAAATTCCTTTGGTGTGCCTGTTGCTACGGATTATTCTGGCATTCGTAGCGAAGATGAAAATGGAACATCACAATCACTGGATGGATTCATCACCGAGCCCCTCAACCTTCCAGTCATTGCAGCGCCTGAAGCCCCGGGAAGCTCTGCTCAAACCATTATGGAGATTAGTAGGAGTAATTCCAATATCAATCAATTGTTATCAAACTCTCCCTCAAAGCTCATTTTTAATGTGACTGCATACTCCAATTATTATCAAAATCCTGCTGCCAATTTTGTACAGCCGGGTAATGAGATTGACGGGTTTATTGAAGTAGAGATACCCTTGGAAGTAAGTCTCAAAGACTATGTGCAAACATTTGCTTTCAATCTCAATGGAGGATTAAATACACAAGATGTAGATTCTGCTTATTTAAGGGTTGTTACCCTCAATGAGCTACCATTTTCCGGCAGGCTTGCAATGCAAATTCAAGATACATTGGATGCTCCTATCTATGATATTCCAGAGGTTCTGGTATTTGCTGCGCCTTTCATTAATCAAAGCGGTTTTGTAGTTGATCCAAGTGGTGCTTCGGCTGATATTCCTTTACCCCCTGAGGCCATTGAGGCTTTGGCTATTGGAGACAGAATTGAGATGATCGTCACACTGAATACGCCTGTCTCACAAACCTCCCGAGATATTTTCGTAAAGATCCTAGCAGATTACACATTGGATATCAAACTTGGATTGGGTGGTCGCTACAACTATGAATTTTAATGCGAAAGCTTGTCACCACCATATTGGCGTTCTCTTTTGTGAGCTTTTTGCATGCTCAGACCAGTGTTTCTTTTCTGCATCTGGGAGATGCCACTTTCCAAAACAGTTACCTTAATCCGTCATTAATCCCAAAGGGTAGAATATATCTGGGTTTGCCCGTACTTTCAGGCGTTCATCTTCATGTCAATAACAAAACAAGCTATAACCAAACCTTCACTAAAGAGGGTGGCAATGTGGTGGTAGATGTAGATAAGGCACTTGGAAAGCTCCAAAATCAAAACATGACGAGTCTGCATGCCAACATCAATTTGTTGCATTTTGGCTATAAACTGAAGAATGGAATGACCCTTAGCTTGATGGCCAATGAGCGTATCGAAGCGGACTTATTGTACTCCAAGGACTTAGTAGACTATTTATGGAATGGAAATGCTCGATTTGCGGGTATTGATGTGGATGTTTCAGATGGCGGACTATCGGTGATGCATTTTAGAGAGATAGGTCTTGGCTTTGCAATGCCTGTGAATGAACGCCTGAATTTTGGTGTGCGCGGAAAATTTTTGAATGGCTTTTTGAACGTAAGCACTCCCAACAATTTTAAGTCATCGCTTACCACAAGTGGAGAAGCATTCCAGCTAAGTGCGGAATGGGAAAATTTTGCAGCCAGAACTGCGGGTAGAAACATTTACAGTGGAGATGAGGGAAACTTGGGATCCCACTTACTTTTCAATCAAAATCTTGGTGTTACTTTCGATATCGGGACGTCTGTGCGGTTAAGTAAGTATTACAGTTTCACGGCTTCTCTACTAGATGTCGGTTTCATTCGCTGGAAAGAAGACATCCTTAGCGAGAGCTTAGCGGACACTACCTTCAGGTACGATGGGGTTCCTCTCGAAGACTTAGGAAGCATCCGTCGTGTAATTGAGGATTCATTGGTAAATGCCTTCCGAACGGTTGATAACTTTGATCCATACACTTCTTGGCTTCCTACAAAAGCTTATGGTAGCTGGATATATCACTACGGGAAAAATACAGATATCTACTTTTCAGGAGGTGCCAGATACATCCAAAGAGAGTTAAAACTTTTGTATGGTCTGGGGATCACGCAAAAAGTAGGGAAGGCATTTGTAGGGTCAATATCAGCTACAAAGCTTCCGCAACAGTTTGTAAATCTGGGAGCTGCCTTAACGGTGCATGGAGGTCCGGTCCAATTCTATATGGCAGCTGATCAGATAATCAGCTTTTCGGTACCGGACGCAAAAGCATTTGATTTTCGATTTGGAATGAATTTTATTTTCGGTAGAAATAGCGATGGCAGTGGAAATCAAAATAGCAGTGAACGACTAAAAACCAGAGCTAAGGGAATTGATACAAATGTATTTTTAGGAGAGCGTGTCAAAACCAAAAAGAGAGAAGGAGTCTATTCTATCATTAAAAAGCAAAAAGATGAGACGCCCAACTTGAAGCCTCCAGGCAGACGAAAACGAGTCATTAAGTCCGCGACTGGATCGAATCCTTATTTTCCTAAGGACTACAAGAAGCTACGTAGAAAGGAAAGAAAATTGAAAAAGAGCACGAACCGAAATAAACGATTCCGCAGAAAACTTGAATTGTAAGTTTTAAATCTTTGATTTGTAACTCCAGAATTCGGAAGCTACTTCCAAAACCTTAGCCAAAGCGCCCATATCTTTACCCTTTATCTTCAATAGTATAAACATGCTGAGAGCATTCTCGCCTACCTTTCTGACTTTCCTTTTTCTTTTTTCTGTAACATGTTTTGGTCAGGACATTAGCAATCTAGGATCGGTAGATATAGATGATCTATCCGATGAGCAAATCGAAGCTTATGTGAAGCGCGCCCAAGATTCGGGGCTCACGCTAGAGCAGCTGGAGTTGCTCGCTCGCCAGCGAGGGATGTCTTCTACTCAGATAGCCAAGCTTAGGCAGCGGATTTTAACTTTACAGTCGGGTGGTTCGAACAGTGAAGGAGTATCCGCCAATGATAGCCGCCTCAGAGAAGAGTTTCAGGAAGAAGAAGAGCGCCTTACGTTCTTTGATGACCTCTTGCCTTCCGATACCCTGGAGGATGATGCCCTTCCTATTTTTGGCGCCTCTATTTTCGAAAACGCGCTTACCTTCCAGGCTCCGGTGAATGTAGCCACGCCGGAAAACTATTTACTAGGTCCAGGAGATGAAATAGTGATCGACATCTACGGTGCCTCTGAGATCACTTACCAGCAGACGGTATCACCTGACGGCAAAATTCTTATAAGTGGAGTAGGACCTATAAGTGTAAGCGGGATTTCGGTAAAAGCGGCTACTGCGCGCGTTTTTGATCGCATCTCTTCAATCTATGCTGGATTGAGAGGGTCTAGACCAAATACCTTTATGGAGCTTTCTGTCGGGAAGATCAAGACCATTTCTATTAATGTCGTCGGCAATGTAAAACGTCCGGGAACGTATGCTATTTCCTCTTTTTCTTCTGCCTTCAATGCCCTTTATGAGGCGGGGGGACCTTCAGAAATTGGATCGATGCGGGAAATTGAAATCATAAGAGCGGGTGAAAATATCGCAACCTTGGACGTTTACAGATATTTTTTCTTGGGTGATGCAGCCGGCAATCCTCAATTGCAAGATGGCGATGCTGTGGTGGTGAGAACCTATGCCAATAGAGTTGCCTTTACAGGCGAAGTAAAGCAGCCTGCTTATTACGAGATGAAAGCAGGTGAGACAATAAAGGACTTGTTGCGCTACTCAGGTGGCCCTAGTGCCTTGGGTTACACTGAATTTTTTACGGTATTTCGGCAGAGCACTTCTGGTGCTTCTCTTCGTACCATTGATCCGTTAAAGGACGAAATTGAACTTACCGCCGGTGACTCAATCTTCATCCCACCTACTTCAAAAAACTATTCTAATAGGGTAACCGTGGAAGGAGCGGTAAAGCAGCCAGGTTTTTACGAATTAAGTGAGGGAATGATGCTTTCGGAACTCCTTAGCCGCACGCAACTCAGAAGAGATGCATATATGAAGCGTGGAAATGTGATTCGACTCAATCCTGACCTTACTTTTAGCAATGTCACATTTAATCCTGCCAAGGTCCTGAAAGGGGAAGGCGATCTTGAATTATTAAACGAAGACCTTGTAAAAATTCCGTCTCTTTTCGATATCGAAGCACCCCGTACAGTAAGTCTTTTAGGAGAAGTACGTAAGCCAGGGGAGTATCCTTTCGTGGCTGGAATGACTGTAGAGGATTTGATTGCGATTTCAGGGGGTCTGAAATTAACCGCAAACACTTCGAAGGTGGAAGTCGCCAGAAGGCTTGAAAAAGACTCTGATAGTTTTAAAGCATCTGAAATCTTTGAGTTTTCTATTGCAGAGGATTTAAGTACGATTACGGATGCCTCCACTTTTCAGCTGCAACCCTTCGATTTGGTTACCATTAAGGCATCTGCACTTTTCAGGACCCAGAAAAAAGTTAAAATCGAAGGAGAAGTGATGCGCCCTGGAATGTATGCGTTAGAAACTGAGCAGGATCGTCTTACTGACCTTATTCAGCGAGCAGGCGGATTTACTTCCTATGCCTATCCCGAAGGGGCTTCTTTGGTACGTGATCTTCCTCATGGTAGCTTAACAGAAGATGAAAAAAGTCTCATTGAAACTACCAGTACTCAGGAGGGAGATTATTTCCGCCAAATTCAGTTAGAGAGCCTTATTGCCAGAGACTCTTTGGATACGCTGAATAAAGTGGGGCGAAAAGAAACTGTGGGAATCTTGCTGGACAAAGCGCTAAACGCTCCCGATTCGAAATTCAATATTACCATGCTGGATGGAGACATCCTAAGCATACCCAAGCGATTTCAAACTGTTCGGGTACGCGGGGAAGTTTTATTTCCAACCCGTGTAAGTTTTGATGCTTCGCAGGACTTTTCCAGCTACATCTCGCAGGCAGGAGGCTTCAGTGATAAATCGCGTCCCGGTAAATCCTACATTGTTTATCCAAACGGAAGAGCCGAAAGAACAAAACGTTTTTTGTTTTTTCGAAACTACCCTAAAGTTGTTCCAGGAGCAGACATTTTCGTGCCGGAAAAGCCATTAAGAAGGCCTCTTACGACAGGAGAGATTCTTGGCATTACGTCAGGCTTAGCCTCGCTCAGCTTGGTAATTCTACAGATAATTAATATTACCAATTAACTAATCTAATTGGCACTTTCTACGGTTTGAGTGCTGGATGCATTTAGGAAGAATATGTAAAATATCGCTGCTCCAGGCAGTAGCAGCCTACCGTATTTGGATATTTGGATCTACGATTTCATAGCTACTTCCTTCAAGCATATGATGTGGAATATTGCTTTTAATAGTGTCTGCCAGTACATTTAGATACCTCTCTTTCTCCAAATTATTGGTTACAACCATACTGATTTCCCTTGCCTTGGGTTTCCCTCCGATTGGCTTAAGATTCTCCTCTTGATCTCCACTGAGTGCAAGTGAAGTAAGTTCGGGAAGAATGGTAATGCCCCCTTTGGCATCTACAATTCGTATCAAGGAATCAATGCTATTACTTTGGTAGACGAGATTTTTTCCTTTGCGATTGCTTTTAATATCGCAGAAGTCATTTATCTGATCCCGGAAACAGTTTCCCTCATCCAAAAGCCAAAGTCTTTTTGATTTGATGTCCTCAATTTGAAATTCTGCCAGGGCACTTTTACCCTCTGCAGTATAGACAAAGAACTTCTCGTAGAACAAAGGCATAGATCTGATACCGTAACTATCTATGGGTGTAGAGATGATGCCTACATCTAATTCACCGGTTCGGACATTGTTGATCACTTGTTCCGTGATTTGTTCGTGGATGATAAGTTGTAGTTCGGGGTAGTTGGTTTCGAGCGATTCAATGAAGAGAGCGACAAGAAAGGGTGCTAAAGTCGGGATGATTCCTACTTTGAGCCTGCCAGAATAGTCTTCTTTGATTTCTGATGTGAAGTTTTGCAACTGCAAAATTCCGGACATTACCTCCTGGGCCTTGACTAAGAATAGTTTGCCGTCCTCAGTTACACGTATTGGGCTGGCGTTGCGGTTAAAAAGCTTGAAACCAATCTCATCTTCCAGTTTCTGCATCTGCAAGCTCAGGGCCGGCTGACTTATTTCCAGATGATCTGCAGCACGCTTAAAGTTCCGATGCTTCCCCAGCATTAGGGCATATTGTAATTGATTTATGGTCATAGGAAATTCTTATTGCTAAATAATGAACATTTAACAAAACTATGAGATTTTTGAAGTGTTATCCTTACAAAGACTAGACATTTTTAACCAAAACTCATTGCAATGGAACATTCACATGGAGGTGGTGCCGTAACCAGTGGCGACATCACAAAGTGTCCCTATTTCGGGGGACCACTCAAAGCGACTGCTGGTGCAGGTACCCAAAATTCAGACTGGTGGCCTAACTCGCTTAAGCTTAACATCCTAAGACAGCATACCACTAAATCTGATCCTATGGCTTCAGATTTTAATTATGCAGAAGAATTTAAAAAATTGGACTATGCGGCTCTCAAAAAGGACCTTAATGACTTAATGACCGATTCAAAAGATTGGTGGCCTGCTGATTATGGTCACTATGGCCCCTTTTTCATCAGAATGACCTGGCATGCAGCTGGAACCTATCGGCAGACTGATGGACGGGG
>JBCCLV010000058.1:0-24873 GCA_039026695.1 Bacteroidota bacterium
GAACCTAAGTGAGGGAAGCTTACGCAAAAAAAAGTGCCACGAGGTTTTTAGGTATACCAGCAAATTTTTTCGCTTTAGACTCTGTGATTGCCTCTAGGAGCACAGAGGACTTACTTCGTTCACAAAATTCAAATGCTTTCTGTTGGTACTTTTTTTTGCGTAAGCTTCCCTCACTTAGGTTCAGTGAAAGTGCTATTCCGCTTTCGTAGATTTCTTTTGCCAGTTTTCCCAGCCTGAACTTGTCGCGCTCATTGAGCCTTTTTCGGCGTATCTCTGTAATCAGATCGTCACATTTTGCGTAAGTATCCACAGCAGCAACCAGGTCTTTTACATTGAGCGATTTCTGATAATGAAGGTATTCCAGCGCATATGCCTTTCCTCTTAGGCAAGTGAGTAACACATCTCCATTAAGAAAATTTCTCATTTCGGGTAGATCATAGTCACTCTTAGAATTTTCCGTGGGCAGATTTGCGTAAACGGACTTTTGATAAAAAGAGAGCGCTGTTTTGTAAGACTGGTTGGCCAAATGCGCTTCCCCAATCAAGTAGTAAGTATTGGCTACTTCCTGGTGCTTTTCTCCGTAGAGTTGGATATAGATTTTTAATGCGTCTTGTTGATAAACCAACGTCTGTTCATACTTCTTTTGGTCCTTAAGAATTCTGCCAATATTTGATAGCACAAACGCCACATTGGTATTTTCTTTTCCAAATTGGCGCTCATATGCAGCCAGCACTGACTGAAGAAGTTCAATTGCCTCGTCATAGTTTTCAAGTTCCCTATTTGAAAAAGCGATGTTGATTTTTGCACGTAGCGTTCTTCGATCATTTTCACCCAAAGAAGTTTTGTAAATATTGAGTGCGCGAGTGAAATAAATGATTGCTTGTAGTGGATCCTCGGTAGCATATACCCTGCCAAGATTGTTAAAAGAGTTTCCCGCCTCAATGGACTTATTGCCAAATAATGATCTCCTCATCTTCAGCCCTCTCTCTAGGTACTGTGCTGCCAATTCAAAATTTTCATTGTTGGTGTAGGCTTGGCCAATCGCATCTAGGCAGGTCGCTTTCACCTCACTTTCTTCCAATTTGGTTTCAGCTACCAGAAGTACCTGTAATGCATCATCATTTTGTGCCAGACTCAGTAGCGAGCGTCCAAGTAGTGTTTTGGCTTCCGCAATCTTTGCAATTTCAGCAGGGTTTTCGACTTCTAGAAAAGCCAGTGTACGCTCAGCAAGCTCTTTTGCTTGAATGGCGTTTCCCATTTGCAGAGCAAGGTTTGCCATTCTTAAGTATGCGCTTGCATATTCCTCAAATGCTTCTGCCTCATAGAAGGCATTCGCTGCTTTCTCATAGGCTTCAAAGCTTTCTTTAAGCGCGCCGTTCTGTTCCAATTCCCGTGCGGTGGATAATCCATTTTCCTGCGCACGCGCAAGAATGATCAGCAATAAAGAGAAGGAGAAAATTACACCGGACTTCATCAGAATTTGTAGATATAGCTCACGCTCCACACATCGTCTCTGGTGAGCCCATCAGGATTTACCTTCCGATCTGTTATTTTAATGCCCCTGATGATCTTGATAGAGTTATTTACATCAAATTGATAGCCAAAGCTGCCGATGGCGGATAGCGCTAGCCCTGTTGTGTTTTCAATTTTTCTTCGCTCAGTTTCACCACCGGGAATTGCTTCGTCTTGAGTTACTCGCCAGATAGGTAGTGCGCCCAGTGAGAAGTTGAAGTTGGTAAATCGCCAATTACGTTCTACCCTTATCATCACATCTACGCCTCGCTTCAGTTCTCTTCCGATGTTGTGCTGGATTAAATACTCCCTGCTGGGATAGTCCGGGAACCCATTCTGGCCGTCTTCCCAGGTAAACTGATTGTTATTCGCAGTGAGGGCTACTTGCACGCCTGTTGCCAAAAGCCATTTTCCATTCACTGCTGCAAAACCAGCTATTGCATCGTAGGAGCCTAGGCTATTTTGGTAATACATATGGATCGGCGCATCTACAAATCCTGTATTGAAGTTGTTCACTGTTTTGTTACCATCGGTAGAGGGGATTTTTGCTCCTAGCGTTCCGTTTAGATCCCAACGATTGGTGGTCTTTAGCAGCCGAGTATAGCTCAGTGAAATATCCCCAAGTCCTCCATTGCTTCCCAGATTTCCTTCAGCCCACTGGTAGGGTACCTTTATCTGAAAAGAACTTAGGTCATTGATACCGATATTAAAATCTACAGTTGCTGCCCTGATCACAGTACTTACAATGCTATTGCCTTTGTAATAATTGACCTCCAAAGACCTCAGCTTTATATCAATCCTTTTATTGTAGCTCTGATCGGGTCTCATGGCACCCATCGTGCAGAATCCGGCATCACTGCAACCCTGCGATACGCTTTTGAAAGCGAAAAGACACAGGAATAGGATTGAAATGTAATTTATTGGGCGTTGCACAATGGATACAATGATAGAAAAAACAAAGTCAAGTCAATCCCATAATTTTCTTACTTCCTCGATTAAACCTTTTAAGTCGCCCCCAGTCCAAAGGTCAAAATCTTTTAAGAAAACTATAAACATGAACTCAAAAATTATGAAAAAGCTATTAGGAATACCAATGATATTGATAGTGCTGCTTTTCTCCGCTTGTAGCGAAGATGGGGATAGTGCCATTACTTCACTTAGCCAGGATTTTGATCTGGAAGCAGAGGCAACCATTGAATCAAATTTTGAGGATGTAGATGCTGTTGTAAATGCTGGGATTGAAGCCCAATCCACTGCTGGAAGGATCGTTGAAGATGAGCTATTGGATGGTGCCGATATTACACACGATAAAGAGAATAACATTATTACAATTGATTTTGGAACCGGTGTGGAAGGACCTGCGGGCAGAGTGAGGAAAGGAGCCATTGTAATTACCTATTCTGATCTTCGCTGGACGCCAGGAGCCTTCAGGGAAGTGACTTTTCAAGACTTTTCAATCGACGATGTATTGGTGGAGGGAACCAGAAAACTAGAAAATACAACGGCCAGTACTGATGATAGTCCTGAATTTACCGTTACCCTTACTGGTGGTAAATTGACTTTCCCTGACAGTACTACTGCTACACGTACGGTAAACAAAGTGCGCACATGGACTAGAGCGGCAAACCCACGAAACGATGAGGTAACCGTAGATGGGACTGCTAGTGGAAGTAGAAGAGATGGTGCTTCCTACAGTGTGGAGATTGTAGAGCCAATTCTTTACAAAAGGGACTGTAGAAGACTAAGGGTATTTGTGCCTGTGGCTGGTATTAAGCAGATTACCGCGGGAGAAAATGTGGCCGTGCTGGATTATGGAGATGGCACTTGTGACAATCTAGCTACTTTAACCATCAATGATCAGGAGCCCGAAGAAATTGTGATCCGCTTGCGTGGACGGAGGTAAATAATCCAATTGCACCATCTAAGCCTCGTAAGTCAAAAGACAAGCGAGGCTTTTTTTATTGTACTTGGGTAAAGACATAAGAGATGATATTCGCCCCCATGGTGAGCGCCTCCATCCTTTTTTCAGTTGGGTCATTATAAACTGACTGATCTTCCCAACCATTACCCAGGTCGGATTCGTAGGAAAAAAAACAAACAAGTCGGCCATCGTAAATCAAGCCAAAACCCTGTGGTGCCTTTCCGTCATGTTCGTGAATTTTGGGCAGTCCATTATCAAAGTCATACTTTTGATGATAGATGGGATGATTGAATGGGAGCTCAACAAATTCCAGTTCAGGAAAAACTTTCTTCATTTCGAGGCGGATGAACGGCTCTAATCCGTAATTGTCATCAACATGCAAAAAGCCACCAGCTATCAAGTAGTTACGTAGATTTTTCACCTGGCTATCTGTAAATACTACGTTTCCGTGTCCTGTCATGTAGACGTAGGGATAAAGAAATAGATCCGGGCTACCAACTTCTACGATATCCTCAGAGATGGCCAAATCGGTATTGAGTACCTCGTTACAAAATTCAATCAGGTTTGGTAAGGCGGTTTTATTGGCATACCAGTCTCCACCGCCCTGATACTGCAATTTGGCAATTACTACCTTCTGCGAAAAAGCTTGGATCGAGAAGAAAAGTAGTATAGCTGAGCAAGTTATTTTCTTCATGGCTTTGCAAGCTTTAAAAGATCATCCAGTCTCAATTGGGTAAAATCGTCGATAATCATATCTGCCTGTAGCTCTTCCTTTTTATGCGAGGTAGCTAAAGCAACTGTCTTGGCGCCTGCTGCTTTTCCCGCCGTAATACCTGAAACGGCATCCTCAAAAACAATGCAATCTTTAGGTGGAATTTGCAGTAACTCTGCGCATTTTAAGTAGACTTCAGGATGGGGTTTGCCTTGAGTTACCGCTTTGTCGTCCACTACTCCGGCAAAATAATCTCTGATGTTCAGACCGTCTAAGGTAAAGACAACATTTTCCACGGGTGCCGATGTACCGATGGCCATAGGAATGTTACGTGCTTTCATTTCATCTAGAAAAGATATCAGACCAGCAGTAGGGGCGAGGTGTGGCTTGTAAAGCTCACGGTAGATTTGCTCTTTTTCAGTGCCAATATCCCTTGCTTTTTCTTCAGCAATTGTGCCATCGAAGAGAACTTCCATTATGCCATTGAAGGTCCTTCCGTTCATTTTCTTTCGGTAAAACTCTTCAGTAATTTCAATCTTGTGCTTTTCCGCCAGTTTTTGCCACGCAAGGAAATGGTATTCGTGATTATTTACAATTACACCATCCATATCAAAGAGTAGCCCTAGCTTTTTTTTCATTGGATGAATACTTTTTTAAGTGTTGGTTCTTGAAGGTCTGCTTTTCAAAACGTGAAGGTAAGAAAGGATATCAGCAGAATTATACTGATCGATATTTTGAACCAAATAGTCAGGTAATTTTGTGCGATGCAAGACAAAATTCTGATTTTGGATTTCGGGTCACAATACACGCAGCTAATCGCAAGGCGTGTGCGCGAACTGAATGTCTACTGTGAGATTCATCCTTTTAGTGATTTCAAGCTCACCGCGGATGTAAAAGGCATAATCCTTTCCGGAGGGCCGTGTTCGGTGCTGGACGAGGGCTCTCCAGATATTGACTTAAGCCAAATTAAGTCGGTCCCGGTTTTGGGTGTTTGTTATGGTGCGCAATTGTTGGTGAAAAAGTACGGCGGCAAGGTTGCCAAATCAGATCACCGAGAATACGGCAGGGCAAATCTCAAGGAAGTGAATACAGCCTCGGACTTGCTGAAAGAGATTGATGTAGACAGTCAGGTTTGGATGTCTCATGGGGACACAATCACCCACCTACCTGATGATTTCAAGCTGATTGCCAACACTGCATCCATTCCGGTGGCGGCATACGAAATTTCCGATAAGAAGATTTATGGTATTCAATTTCATCCTGAGGTCACTCACACCTCTCAAGGATTAACCATTTTACGAAACTTCGTGGTACATCTCTGCCAGGCTGCGCAGGATTGGACTCCCGCCACCTTTGTGCAGGAAACGGTTGCCACTTTAAAAGCAAAATTGGGCGAAGACAAAGTAGTGCTGGGACTTTCAGGAGGAGTTGACTCTTCTGTAGCAGCGATGCTCATTCATAAGGCAATTGGTGCCAACTTATTTTGCATTTTCGTCGATAATGGTCTGCTGCGAAAGAATGAATTTGAAGATGTGCTAAAGTCTTATGAAGGTTTGGGCCTTAATGTGAAAGGAGTTGACGCTAAAGAACGCTTTTATCAAGCGCTTCAAGGGGAGACAGAACCCGAAAAGAAGAGAAAAATTATAGGTAGTGTCTTCATTGATGTTTTTGATGAGGAAGCAAAGCGCATAAGTGGTGTAAAGTGGCTGGGCCAAGGGACTATTTATCCTGACGTAATTGAGTCAGTATCGGTAAATGGACCTTCTGTCACGATAAAGTCGCATCACAATGTGGGTGGCCTTCCTGCTAAGATGAATCTAAAAGTAGTGGAGCCTTTGAATACTTTATTCAAAGATGAGGTACGAAATGTAGGAAGGGAATTGAAGATCCCTGACTTCATATTAGGAAGACACCCATTTCCAGGTCCTGGCCTGGGAATACGTATTTTAGGAGATATCACTCAAGAGAAAGTAAGGATACTTCAGGAAGTTGATGCAATTTTTATTGATGGGCTGAAAGATGAGGAGCTATACGATGATGTTTGGCAAGCAGGCGCCATGCTCCTTCCCGTCCAGTCTGTGGGTGTCATGGGAGATGAGCGAACTTATGAGCAGGTTGTTGCGCTCAGGGCTGTGACAAGCAGGGATGGCATGACTGCTGATTGGGTACATCTACCGTATGAATTTCTAGGTCGTATTTCGAACCAGATCATTAACAAGGTGAAGGGTGTGAATCGGGTCGTTTACGACATTAGCTCAAAACCTCCTGCTACCATTGAATGGGAGTAACCCACTTCGAATTGAAGCGGGCGACAAAACTTTGTGAGGTATTCCAGTAGATTTGATCAAATGATTAGCCCATTGCGATACCCCATCATCATTACTTTCTGTCTAGGACTTCAGATTGTCCAAGCTCAAAATGGCCAGGCGGAATACTTGGAAAGTAAACGTCAGTTTATGCTTGGTAACTACGCTGCTGCCAAGCTAGGTTTCCAAAAGCTATCGCAAGACAAAGATTTTGGCTCCTACGCTTCCTTTTATTTTGCCTTGGCTGCATACAAAAATGAGGAATCCAAGCTAGCCTACGATATGTGGCGGCAGCTTCAAATTAACTTTCCTAATTGGGAGCAGCAGAAAGAAGTTACATTCTGGCTAGCCAGCGTCGCCTTCGATTTGCAGCGTTTTGATGCCGGTTTTAGGTATCTCAAGGAGCTACCATCAGACCTGCAGCTTTTAGTAAGGGAGCAGTCTTTGCTAGCGATCCCTCAAGACGAGTTGCTATCATCTCTCAGATTAAATCCCGAGAGTGATGATTTGGCTGCTTTACTTGTGTCTTCGATAATGCAGCAGCCATACGGTGAGCGTGACCTGGATCTTCTATCAGAACTATCAGAAAAGTTTGATCTGAAAATTCCCAGCGAGGCTGATGACCTACCTCTGATCAAAAAAGACCAATACAGCATTGCAGTGGTTCTTCCGTTTATGTATGAGTCGCTGGCTGGGCCTGAAAGCGTGCTTCGAAACTCGATTATTTGGGATTTGTACCAAGGCATGGAAATCGCTCAGCAAGCGTTGCGAAAGAGTTCTATTAAAATCAATCTATTCCCCTTTGATACCAAAAAAAGTGCAGCACAGACACAAAATATCATTAACCGCGGACAACTTGAAAAAGCAGACGTCATTGTAGGCCCGCTCTACACAGGTCCCAATGACGTGATTGCTCAGTTTGCAGCAGAAAACAAAGTCACTACCATAAACCCACTTTCCAGCAACGGCTTAATCGCTAAAAGTAACCCATTTTATTACTTGTTTTTGCCTGCTTATGAAACTCAGGGAAGAGTTGCTGCAACTTACGCGAGTGCAAATTTTCAAGATAACCTCAATGCTTTCGTTTATTACCAGACGGATCGGGATAGTTTGGTGGCTGCAGCGTATAAGTCTGAGTTGGAGAGGCGTGGGTTCAAGGTAAATTTCTACGAACGTCTTACAAATGAAAGCGCACTAAAAGTGCAGCGAAAGTTCACGGAGAAAAGGGAAATTCGCCTGGATCGAAAATATTCTAGGCAGCAGATAGATTCAATAGCGATGATCCCCGGGAAATTCGTGAAAAGCAAAATTTCAAGGGATCCGGCCACTGGCAGCATTAAAAGGGACAAAAATGGGATCGCTTTCATGGAGTATTATGAGGAGCGTTTTCAAGTGCATCCAGATAGTGTTGGTCACATATTTGTTGCCACCTCAAGTAATGTAGTGGCTAATAATTTCATCAGCTTGGCTGAGGTACGCAAGGATACGATCCATATCATCGGGAATGAAGACTGGCTGTCTTTCCCCACTATTTCGTATAATCAGCTTGAGCGCCTGGGTATTTCATTTGTGAGCCCCACCCTGGTGAATAGAAATACAGCACTGTACCAGAACCTGGAATCAGACTTCATTGACCAATTGGGACGTGAACCCAGCATCTATCATTTGCTCGGCTATGAACTAATCTATCAAGTAGGCTCCCTTTTGCACCAGCATGGGAAGTATTTTCAGAAAGGACTTTCAACTAATAATTTGATAACAGGACAGCTGATGTATGGGTTAAAATACAGCCAGTACCATGACAATCAAGTGGTGCCGATTACCAAGCTCAACAACCTAAAACTGGAAAGACAAACAAAATATCTACAAGAGGAAATACGTGAGGAAGATTAACACAAGTAAAGAACTTTTTGAGAGGGCAAAGGACTACATACCAGGCGGGGTAAATTCTCCAGTTAGGGCATTTAAAGCAGTAGGGGGTGACCCCATTTTTTTTGCTAAAGCAGAGGGAGCCTACCTCTACGATGAAGATGGCAATGAGTACATTGACATGATCAACAGCTGGGGTCCGATGATCCTGGGTCACGCCAATAAAGAGATTGAAGAAGCGATTTTTAAGGCAGTGATTGGGTCTCCCTCTTTTGGTGCACCCTCCCGCATGGAAGTAGAACTTGCTGAGCTCATAGCAGAGATGGTCCCATCAGTGGAGAAAGTAAGGATGGTGAACTCAGGAACCGAGGCAACCATGTCTGCCATTCGCTTAGCCCGCGGTTTTACCAAGCGCGACAAGGTCCTGAAATTTGAAGGCTGCTACCACGGTCACGGAGATTCATTTCTAATCTCAGCTGGTAGCGGAGCTATGACACTTGGAACGCCCGATAGCCCTGGAGTTACAGAAGGAACCGCAAGAGATACACTTTTGGCACCCTATAACGATTTGGAGAAGGTAAAAGAGCTGATAGCAGTTAACAAAAGCCAGATTGCCGCGATCATCGTGGAGCCAGTGGGAGGAAATATGGGGTGCGTCATTCCTCAAAAAGGATTTTTAGAAGGATTAAGGACGCTCTGTACTGAAGAAGAAATCGTGCTTATTTTTGATGAGGTCATGACAGGTTTTAGGCTTGCTCCTGGAGGTGCCCAAGAGCTACTAGGTGTTACGCCGGACATTACCACTTTAGGCAAAATAATAGGAGGAGGAATGCCCGTGGGCGCATACGGAGGAAGCTCAGAGATTATGGATTTTGTGTCACCGCAAGGACCTGTTTATCAAGCAGGAACGCTTTCGGGAAATCCGGTAGCAATGGCGGCCGGGTTTGCGCAGCTTTCGTTGTTAAATGATAATCCTAAATCTTATTCTTCTCTTGAATCAACTACCCAAAAAATGGCGATGGGTTATCAAAAAGCGCTGGATAAAAAAGGTCTAAAGTTCACCTCAAACCAAATTGGAAGTATGTTTAGTCTGTTCTTTACGGAAGAGCAGGTAGTAGATCTGGAGTCTGCAAAAACATCAGATACAGAGCAGTTTGGAAAGTACTTCCGCTTTATGCTCGATCAAGGGGTCTATCTTGCTCCATCGCAGTTTGAGTCTCTTTTCCTTTCCACGGCTTTAGGTAAAAATGAGATCGAAACGATCATTGGTAGTTTTGAAGCCTTTTTGGAACACCACTATTAAGCTTTCAGGACTTTGGCTAAAATTATCAAAATACCTTCTTCATTTGTGTACGAGAGCAAGGTAGTAGGCGTATCAAAAGATAATGCAGATGGAACTAGTCGCCAGAAAATCATACTGAATGAGGTAGAAGAAAATGAGCGCCTTTTCCTTGAACCAGAGCCTTCTAATCCTCACGATGCAGGTGCCATTAAAGTGCTTTCAAAATTCAGAAACCAAATTGGATACTTAAATAGAGAACTGGCTGAAAGCGTGAAGCCTGCGATTGAAAATGGCACTGAGGTAATCGCTACGGTAAAATGGGTGAACGGTGAAAAAATGCTAGGAGTAGGATTGCGAATAGAGCTGGTGAATTAAACAGTCTGCAATCCCAGCAGTTCATGCCTGCATGTCATTGAAACTCATTGTTGATTTTGGGCTGGTCATCCTCATCTGGATCACACAGCTAATTGTTTATCCTAGCTTCACCTACTACTCAGAAGAGCAGCTAATACAATGGCATCCAAGATACACTACGGCAATCTCTATCATCGTAATGCCGCTGATGCTGGGGCAGGTTGGGATTCACGGCTGGTTTTTGTGGAATAGTTTTTCTTGGTCTGGGCTGGCCACAGCTATTTTGATTGGGTTGGCTTGGGCAAATACTTTCTTTTTCGCAGTACCGCTGCATAATCAAATAGCCGCAAAACAAGAGGTCTTAGAAGCGGCTAGCGGCCTTGTACGAGTCAATTGGTATCGGACGGTATTATGGTCGCTTGTCTTTCTGATTGGGGCATTAGAAAATCTAGTGAGAGATCATTGAAAAGAGTCGGAGACTCAATGTTCGCAATGTGCCCAACTTTCGGCAGCACCTTAAGCGTGGTATGTGGTTGCTGAAAGGCTATTCTTTTCGCACCTTCCAAAAAAATATAGTCGTCGCCTCCCATGATAATGAGCATATTGTGGTCAGAGGTACGCTCGTGGTAGGTCTTTAGCAAATTAAAAAACTCATAATAGAGGCCTACCCACTTTAGGTATTCTTTCTGAGTAAGCTGAGTGGCATTCTTTTGATACACTTTTCTTGCGATCTGGTTTCGCCTGTAAGGCATTAGGACGTAGGAAAAAATGCTATACATCTGCCGATAGCTCAAGAAAATATTAAAAAAGCGCGCGGTGAATACAAACGCCCTGATCCAGAATGAGCCTGAAAACACGCCCCCTACCACCACTATTTTATCAATGGTATGCGCAAATCTCATGGCATAGTCTTGCATCAGGATGCTCCCAAAAGACAGTGTAACAAAATGCGCATACGATACACCTACATTATCTAGTACCTTCTTTATGTCATATGATACCATTTCGAAGCTGTATCGATCAAGCGGCGGATAGATGTTCTTTGACTTCCCGTGATCACGAAGGTCGATAAGAAGAAGATTGAAGTGTGGCTTGTAAGCGTCTAGTTGCTTGTTCCAAGTGGCAATACTGCCGCCGGCACCATGAAGAAAAACGACCCATGGATTTTTCTCACCGTTTATGTAGGTCGTATGATTAAGTAATTCCAAGTGATGCAAACTGGCAGCTTGATCAAAAGTTATGGTCCGTGGTAAACCTCGTTTAGTTGAGAGACCTCAAGTCTTGGCATGAATTCAATATCCTTGACCACAGGTCCCACTGGCGCTCTGGATTTTTTTAAAGACTTTTGAGGTGGTAGTGTGAACTTAAATGCTACCCTTCCCTCAGTATTTTCTCAATCTTCTTACCCTTGGCAAGCTCATCTACTACTTTGTCGAGGTACCTTACCTTTCGGGTCAGTGGTGTGGTGATATCCTCAATACGATAGCCACATATCACACCCTTGATTAACTCGGCGTTTGGATTGAGCTTGGCCTGTTCAAAGAAAACTTCAAAAGTGGCTTTCTCTTGCTGTAGTTTGGACAGGTCATCAGCATTAAAACCGGTTAACCATTCGATCACCTGAAGTAATTCTGCCTCGGTACGACCTTTTTTAGTCACTTTCTCAACGTAGTGAGGATAGACTGAACCAAAGGTCATTAGGGAAATCTTTTTATCGTGAGCAGCAGTGGTTGACATAGCTTTTTTGGCTCAAATATGTCATGAAAATCTGTAAAAGTCTTCGCCCAAGGCTACTGGTGCGGCCTGGTGCCAACAATCCCAATACTGCAGAGTTTCTTTTCCTTCACAAGAGAATCTATAATAATGGCCACAGGACAAATGTCGCTCACCTTAAAAGCAGCTGCCATTTATAATCTGCTCTGGGGGGCCTGGGTGGTAATCTTTCCCAACCACTTTTTCGAACTTGTAGGCATGGAGCCTCCGCTTCATTCAATGATCTGGCAAGGTATGGGTATGGTGATAGGGGTTTATGGGTTGGGATACTGGTGGGCGTCCCAAGATCCTTTGGTCCATTGGCCTATCGTGGCTGTAGGGTTTCTTGGAAAAATTTTTGGCCCAATGGGTTTTGCCATGAACTACCTTGAAGGCAAGGTCCCTTTTGGCTTTTTTTACACCCTGATTACCAACGACTTTATCTGGTGGATTCCTTTCTTTTTGATTTTACGTGCAGCTATCAAAGCTAAAAATGTAAAGTGGATATGAAAGGTGTCAGCCGGTATGTAATGTCTGGATTTTATGTCTTAGCAGGCATCAATCACTTCATCAATCCTGAGTTTTACTACCCTTTAATACCTGAGTATTTCAGATACCCGATAGCGATAAACTTCCTTAGTGGAGTGGCTGAGGTAACCTTGGGATTAGGTCTTCTATGGTCAAAAACAAGAAAAGTCTCGGCTTACTTGATCATTGCGATGCTTTTCGCATTCATACCTTCTCACATCTACTTTATTGAGATAGGAGGTTGTATTGATGAGGGACTGTGTGCTGCTCCTTGGGTAGGTTGGGTCAGGTTATTGATTATTCATCCTTTACTGATGTATTGGGCTTGGCGAGTGAGAAAGTGAAAACGATACAACTAAAATATTCCATAGGTACCTGTTCTGCACAAATTGCTTGAGAGGAGTGTCTTATTTCTGATTGCTCTGGCTAAAGTGATTGATTAGCCTTTTTATTGCTTTTTGGTGTTGCTTAACTAACGGCTGCCTTATAGGTATCTAGGCATCTTTCTCGGGCAAACTTATGGTCTACCATGGCCTCCGGATAGTAACCACCATCAACTTCTGGAACCCATTTCTTAATGTACCTACGATCTTTATCAAATTTTTCTGTCTGGCTGTAGGGATTGAAAATACGAAAGTAGGGCTGTGCGTCCACACCTGTTCCAGCAGCCCATTGCCAGCCTCCATTATTGCTTGCCAATTCAAAATCGAGCAATTTTTCAGCAAAGTATGCCTCGCCCCAGCGCCAGTCAATTAAAAGGTGCTTGGTTAAAAAACTGGCCACTATCATTCGTACCCGATTGTGCATAAAACCCGTTTGGTTCAGTTCACGCATTCCGGCATCCACAATGGGGTATCCTGTTTCTCCGTTTTTCCATTTGGTAAATTCAGCCTCCTCATTTCGCCATTCTACTGCATCATATTTACTATTGAAGTTCTGGTTCACCACCTTTGGGAAATGCCAAAGAATAGCTTGATAAAAATCCCGCCAAATCAGTTCATTCAAGTACTTCTCATTTAGCGCTTTCGCTTTTCTTGCCAGCATTCTAATGCTAATTGTGCCAAATCTGAGGTGCATACTCATCCTGCTGGTTCCTCTTATTGCTGGGATGTCTCGGGTTTCGTCGTAATCTTTGATCAGCTCCTCTTTGGGATCGCGAGAAGGATAGGTCTGCTCCGCGGGTTCAAATCCGACTTCTTCAAGAGAAGGCAATTTTAAAGGAGCAATCTGATGCCAGTGATTAATAGTTTCGGATGGAAAAGACTTGAGCTGGGCATTTTCAAGTTCAGACTTCCATAGCCTGCTATAGGGAGTGTAAACTGTGTAGGGGTTCCCGTCTTTTTTTACTACCTCATCCTTTTCGAAAATTACATGGTCTTTTTTCGCTTTGAAAGGTATGCCGTGCTCCTTCAGTAAATCATAAACCTCTTTATCTCGCTTGCGAGCGTACGGCTCATAATCACGATTTGCCCACACGATTTTTATGTCATAGTCTTCCAGCAGGTCTTGCCATATGTTAATTGGCTCACCAATTCTTACGTCAATCGAAGTGCCTCTTTCTTTCAGCTCACCTGCGATACGAGTAATTTCTTGATGTATGAAAGCCACCCTGGCGTCCTTTTTTGGTAGTTCGTGGAGGATATTGGTGTCAAAAATGAAAATCGGCTGGACCGGACTTTCCTCTTGAAGCGCACTGTGTAGGCCGATGTTGTCTTCAATTCTTAGGTCTCTTCTGTGCCAGAAGATGGTTACTTGCTTTTTGCTCATGAATGGGCTGTGGTTAAGCTTTCGGAATGTTGATTTTGATGGCTAATCAAATTCTTAGCCATGTTTTTAAAAATAAAAATGTGAAAAGGTTGAACCAGGTACCAGTACAGTCTACCCCAAAGTCCCAAGGGTCGGAATGTTGCGGTCTGGATTAATTGGTACTTCATCTTTGCAGTTTGCCTAACCTTAAATTCCAACCAGGCCTCACCTGGAAGTTTCATTTCGGCGTATAGCAATAGGCGTTTCTGCTGCCGGTTTGCATCCAGGACTCTCCAAAAATCCAATGCATCCCCATCTTTTAGTTCTGTAGGGCTCCTTCTTCCTCTTCTTAAACCTACACCACCGAACAGTTTATCTAAGAACCCTCGGATCTCCCAGAGCCAGTTCCCGTAATACCACCCATTTTGTCCCCCAATTTGCCAGATATTGGTAAGAACTGGTTCAGCATCTCCAGAGAAATACATCTTTCTTATGTCTTTAAAACACCCATGCTTGGGTACTTCTACCTGCGTTAAAAATTCTTTATTAAAAGACGGAGTAGAAAATGCATCTTTCCAGGAAGATACAATCTGCTTTTGGCTAATCTTCTGAAAAGTTCGCTCTAGGGACTTTTCGTATGAAAAAAGCTCAATATCGGCTACTTCTTTTATAGAATCATCTTTTGCAATCACTTCGTTTTTCATGCTATCTACCAGATTTCTGGCAAGCCGATAGGAAGTAGAGGTGACAAGGTATAGCCAGAGCGAAGAGAGCCGAACAGTAAGTACGGGCACGACCAAGATGTATCTTTTTAAACCACGGACTTTCGCAAATCGCAGTAGCATCTCCTTGTATGTGAGGATATCTTTTCCTCCAATATCAAATACTCTACCGTAGGCCTTATCATTGTCTAGTACTGCAACCAGATATTCAAGTACATTCGCGATCCCAATCGGCTGGCACTTACTATTCAGCCATTTAGGAGTAATCATCACGGGAAGCTTCTCTACCAAATCTCGAATAATCTCGAAAGAAGCACCTCCAGATCCAATGATGATGGCAGATCTTAACACAGTCAAAGCTGCATGAGACGCCCCCAGAATCTCCTCGACCTGAAATCTTGAACTTAAGTGTTCTGATAAATCTTCATCATTAGCAATGCCCCCTAGGTAAATGGTCTGCTTAGTCGGAGTGGTATTCAAGTAATCAACGAAATTTTTTGCTGATTTACCTTCCAGTGCTTTGAATTGTGAACTGCCTGCGTTGAGGGAATGAATAAGGTAGTAAGCAGCATCAATGTCTTTAGGAAGTGCATCCAGGCTTTCTTTTTCTAAAAAATCACATTCTACGACCGTTACATTATCGAGAAATTCTTCACTGAAATCATCAAAATCAAATCTTCGTCTGTCCCTCACAGGACAAACTACATGGTGATTCTGTTCCACAAGATGTGGTAGTAATCTCCTTCCAATGTAGCCCGTAGAGCCTGTGAGCAGTATTTTCATTTCTTGATTTGCATTTTTTTTGGATGCGCTTGTGAAGTGCTTTGAGGCATTTCAAGCGCCATTGGATTTTAAGTCTGTGGAAATCCAATAACGATGGCGTGCTACAAAGGTCTGACGGAAGACATGCCCCCATCTAACCCAATGATTTGCCCCGTCATCCATGAAGCATCATCTGAAAGCAGGTAATGTGCGAGACCTGCCACCTCAGCTGCGGTACCCACGCGACCTAGTGCATGCCGTTTTCCAGAAGTTTCTTTCTTATCGTCTGAAGATAGGATGCGGCTTGCAAGGGGAGTATCAGTTACACTTGGCGCAATACAATTGACCCTAATCTTTGGAGAAAGTTCTGCCGCAAGTGACCGGGTGAGTCCTTCCAGTGCGCCTTTACTAGCTGCCACGGAAGCATGAAATGGCATTCCTTGTGCCACAGCTACTGTACTAAAAAAGACGATTGATGCATGTGGTGCTTTTTTTAGAAGCTTGAGGGCGCTTTGTAGTGTTTTTACAGCTCCCATCACATTCACATCAAAATCCTGCTGGAAGTCTTTGGATTTCAGGCCATGGAAGGGTTTCAAATTGATGGTACCCGGGCAGTAGGCAAAACCGTCAAAAAACTCCTCTTCAAAGGTGAGACTTTCATCACTCGTTACATCAAACTTTATGTGCTTCACGTTAGACAATTCGCTTAATTGCCCTTCGCTTCTTGATACCACTGTAACATGGTTTCCATTTTCTGAAAGTTTTTTGGTTAATTCAAAACCAATTCCTGTACTTCCACCAGCTATTAAATATTGCTTACTCATGCCATAACTAACCTAAAGGCAAGGCTAAAGTTTGGCGGCTAATACCTAATCTAAAGGGTCAAAATTGATACAACCCTGCTACTCTTCTGTCCAGTATTGGAAAATTCTTTCAAGCAGTTTTTTTGGGTCTTCTTCAATTATCAGGGCTTCATCAATTGGGCGGTAGGCAAACCCTTTTGTTTCCATTTCTCTTAAAAAGTTGATAAGCGAATTGTAGTATCCAGCCACATTTAGTAATGCACAAGGTTTTTGGTGATAACCTATTTGCGCCCATGTCATCATCTCCAGAATTTCTTCAAGCGTCCCAATTCCACCTGGTAGTGCGATAAATGCATCTGAAAGGTCTGCCATCAGTGCCTTTCGTTCATGCATACTCTCAACGCGATGAAGCTTACTTAGTGCCAAATGAGCAACCTCCATCTCGTAAAGTTTATCAGGTATCACACCTATTACATTTCCTTGTTTCTGTAAGGAGGCATCTGCAACGATCCCCATTAATCCCACTTGTGCACCGCCATATACAAGGTCTATTTTGTTCGTTGCCAGCTCCTCACCTAGAGCTTGAGCAGCTTTACCAAATGCTGATTCTGAACCTGTTTTTGATCCGCAATAGACTGCTATTTTTTTGCTCATTTTGATGATTTGTACAATTCAGGCCGACTTGATTCCTACTTTACACCCCCTTTCTCCACAAAAGGGAGGATGATTCATTATTTGATCCTACCGGGATTGTCGGTAATAAAAGATTTCCAGCCACCCTTTTTTCCAGGTGATAGGCCTAGTTTACTTGTGAAGTGATGACATAAAGCCACTGCAAGAGCATCGGTTGCATCTAGCAACTTTGGTACTTCTTTCAATTTAAGTAGCTGCTGAATCATCGCCGCAACTTGTTCTTTGGAGGCATTTCCATTTCCTGTAACAGATTGCTTAACTCTTTTAGGAGCATATTCGTGAATAGGAATTTCTTTATTCAATGCGGCGGCCATTGCAACTCCTTGGGCCCGCCCCAATTTCAGCATTGATTGCACATTTTTGCCATAGAATGGGGCTTCTAGCGCTACTTCATCGGGAAGGTACTCATTGATCAATTCTGTGACACGGCCATAAATCTTCTTCAATTTAAGTTCGTGATTTTGATACTTGCTCAAGTGAATGACACCAAATTGGATGA
Source organism: Bacteroidota bacterium (assembly GCA_039026695.1). Lineage (GTDB taxonomy): Bacteria > Bacteroidota > Bacteroidia > Cytophagales > Cyclobacteriaceae > Ekhidna. The sequence continues at coordinate 17,462 of JBCCLV010000058.1, forward strand.
TGCTAATTTTGCTTCTTTGGCAGAGGATGAGGCCGTAACCCATTACATTGGTACCTGGATCTATGCCGAGTATTACTTGTTCCTTCATCCTTCGCAGCACAAGTTAGAGACAATACTCAATTTATGCAGATACAAACTTCAATGGCTATTCTTCATCTTCGAAATGGATTTTTGATAGTCGAATAGATGATCAGCAGAAGAATGAGACTGGTTCCTAAAGTCAGGAATAAATTATTGACTTTTCTCAAGCTGTCTGTGGCCTTTGGGGCAGTGTTTTTTATTTGCTCAAAAGTTCTTAAGCAAGAAATTGAATGGGCGAATCTGGACTGGCCCCATCAATTCTCGATATGGCTTCTCTTAATCATCTTCCTAATGCTATTCAATTGGGGATTAGAAGCATTTCGCTGGATGAAGGCACTTGCACTCAGCGAAGATCTAAGCTTTTCACAGAGTACTAAAGCTGTATTAAGGGGTTTGGCTTTAAACTGGGTTTTACCAATGACCTCCGGGGATTTCTTTTCCAGACTATCTCAGGCAAACGACAAGTACCAAGCAACCTCAGCACTGGTTTTCAGTAGAGGGATAATGCTTTTTCTTACGCTGATTTACGGTTTCATTAGTGCACAATTTTACTTTCGAGAGAATCTCATTTACAATAATGTTTTAAAGTATGAGTGGTTAGGCTTTTTGGTTTTACTAGTGCTGATAGGCTGGTTCTTCAGAAGAAAGGCATCAAATTTCATGGTCTATTTTCGGGGACTTTCAGCAAGTAGGGTATTGATCGTAATACTTCTTTCAATCATACGCTACACGGTTTTCACTATCCAACTTTTTATCATGCTGAAAATTTTCATGCCGCACCTTTCCAGCGAGATACTACTCTATGGGATCGGCTGGATTTTTTTCTTTAGATCCGTTCTACCTGGAATCCTTGGAGGTATTGGGGTAAGAGAAGCATCTGGAATTGTTTTCTTTGCTTCATTTGATCAGCAAGGAGTGGTTATTGTACCTATTTTTCTCATCTGGCTGATCAACACAGTCATTCCCTCTATTGCTGGGATCTATTACATCTGGACATTTTCTGGAATCAAGACACGAACTGTTAGCACTACAGCGGTCTGATAACAACCTTTTCACCCGTAACCTTGATCTTTATATAAAGTGGGTAAAATGAAATTTATTTCGGTTGTATTCGACTAACTCAATCGCGCCAAATATTAGACTTAATATTGCCCGATGGTTTTCTTTTTCCTTGGATTTACGATAATCCACGTGATCTTTTTTGTCGTATTGTCTTTTCGCTGGAAAGCCATTGAGTCCTCAAAACCTGCAGAGTTTCTATCTGAATATGTGCCAATAAGCATCATCGTACCTTTTCGTAACGAATCGAAAGTGATTCGTGATTTGCTTACAAGTTTGGAAGCACAGCGGTATCCAAAAGACAAATACGAGGTACTCTTGGTAGACGATTTTTCTGAGGATGATACCAAAGACCTGGTGGAAGAGTTTTGTAAAAGTTCCGAGAGCCAAATGCGATTGATCTCGCTGGACGAGCCCTCCAATTCTGGGAAAAAGGCAGCGCTCACTAAGGGAGTCAGTATAGCAAAGTATGATTTTATTGTCACCACCGATGCTGATTGCGTCATGAATCAGAACTGGCTGTATGGATACGCTGAAGCGGCCAAAGATCAGAAATTTGTTGCCGGTCCGGTTGCGTTACAAGGTGATGGCTTCTTCGCTAAGCTACAGGAAATGGAATATGCTGGTCTTATGGCATTTGGTGCCGTCAGTATAAAACACGGCAGTCCAAGTATCTGCAGTGGTGCGAATCTTGGTTTTGATCGAAGTGCTTTTTTCGAAGTGGGTGGTTATGAAGAAAACAGATCGATCCCTTCGGGAGATGATGAGTTTTTGTTGTACAGCATTCAGTCTCGCTACCCTACAAAAGTCAGATTTCTAAAGAACAGATCCTCACTGGTGAAGACTTGTACGCACAAGTATTTGTCTTCTCTCCTTAATCAACGTATCCGCTGGACCAGCAAATGGAAATACCATAAAAATCTTCATTTGCGAGTCACTGCCATTCTGTTCTTTCTGGACTATTTCATTTTTTCAGTTAGCATGATCCTCACCATCCTCGGCATGTTCCCTGTTTTTTATTTTTTGCTGGGGGTAGCAGCAAGGTATTTTTCTAATTTGCTGTATCTAAAACCGCTGCAGAGATTTTCAGCACAGCAACCGGCATACTTAGTAATGCTTGCTTTACAAATTATTTATCCTTTCCACGTCCTTTTTTTAGGGGCCACTTCTATCTTTGGGAGATATACGTGGAAAGGAAGAAGATATACAAAACAGTAAGTACAATGGCATTTCTTGTTCCCGCATGAGTTCTGGAACAATCGATACCCGAGACCTACAATTAAATGCCCTCCTTGAGGTCACGCAGGCAGTCAATAATAATTTACCTGAGGAAGACCTTCTCAAGATTTACCGTTTTTCCTTGCTAGCTGATCTTAAAGTGCAGAAGTTGGCTCTATTTACTGAGGAGGAAAATGTCTGGAAGTGCAGGGCACATTTTGGAACTAAAGTCAAAATGGAACAGCAAGTCTTACCAGAGCAATTTTTGAAGCTGGAAACCGAAGAAAAGATCAAGCATAAGGATTTTCAAGAGTTTGATAACGTGTTTCCAGTTCGCCACAAAAAGAAACTGCTTGCAGTAGTTTTTGTGTCCAATAGCGCACTTGAAGGAAATCAAAATAGGTTTTTGAATGCGCTTACAAACATCATTCTGGTCGCAATCGAGAACAAAAGACTTGCCCGCAAGCAGGTAGAGCAAGAAGCCTACAAGAGAGAATTAGAAATCGCAAAAAAGGTGCAGAACTTCTTATTTCCTAAGGAGCTGCCTAAAATTGAGCGCTTGCAGCTTGAAGCATTTTATCTTCCTCATTATGATGTAGGAGGCGACTACTATGATTATCTACAGATTGATCAAGATCGTTTCATGATATGCATAGCAGATGTGTCCGGAAAAGGTGTACCTGCCGCATTATTAATGTCAAATTTCCAGGCATCGCTGCGTTCCCTAGTAAGACAAACACAAGACTTAGAGGAGATTGTAAAGGAGCTAAACATCACTACTTACAATAGCGGAAATGCAGAGAATTTCATCACTTTTTTTGCGGGGATTTATGACTTCAGAAGTAAAAGACTAGAGTACATCAACTGCGGACATAACGAGATTCTGCTTCAGACAGATAATCGTGTGGATTTGCTAACAGAGGGCACTACAGTATTGGGTATGATTAATCCCCTACCATTTATCACCAGTGCACATGTTGAAGGGTTATCTGCTTTTTCAATTTTTGCCTACACAGATGGTCTCACCGAAACTTTTAATGATGATGGCGAACCTTTTGAGTTGGATAGATTAATTGCACTGATTCAAAAGGAAAATCATGATGACCTTGCCAAATTGCAAGCTACTATTTTGGATTCGCTTGAGGATTTCAAGGGTGATCAAAAATTTCACGATGATATCACCATGCTGTCTTGTAAGGTGGTAAATACCTAATGCGTTTTTACACTACTCCATTTATCGTCCAGCGCCTTTTTCCCTCCCGTGTTTGGTCATCCGATGGGTCAGATGCAATACACCTCACATTCGATGACGGACCATCTCCTGAAGTCACGCCATGGGTGCTAAGGCAGTTAGAAGGTGCCAAAGCATCCGCGACATTTTTCTGTGTCGGAAAAAACTTAGAAAAATACGCAGAACTGGCAAGTGAGGTCATTGCAGCAGGTCATCAATTGGCCAATCATACCGAAAACCACCTGGATGGAAGAAATACAACTACTTCCGAGTACCTGCTGGATATCCAAAAGTGTGACGAAAGGCTCCACCATTTCGGAATCGCCCAGCCCATGTTCAGACCTCCCTACGGCAAGCTCAGCTGGGGCCAGCAGCATGCTATGGCCCACCGTCCGATCCTGATGTGGAGTCACATGGCGTGGGATTTCGATGCAAGAAGTGACAAGGACAAAAGCTGTCGTACTTTGAAGAGTGCTAAGCCAGGAAGCATTCTTTTATTTCATGATAGTAAAAAGGCTGAAAGGCAGCTCAAGCAGATCTTACCGGAATTGCTGAGTCATTATCATGAGACCGGTATGAAATGTCGATCTTTACGACCATGATCGACTCGCACGCCCATATCTTTTTAGAAGAGTTTGAAGAAGATCTGGCTGATGTCATTGAAAGGGCGGAGCATGCGGGGATCACTAAAATTCTAATGCCCAATATTGATTGCAGCACCATAGAGAGGGTGCTCGGAGTTGCTGCCAAGTTCCCTCAAATGTGCATCCCTATGATGGGACTGCATCCGTGCTATGTAAAAAGCGACTATAAAAGACACCTGAAAGTGATAGAGGATTGGTTGAGTAAAGAGAGCTTTCTGGCAGTTGGAGAGATCGGCACTGACCTTTATTGGGATGATAGTTACTGGAGGCAGCAGAAGGATGCATTTAGTATTCAGTGCGAGCTTGCACTTCAGCATCATTTACCAGTGGTGATTCACTGTCGCGAGAGCATAGATGCTACAGTAGAAATAGTAGCACCATTCGCCTCACAGGGTCTACAAGGTGTATTTCACTGCTTTACCGGCACCAGGGATCAGGCTCTTGAGATCACCGATTTAGGTTTTTATTTAGGTTTGGGAGGCGTGAGCACTTTTAAGAATGGAGGTCTTGATACAGTCATCCCCTATTTGGATCCACACAAAATTCTCTTGGAGACCGATGCGCCCTATCTGGCACCAACCCCGCACCGCGGTAAGAGAAATGAGCCAGCCTACGTACAAATCATCGCTGAAAAAATTGCCAGTTTGTTACAGCTTTCCAAAGAAGCCTTGGTCAACTACACCGTAAAAAACACAGAAGACTTGTTTAAGATCTCCTCATGGCAAGCTTGAATTATAAAATTGTAAATGTCACCGATACGGGTAAAAGATCGATCCTGATCATCTATACAGGTGGCACTTTTGGTATGGTTCAAGATGAAAGCGGAGCGCTGATCCCATTCAATTTTGGAAAAGCCATAGATAAAATTCCTCTTCTTAGAAACCTAGGTCTAAAACTGACCGTGATCTCCTTCCCAATCCCAATAGATTCGTCTAATGTAGGAATAGAAGAATGGCGGGATTTGGCTTATATCATTGAAGAAAATTATGCGCAGTACGAAGGTTTTGTGATTCTTCATGGAACTGATACGATGGCCTACACTGCTTCAGCACTTAGTTTTATGATCCAGGGCTTGAATAAGCCAATTATTCTCACTGGTGCACAGATGCCTATTGGTTTACCCAGATCTGACGCACGTGAGAATTTAATCGCCGCCCTGGAAATCGCCGCTTCCACGAAAGACCGAAGACCTATGGTGAGCGAGGTTTGTGTTTACTTTAACCATCTACTACTTAAAGGAAACAGGGCGCAAAAAATCAGGAGTTCCACTTTTGCGGCTTTTGGGTCGGAAAATTATCCCGCCCTGGCGGAGGTAGGAATTGAAATAGAATTCAATGAGTCAGCGTTGCAGCCTTATGATGACAAAGCCAAGCTCAAGGTGGTGGGTGATCTGAATCCCAATATTTCGCTCTTGAGGATATTCCCTGGAATCTCCAAGTCAGCAATAGAAGCATTGATCACAGAAAAAAGCATTCGGGGCATTATACTAGAATCCTATGGTTCAGGTAACACTATGAATTTTGACTGGTTTTTGTCATTACTGAAAAAGGCTACTAAAGAGGGTAAAATCATCCTAAACGTTAGCCAGTGTATGGGCGGTACGGTCTTGCAGGGAAAATACGAGACCAGTAAGCGCCTCGATGAAGTAGGGGTGCTCAGCGGACGCGATATCACTACCGAATCAGCGCTGGCTAAGATGATGTATGTCTTGGGGATGGATCAAAAGGGGAACGACTTGCGAAGACTGCTTACAACCCCGCTTGTGGGTGAGATGGACGATTAAGGTTGGAGACACGACAAATGGTCTTTTGGATTGGATTAACTTGCATAAAGGTATTTTTAGTCATTTATTTGTGCTCTCTCCAAAAGAGGAGAGGACTGAGAGAGGTGGCCGAGTGGTCGAAGGCGCACGCCTGGAAAGTGTGTAACCGCCCTCCGGTGGTTCGAGGGTTCGAATCCCTTCCTCTCTGCAAAACCGCAGAAAAGAAGAAAGCGGCCTTAAAACCTAACCTAGAAGACATTTTATCAAAATTTTTAATAAACCTAAGACTTAACTTACAAGACTGAACTATGAAAAAGTTATTGACTCTATTTATGTTGGCAGGTGTGCTTGCCTACAGTGCGTCAGCTCAAGATGCATTTGTCGACGATTCTGACTCTACGGCAGTAGATTCATCCTACGTAGACTCTGCTGCTTCAGCATACGATGAGCCAGTGGAAGAGGAGGTAGAAGAAGCAGTTGTGGAGGAGGTAGAAGCTCCCAGTAGAGGATTTCATCAGGTAGTAAAAGAGCAATTTATTGATGGCGGTCCTACCTTTATGGGGATCGTGCTAGCGTGTTTGATTTTAGGTCTTGCTATTGCAATTGAGCGCATCATTCATCTCAATATGGCCTCAACAAATACTAAAAAACTACTTGCTGATGTCGAAGACGCATTAAGTTCTGGTGGCGCAGATGCTGCGAAGGAAGTTTGTCGGAATACGAGAGGTCCAGTAGCTTCGATCTTTGTACAGGGATTGATGAGAATGTCAGAGGGTATAGAGATGGTAGAAAAATCAATCATTGCCTACGGCTCAGTTGAAATGGGAAAACTAGAGCGAGGAATGATTTGGATCTCACTCTTCATATCATTGGCTCCCATGCTTGGTTTCATGGGTACGGTAATCGGTATGATTGAAGCTTTCGACGCGATTGCTGAGGCGGGAGATGTTTCACCAGCTTTGGTAGCAAGTGGTATTAAAGTAGCACTACTTACCACTGTAGGTGGTTTGATCGTGGCGGTTATTCTACAATTGTTCTATAATTACCTCGTTTCTAAGGTAGATTCTATTGTTAATAGCATGGAAGACGCTTCGATCTCATTAGTAGATCTTTTGGTAAAGCACAACCTTTCTAAATAAACCAACATGGAAGCATTCGTAAACATCGGATTATTTATTGCTTATATCCTAATTGGTGTTTGTGTCCTTGCGGCTGTCTTAATGCCGTTGGCTAAATCATTTGGTGACCCCCAGTCCTTAAAGAAGATTGGTATAGTATCCGTCAAATCCAGCCGCCCCTCGCCACCGCCCGACTCCATCTTCTTCGCCGCCGCCCGTGCCTCTCGCAAGACCGCATCCGAAAACTTCACGTCCAGCCCGAACGCCCGCATCACGCTCAGCGTCTCCACATCCGGCTC
>JBCCLV010000059.1:0-24569 GCA_039026695.1 Bacteroidota bacterium
AAATGCATCTGCAGACTCATTGACCTTGCTTCTATTGTTGCTGTAAGCATCTGCAACGCTAGTCAGCAATTGAATCCATCCTTCCTGAGGAAAGTAAGTGCCTCCATAAAATGGGCGCTGATCAGCGGTGAGAAAAACGTTCAATGGCCAACCACCCCTTATACCCATTGATTGCACAGCATCCATGTAGATTTGATCAATGTCGGGTCTCTCTTCTCGGTCTACTTTGATATTGATAAAATGCCGGTTCATCAAAGCGGCTACTTCTTCATTTTCAAATGACTCTTTTTCCATTACATGGCACCAGTGGCAGGAACTGTATCCAATGCTTACCAAAATTGGTTTGTCACTCTCTAGGGCGAGCGCTAATGTTTCTTTATTCCATTCTCTCCAGGCAACTGGATTGGTCGCATGCTGTAGGAGATAGGGTGAGGTGGCCTTGCTTAATTCGTTTCCAGACATTTGTTCTTGAGAGTTTGTGCATGCAAAACAAGACAGTAAAACACAAATACAATGAATTTGCAGCCTTTCTAGATCAGTTGTGATCGTACCCACTTGATCTCTTCGTTTACATCAACCTTCTTGTTTAGGGACTCAAGATTTTTAAGGGTTGCTTTTAAGAATGCTTGATGCGACTTGGTTCTAGGTTGGAATGGACGATGATTGAGAGAATCCTGAATGGCATTCCAGCGACTCAAATACGATCGAGTTTCATCATCAAAATAGCTTTCTCCAAATTTCTCCCAGATATAATTTATAGCCTGTGCCGAAGGATGAACCAAATCAGCATTATACCATCTGTAGTCCCTTAGCTCATCATTCATGATCTCATAGGCTGGGAAATAGGCAACATTTTCAAAACGATCCACCATGTCATGCACCGACTCAATCAAACGTGACTTGCTTCTATTGTTCTCTAGTATTCCTTCCTTAATATGCCTTACCGGGCTTACTGTAAGTACGATATTGATATAGGGGTTGGTGCTTGTGAGGTCTCGCTTGAAACTCCTAAACGCATCGGCAATTTCTTCTATGGTAAGGAGTTCTTTGTAAAATTCATTATTCGGGACCTTGTGGCAGTTTGCCACAATCTCCCCACTTTTTCGATAGCGATAAACCCAGGCAGTACCAAAAGTGATAATGAGCCACTTGGCTTTTTGCACAAACTCGTAGGATTCGTAAGTCTTTCTTTTGGTCAGCGTTTTTAACTCGTCCATTTTAAGAGCAGAAACCTCTCCGTGCGCATCCCAGTGGTAGTACACACCATCGCTTTCTACAGTGTCATTATGATCGATTTTTCCTGAGAGTATTTTAAAGATGGAGTGTGGATTAAAAATGGTCCCGAAGGGATTGTTGATCACTTTGAATTTTGAATTGCTCATCTTCTGACCAATCTCGTTGGAGAAGCAGGACCCTATGAAGTAGACCGGGTCTTCCAGATTAATCTTTTTAAAACTGGGACGAATGGGGAAGTCCAGTTGTAGCTTCATTGGCGAGCAAAAAATTTTGAAAAATGCAATCCGAATACAGGAGCAATCTTTCGGCGATCACTTAGGTTGTGTACTTTCATCTAATACCTTTAGGGCAACAAGGTTATGACTTAGCAAATTAAAAAATCTAGTAAGTATTTGACACTTAATAAGGCATTTTTTGATAAAGCAAAATTAAATATCATGCTAAGGCACGAAGATCTACAGGGACCACCTTGGAAACCCCCTGCTCCTGCATAGTTACTCCGTAAATAACGTCTGTGCTGGCCATTGTACGTTTATTATGTGTTACAATAATAAACTGAGATTCGGACGAAAATTTTCGGATAATCTCATTGAACTTGTCAATGTTTGCATCATCGAGCGGAGCGTCAACTTCGTCAAAAATACAGAAAGGAGCAGGTTTGATAAGATAAATCGAAAAGAGCAAAGATGTAGCTGTCAAAGTCTTTTCCCCTCCAGACAATTGATTGATAGTCAGGGGTTTTTTACCTTTTGGTTTGGCAATGATCTCTATGGCACTTTCAAGCGGGTGGTCAGGATCTGTGAGTGTGAGATCACAGTCATCCTCGTCGGTGAATAAGGTGCGGAAGACCTCAATGAAATTTGCTTTGATCTTGTGAAAAGCTTCCATAAAAGTAGTCTTGGCAACTTCGTCTATCTCATCAATGGTGGTAAGTAAGGAAGTCTTGGCCTCTAGTAAGTCTGTCTTTTGCTCATTGATGAAGGTATGACGTTCTTTAATTTCTTCGTATGCCTCCATGGCCATTGGGTTGATGGGACCCATATTATCAATCCTGCTTTTAAGTTTTTCAACTTTTGATTTGAGTTCATCAGGCGTAAACTTGTCATAGGCTGTTGTGTCTTCCTCCTTCAACTCATTAGGATCAATACCAAACTCCACTGATAGACGGTCCTTGATGGAGGTGAGACCGATCTTTGCTTCGCTACGCTTATTTTGCCATTCTAGCAACAGCTGATCTATGGTCTCTTTTTGTCTCTGTGTTTCTCGTAACGATTTTTCTTCATTGTCAATAAGCGTCCTGCCTTCATAGTAGGTCTTCTCAGCTTCGTTTACACCGGCTTCAAGCGCTGATTTTTCCTCATACATAGCCACCAGATCCTGATCGTTCTGCGAACTATTTTTCACAAGCTGTGCTAAACTTTCTGATGTTGTGTCTAGGTCCTCTTTGTTCTTCCCTATTCTCGTGAGTGTATTTTGAAAAGACTCTTCTTTGAACTTGATTTCTTGCTGTATGCTATCCAGCCTGTTTTTCTTTTGGTGGAAAGTAACATTTTGTTCATTAAAGACACTTGCCTTTAAATCCTGTTCGCCCTTTATTTTCTCAAGGTCAACACGTTGTTCAGAAAGAAGCTTATCCAACTCATCTAGTTCCTTTTGTGCTTCATCAATTTGAGGCTTTAAAGTACCAACCTCATTTGACAGCCCTGAAATTTGCTCGCGAATACGCTCTCTTCGGTTCATATTCGTAGAGAGTAATGTAGCAAACTGCTCTTTTTTGGTTTGAAGCGTGATTTGGATTTCGTTGCTCTTTGCGAGTTCTTTTCTAGCCTCCGCTAGTTTTATAGACTGTGAAGATTTCTTTAATGATTCAAGTTCTTCTTGTAAAACATGATTTTGAGTATCTAGCTTTTTTTGTTCTTTAGTAAGTGCTTTGATATCAGAATCAAGCTTTTCTAGGTTCTTTGCTCTACCTATCCTTTTACCTTCAAAAAGTCCTACGGAACCTCCCGACAAGCCGTACTTTTTGAAGGCAATTCTACCAGCTGTATCAAGTAAAACGGAGCTCTCACTTTTTCTTTTATCGGTAAGGCCTTCGGAGAAAAAGACATCTCCCAGCAAATATTGTATGAGAGCTCCGTACTTGGGATCATACTCCACCACTTCCATTGCGGGAACACCAATGTTACTAGACGTTGCTGAAATTTTGTGATCTCCAAATCGCTCAAGGATGAAAAAGTTGGCTTTTCCTCTAGCAGATTCCGTAAGAAGACGTACAGCTTCAATTGCCTGCTCTTGACTTTGTACCACGAAGAAATTCATGTAGTATTCCAGGTAGTTTTCAATGGCTACCCGATACTTTTCATCGCAACTTAAAACATCGGAAAGGAGGGGTGCGTCTTTCCAGTCTGAACTCTTTTTCAAAAATTTGATCGCCTCAGGGAATCCTTCCAGGTTATCAACAAGCGATTTAGTAAGATTGTATTCGTTTTGTTTTGCGTCTAAACTTCTGTTTGTCAGCGCCTGCGAGGCTTGATTCTCCTGTAGGCGCTCTCCCGTTTGTTCCAATCGGATAGCTAATTCGCTCTCGGCTTTTTCAAGTATCCCAACTTGGGATTCATCCTGTAGTTGCTTTATCGAAATGTCCTTTAGCTTTTGTTCAAATCCTTCAAGACTCGCACTTTGTTCGTGCGAATCCTCGCTTGATTTAGTTAGCTCCTGCTGCAAAGATGCAAGCTGAATTTCTTTGATTTCAAGGTCCTTCTTCCTTTGAAATTGCTCATCTCTCTTTTGGGAGAAAGCTTCATTGAGGTCATTGAGGGAAATCTGCTTTTCATTGGTGTTGGCCTTTGCCCGATCCAGATCACTCCGTAAACTTTCTAGCGCGTCTAGCGCACCAGTGACGTCCGTTTCTGTTTGCCTGGCCTCATTCTTAAGGCTCTCAAGTGCGATAGATGCACGATCACTGCTTTCTTTATCTGCTACAATCTGCTGCTGCAGGGTTTGAATTTTATCTTGAAGAAAATTCTGCCTCTCATTTTTGATTTTTTTGTCGCTTTCATATTGTCTGATCGAACTTACATGGTCATTGAGTGACTTTTGACGGGAAGCAAGCATTCGCTCCCTGGTGATCAGTTCCGACTTTGCTTGTTCAATGGCAGCCTCTTTTTCATTTGCAAAAGCAACCAGGGCCACCTTTTTGTCATTTTCTTGTTGAATTTGTTTTTCAATTGCGTCAAAATCCAGCTGCTGGTTATCGATCGATCTTTTGGCTAAAGCAATGCTAGAATGCTTGTATTCATCTTTCAGTTCGTAGTAGCGTTTTGCTTGATTAGCCTGCCTTTCCAGGGATTTGAGGTTTTTTTCTATTTCGAAAAGCAAGTCTTCCACACGTTCCAAATCAGCGTCTGTATCCCCGAGTTTACGTAAGGTTTCTTTTTTCCTGAGTTTGAATTTGGATATACCGGCAGCTTCTTCAAATAGCGCCCTCCTGGAGTTGTCCTTATCATTTAGCAGATCATCAACCATTTTTAGTTCAATGATTGCATAGCTGTTGGATGCAATTCCCGTGTCTAAGAAAAGATTGGTAATGTCTTTAAGACGGCACGTCACCCCATTCAGCAGGTATTCACTTTCACCTGACCTGTAGTATCGCCTGGTAATTGTGACTTGTGAATACTCGGTAGGTATGAGATTTTTTGTATTGTCGAAAGTAAGAGAAACTTCAGCAAGCTGTGTCTGCTTTCTGTTCTTAGTGCCATTGAAAATGACATTTTCCATTTTGTCCGACCGTAGCACCCTGGATTTTTGCTCTCCTAAAACCCAACGGATCGAGTCTACTACATTGGACTTGCCACAGCCATTTGGTCCTACAATCCCGGTAATGCCATCATCGAAGTGGATCACCATCTTATCGGCAAAGCTCTTAAAACCTTTGATTTCTAGCTTAGTAAGCCGCACCTGTCTTCGTGTATATTCTGCGAGAATTCATTTTTTTGATCGCGCAAAATTAGAATATTCACTAGACTTGGAGTTTGAAGCAAGCGGTATTCTGTAGAGATCTTGACTTAACTTTTTCGACTTTTGATTTAACTTCAGCGTAATTTGAAAAGTATTCATTTAGTCCTTATTTTGATAGCTGCAGCCATACGGGGCCTGCTATTGGGCTAAGAAATAAGTGCTTTCACTGGTAAAATTGACGGAGAGTGCTTTGTTTTGATTTTCTTTGTTGCCGAAAGATTAATTCAAACTTTTCTGAAAGATTCAGTTTTTATTTCACTAGACACCCTAAAAGAAATAGTAGGACATGAGCCTAAATAACCCTACCATTCTGTATGTAGACGATGACTACTTCAACATCACCTTGTTTGAGTTCAATTTCAAGAATCAATTCAATATTGTAAATGCCAATTCAGGCATGGAGGCCCTGAGACTAATCGAAGAAAACTCGAAAATCAGTACGGTGGTAAGTGATGTTCGCATGCCTGAAATGAATGGAATCGAGCTGATCACCAAAGTAAAAGAGTTAAGACCTACATTACCATGCTTTTTGCTTACAGGCTATGGAGGAAGCTCAGAGGTTGTTGAAGCTATTGAAAAGAACCTGATTGTAGGCTATTTCAGCAAGCCGTTCGATAAAGAAACTGTGATAAGAACGCTGAAGAGCACAATTAATGCAGCCTCCTAGCCACACGTTTCTAAAGATATCTCACGTTTAAACTGGGCAACTACATAAATGGATGATTTTAATTTTTGGTGGTACATCATAGCAGCGGTCATCTATTTCATCACTCGCGGTAAAAAGAAAAAGCAAGCCAAGAAAAACACTCGTCCTGGCAGCACCAACGTTCCAAGGACCCAAGGACGCCCTAAATCATTTGAAGAGTTACTGAAAGAAATCACCGAAGGTAGGAGTGAGGACGTGGATCAAGAGGAACCTGATGCCAGTCCCGACGAGCCGTCGCGGGAGCGTAAACCTGAGGTCCAAGTATCAAGAAGTTCTGAAGAAGCAATACGAAATGAAGGGCGGAGAAGATCATTTGCGGATGATGAAAGCAGACGTGTTTACGAGGAGTCTATCAAGATGGCTGAGGGAGCGGACCTTGAATTTGCTCCAGATGATGATTACCGGTCAAAGCGGCTTTTTAAGGGGAAAGAAGAAACCGAAGATTCCTCGTTTGCCGCGGAACTTATGGACGGTTTTGATGCAGATGAAGCCAAGAGAGCGGTTATCTACTCAGAAATTTTTAATAGGAAATATTAGATGAAGATCATTCGACTTGGTATCACAGCTCTTATCACAGTTTTTTGCATCGCTAGTTGCGGCCAAGTGGCTTCAAGCACCCAAGGCTCACCGCTGAGCGCAGATGACGAAGAAAAACTTCGAGCTTTCAAAACTGAACTATGGGGAAAAGCCTACGACGAGCAGGACACAGTTCTTCTTTCCAAGCTATTGCACGAAAATTTTCTATTGGTCGATGATAATGGTGATACGTACAGCAAAGCCGACGAAATCGAATACATATCGAATTATCCGCCTTCGTACTCAACATTTGAATATGAAATAGATCGAATTCAAATATTTGACAATGGCACAGCGGTTGTATTTGGGAAAGGAATCATGAAGGGAGAGGACGCTGATGGTGTCTACATTACTACTTACAAGTCAAGCAATACGCTCATCAAAGTCGATGGTGACTGGCAAGCCATCAATAGCCATGTGAGTGGTGTAAAGGAGGAAAGAATTCAAGACGCACCTTCCTATTGAAAAGCTTGTACTTCTGCACAATTAAAAACCTTGAAAAGGTCGCGTTCTAGGAGTAGTTGAATCAACTAACTATAATATAATTGTCGTTCAAGACAATGATTTATTCTTCTTTCGTTCTATGGTCATTGTGTATAAAGATTAGTACCAGAGAAGAATTACTTCCAAGCCTATCTGATATGATGGTTAATAGTCGATGAGAGCAAGGTTCACCGGATTGTCAAGAGTACTTTTACTGTTCATTTTAAGTTGTTTGTCTTTAGTGATCTTGGGACAGCAGTCCCTAGGCGCAATTGAAACCAATCAGACCGCTTATTTCTCCCTTTTCCAGCAAGGCAGGTATCAAGAAGTGGTGACAACACTTGACACAGCTCAATCAATCGCTCCCGGAGAGTACCTGATCTTCTTGATTTCTAAACAACAGTTGGGAGAAGATAAAAAAGTTGAACTGGTTCAATGGACACGTCACAATCCAATGCATTCATTGCGTTCGCTTGCAGCTTTTCACATTTCTTCTCAGGCATTTTCTCAAGGCGACACACTTACAATGGACAGCTTCCTTTCTGAGATAGACAAATTGTCTCTGGATGAAAATGCACAAGGACTTCATTCACTAATGGTTGCTGAACAACTACTGAGAAAAAAGGCGTACAAGAAGGCACTTGAGAATATTGAGAAATCCAAGCATACTAAGTTGGTTTCACCATTGCTGGAAAGCTATTATCGGTCGTTATGCAATTTCTACTTGGGTAATTATGACATTGCCTTAGCAGGATTTAAAGAAGTTGCTCAAGAAAGAGATCTCTTTAAGGACGTTGGCTATTTTATTATGAGCATTTACTTCCAAAAGGAAGCTTACCAAAAAGCCATAGATGAAGGAAGCAATTTTGTATCGCAGGGAAAATCCTTGACCCATTCTCGCCAGAACCAATTGATGGGGGAGGCCTATGCTAAATTGGAAAACACTGAGATGGCGACTCGCTTTTTTGATAAAGCAATACAGACACACCCTCGTGCAGCTAATGCTTCGCTTTTGTACCAAGCAGGAGTGGCGAGTTTCAAGATAGGTAAGAGGGAAAAGGCGATCAAGTATTTTACACAATCAGGGATAGCTGATGGCCCACATGCAATATTGAGTGCTTTGCAGCTGGGCCGTCTTTATGCGCTAAATGATGATCTTGAAAATGCGCTTACCTCCTTTTTAGAAGCTTCCACAGCCGATGACGTTAAGGTCAGGGAGGAAGCCTTGGCCCAGGCTACCATTATTTATGCCAATCTAGGACGCTTCAAAGAAGCAATCGATTTCAGCCAAGATTACCTGGCTGAGTTTCCATCCGGAAAAGCCGCTCCGAAAATCAAAAATCTCTTACCAAAGCTCTACTTGAGTACTTCTGCATTCCACACTGCAATTGATCTGCTGGAAAAGGAAGGGATTATAAAAGTGGAGCAAGAAATAACCTATCAAAAAGTAACCTATAGACAAGCGGTGCTCGATTTTAACGATGGTAATTTTGCAAAGGCGCAAAGACTCTTCATCAAATCGTTGCGCTTTCCCACAAATCAAGATTTGGCCAATGAATCTTTTTATCATCTGGGAGAAATCAATGCACTAAAAGGCAAATACGTGGCAGCCATAAGTGCCTACAAAGAAATCAATCCTATCACAGCGCTGGGCCAATATGGTCTTGGATATGCCTATTTCAACTTGAGGAAATACCGTGAGGCCATAAAACCTTTTCAAAATGCGGCTAGTAATCTTGGACAGGATGATCTTGTGCTTGATGCCAATTTGAGACTCGCTGATTGCAAGTACGCAGTAAAAGAATACGAAGAAGCGCTGCGATACTATCGCAAGATCCCGCAAAGCAACTATACTATTTTTCAGCAAGGTATGACGCTGCGAAACATGGAAGAAAGCGAGGCGGCTATTGATATTTTTCGAAAACTCGGTAAAGGCAAGCCATATGCTGCTGATGGGCTGTTTTATATAGCCCAAATTTGTTTCGAGCAAGCAAGCTTCCAACAAGCGGAAAATGCCTTCACAGAGTTCTTGGAAACCTATCAGGAAAGCCCCTTGACGACCCATGCGCTGCTAAACCGTGCAGTCTCGAGAACCAACCTAGGAAAGTACGAAGCAGCCCGAGATGATTACATTTTTCTTTTAGGAAATTTTCCCACCAGCGAAATTGCTTACAGTGCCATTTTAGGGCTTCAGGAGTTGCAGCAAAGGGGAGTAAGGGTATCTGAACTTCCCTCACTTATTGAACAATACAAGCAACTTAATCCAAGTCTGGAAAGTCTGGAAGTGATAGAATTTGAAGCCGCAAAATCTTACTACTCCAATCAGGAATACCCAGAAGCTATTCAGGCTTTAGAGGCGTTTTTGATTGATTATCCCAACAGCAAAAATGCTCTTGATGCACGTTTTTTAATGGGTGAGGTTCTTTATAAGTCCGGAGAGTTGGGTTTGGCAAAAGATGCTTTTACTTACTTGAGAACTGACAAGAATCGCTACTCAGACCGAGTGCTTAACCGTCTAGGAGAAATCAATTTGACGCTTGGAGAAAACAGCGCTGCGGTGGAGGTATATGAGTTACTTTTTTCGCTTGATCTTTCCCCCAAGAGTAATCAAGCTGCCAACGAAGGGCTTCTAAATGCATATTATAGTCTCGGAGATTTTCCGCGCGCGATCCAAAAAGCTGAGACGCTTTTGCAAAGCGATGAGACTTCTGAACTATTGATAAGTAAAGCGAGAAATAGACAGGCTTTTTCCTATCTCTCTCTGGAAGATACAGTCCGTGCACAGACAATCTTTTCTAAGCTCGCAGATGGCAAAGGGAAATATGCGGTAGAAGCAAACTACCAACTTGCTTTATTGGCGTATTTAGATGCAGACTTTGATGCTTCACTGGAGCAACTTTTTGCGCTCACTGCCGGATTTGGCTCGTACACTGAATGGGTTGAAAAGTCCTACCTTTTGATTGCAGAAAACTACATTTCCAAAGGCGAGATTTTTCAGGCAAAGGCTACGCTAAATTCAATCATCCAGCATGCTGAACTTTCGGCCACTAAGAGATCAGCAGAAATCAAGCTCCAGGAAATTCAAGCCTTAAGAAACAGTGATTCTACTTCAGTAAAAGTCAATGAATAGGTTCTGTTTGATCATAATTTTTACTGGCTTTTTCCAAGCTTATTGCCAGACTGATTCTACGGCAAATCTCTCTGAGGAGCTGTCAGGGGTTTTTGTGATTCAAAAAGGAAAAGAGATTGTACTACCGCTTGTCGAAAAAAAGTTTGTAGCATCTAAGTTCAAGCCGTTGGAGTCAGATCCAATAAACATTCCAATAGGCGTTCAGGAACCTGTATTTGACTGGCCTAAGAATACAGATCCGTTTCTCTATGGACCCATAAGCATACCTCTCACATCTACGCACTTCTCAAACTATATGGGACTTGCTTATGGAAACTACGGCTCGCCGCAAATACAGCTTCAACTGAACGAACAGGTTGCTGACTGGGAAATCCAAAACAGCACTTTTATTGAGAATTTTCGAAGGGGGCCGGTAGAAGGGAGGAATAGCAGTAACGGCAGGACCGCAATAGCGCTTTCGGGTATTTACAAACAACAGCAGAATACGCTAATTCCATTTGTTACATTCAATCGCTCTACCTACAGATTTTATGGAAATACATTTGATACGGATTTTAACATAGACGAAACTTTACCAAGAGTGGGTTGGTCGCACCTAAAATTGGGAGGATCATGGGATGCTCAAATAGGAAAGGCAAAGTATTTCCTCAAGCCGTCTTTGGGTAGCACCTACCAAAATGTAGAAGATTCAGGAAATCTAAACAGGGAAAATGAAATCGCCCTACAAGGACATTTGAATCTTGATTGGACAGAGGAGTGGAACTTTGGGCTGGATCTTGAGACTTTCGGTTCAAAATATCACGGAAACTTGCAATACAGCAGATCCTTACTGCAGGCGATACCTTGGATAAAATATGAGAAAGATCAGTACAGTATTAAATTAGGAATAGTCGCTAGCCGAAGTAACACTTTACAAACAGAAAGGGGAATCTACCCTAAAATCGAAGGAATTGTAAAACTGCAAGATGATTGGTTAGTCGATGGAACGATAGAAGGCGGCTATCAACTAGAAAGCTTGAATAGCCTACTCACCAGGAATGAATTTTTGTCTGACAGCCTGGCAATTCAAAACATTGAGAACAAAATCCGAATGTCTTTGGGAGTAAACGGCACACCTTACGAGGGATGGAGCTTCCGAGGGAATTTGAGCTATGCCCGTATTAACTACTTACCACTTTTCGTGCCGTCACTGAGGGACTCCAGTCGATATCAAATCATTTTTTATAACGGCTTTACCGGGCTTCTGAGATTGAGCACAACACTGGCCTACACTCCATCAGTCAGCTCATCTTATCAATTGGTTTTAGAGTTAAACAATTATCGTACTTCCAATTCACAAATCAAGCCCTGGCACCTTCCTGACGTGGTAATAAAAGCTTTTGCTACACATCAATTTACGTCCGAACTTTCCATGACTGGACAACTCCTGCTACAGGGGGGTATTGATGCACCATTATCAGATGGGTCTGAACGTACGCTTCCTGTTTTTGCCGATGTTTCACTGGAGGTGAACTACCGAATAGATGAACGATGGGGTGCCTTTTGTCAAATTGAAAATCTCTTTAATCAAGAATATGAGCGTTATCTGGGCTACCCTGTCCGGGGAGCCACATTTAAAGTAGGTGCGAGCTACCGCTTTTGAGTGTCGTGCAGCATAGTGTTTAGAACCTTCTTAATGAGTTGAATTACAAGGTTTTAAAGCGTTCCAATATGTCGGTATCTCAAGAATTCAGTTTGTTGAGAAATGCTATCTAGTGTTACATTATTTAAACTATTTTATCTAATTCAAAATCAATTGGTTATGCTATATTCGAGGTAGAAAAAAATCAAACACCCTGCCGACCCATTTTCGTCCTTAATAAATAATTATTTATATCTTGGGCAGGTCAAAATATAGCGTATGGCAAAAGACGATCAGAACAAAGACCCAGAAGATGATGATTTTTTCGGAGATGACGATGACTTTGGATTACCCGAATTAGATTTTGATTCTCTGGAAGATGATGACGATGACTTTGATCTAGGAGATGATTTTTCCGATCAGTCAGAAGAAGATATAGCAGAATCAGATGATTTTGGTGATGATTCTGATTTTGGCGATGACTCCTTCGATACTGGAGGTGATGTCTTCGAAGACACTTCAAACGAAGAAGAACCTGAAGAGGCATTTTCTGTAGCCGAAGAACCTAAAGTTGAAAAAGAGACTGAAGATCTTTCAAGCGAGCCTGCTGCACTGGACGAGTCAGATGATTTATCCAGTGAAGGCGATGATTTTGATTTTGATGATTTTGACGAAGATGATGTAGAGAATCTGGAAGAAGAAGAGCCGGATTTTGGAGAAGAAAACGAACTTGATGACGATGATTTCAAAGACTTTGAAGACGATCTACTCGACGGTGACAGTGGTGACCTTGGAGACTTTGACGTAAACGATGATTTTTCAGAAGAAGCCACCGCTGCAGGTGTTGCAGCTGCCGGAGCATCAAGCGGAGCTAGTGGAGATAAGCCAAAAGGACGATTTGGTAAAATTGTAATCATAGGAATACTGCTATTTGCGGCTTTAGGAACAGCAGCGTATTTGCTGCGCTCAAGCTTTTCAGGGGAAACTGCAGAGGGCGAGCAAATAGCAGAGAAAGTAGAGAAGCCAAAAGCAAAGCCTGAGGTTAAGAAAGACAAGCCAGCGGAACCTAAAAGTTCTGAGCCCAAAGCCAATACAGAAGCCAAAAAGCCTGCCAGCACAAAACCTGCCCAACCTAAGGCAAAACCTGCTGCAAAGCCCGTAGCTAAAAAGCCAAAAACTACCACCGCGGTAGCGGGCGAAGTGACCAGCTTATCAGCACGTACGAATAACTACTACGTAATCATTGGTAGTTTCGTGGATGAAGACCTGGCAATGGATCATGCACAGCGATTGGCAGCTGAAGGTCAAAGTCCGATCGTAATTCCACCGTTTGGTAAAGCGATAACGACCAGGGTTGCAATTAGAGGTTTTGGATCGCTCGCTCAGGCGGAGCAGCAAGCAAACGCTTTGAGACCAGAATATGGTCAAGACATTTGGGTCTTGAAATATTAACACGCTAGAACAATAAGAAGCCATCGCTTCGTTAGTCATTTGTATCAAAAAAGGCTTGTCGAAAGATGAGCTTTTTTGATTGCTGGCAATTCATTTGAAAGGCCAGGCAACTTGCCGTTAAAGTAACCTTGCTAAAGACATTTTCATACATAATTGTGGTAGTACAAGATCCAATCATGACGGCTCCCGATCAAGTGTCTATTTCGGTGCTCGATCTACTCCTTAATGGAGGATGGGTGATGATCCCCATCTTGGTCCTTTGGATGGTCTCAATCTATATTTTTGTGGAGCGCTCTCGTACTTTAAACAGCGCCTCTAGAACCCCAGATTCTTTTAAATCTCAAATCCGTACGCTGGTTTCCGAAGGAGATATTAAAGCTGCGCTACTTCTATGTGAGCAAACCGCTACACCAGTTGCCAGGATGATTGGGAAAGGATTAAATAAAATTGGTAGTCCACTCAAAAATATCGAAGCTGCGATCGAGAATGTGGGAAAGCTGGAAATCTACCGCCTAGAGAAAAACCTTAATTTATTAGCCACCATTTCCGGCGCGGCGCCTATGATTGGCTTCTTGGGAACAGTGACTGGAATGATTCAAGCTTTTATCGCCATCGCGCAAGAAGAGGGTGCAGTGAGCCCTAAGTTGCTATCAGAAGGAATTTACGAAGCGATGATCACTACTGCAGCAGGCCTTTTTGTTGGCATACTGGCATACTTAGGATATAACTTTCTGGTCTCCAAGGTGGGAAAAGTGATTCACACTATGGAAGCAAATGTCATTGACTTCATCGATTTGCTACAAGAACCAAAGAGATAATGGATCTTAAGTCAAAGCACAAGATCAACGCTAGCTTCAGCATGTCATCAATGACTGACATTATCTTCCTATTGCTGATCTTTTTTATGTTAACAGCCTCTTTCATTACGCCTTCAGGCCTTCCCGTAAACTTGCCCTCTTCCAAGTCTTCGGAGATTGTGATGCAAAAAGTAAGCGTAACGATTACGAAAGATTTGAACTATTTCGTCAACAATAATGAGGTTGAATATAGTGCGTTAGAATCCGTCCTTAGGTCTAATCTATCACAACCCGAAGGAATTGTAGTACTTCATTGTGACGCTTCAGTGCCTGTGTCTAGACTGGTAGAAGTAGCTGGGATTGCTACCGGTCTCAATGCACGTGTTTCCATCGCCACTAAACCCGACAAATGAAAGAAGCAGCTGAAGAGGATAGAAAAAACCAAAGGCTTGGCTGGGTAATTTCTTTCTCAGTACAGATCGCACTGCTTATTCTCTGCTACTTTCTGGTTGCCTGGAAAGCTCCTTTTCCTCCCATACCGATTTACGGTATCGAACTTGGAGTGGAAGAATCCGCATCTGCCATTTCGAGTGCCTCAACAGATCAGCCAAATGCCGAGAACCAAGCAGAAGACCGTCTGCAAGATCCCGACCAGCAAACCAATGCGCTAATTGAAGGGTTTTCTGAAACTCTGGAAGCCTCAATTTCAGAGGTGGAAAACGAAGCGGCAAGTGAATCAAATAGTCCATCAGCATCTGTTACCGAAGTAGCTGAGGCTACCGTTCAGGAAAGCGTGGAAGCTACGTTCAGCGGTGGAGAAGAGACTGAGCAAGTCAAGCAAGAAGAAGAAAGAAGACCATCGTCCTCCACAAGTGAGGTAACCGAAGTAATTAAGGAAGAAAAGTCAGAAAAGCCAGTACAGGAGGAGCAAGTTGTAGATCAGCGGGCATTGATGCCTTCATCTAAAAGTCGGAAAGAGGAAAGTCTAGAGGTGGTGGATGCAGATGCTTCAGAAATAGCAAACACAAGTACTGTAGATACTGGTGTTAATGTTGAGAATGGTATTTCGGACGGAGCTAGTCTTTCACTTTCCGGTTGGAAATGGGATAGCCAACCCAGGCCCGATGACCAGTCCACGGAGGTCGGGAAAATCACTTACCAAATCACCGTAAATGAAAACGGAAGCCTCACAGATGTCAAGTTGATCACTTCCACAGTATCTCCAGCAGTAGAGCGTAAATATAGGGCCGCAGTGAAGCAGCTTACCTTTTCAAAAGTGACATCTGATCAGTCTTCGTCTGTCTCTACAGGACTTATCTCTTTTATTCTTCGTGCGAAATGACCTACAAGGAAGCACTTGAATATCTGTACTCAAGGCTTCCAATGTACCAGCGTGAGGGTAAGTCCGCGTATAAAAAAGACCTAACCAATACGCTCGCTCTTCTCGAAATGTTAGGGAATCCTCACTTGAAACTAAAGACTGTACACATCGCAGGTACGAACGGCAAGGGAACATGCGCACACGGTATCGCAGCAATTTTGCAAGTAGCAGGTTACAAAACAGGATTGTATACTTCTCCTCATCTCAAGCACTTTAGTGAGCGAATCAAAGTAGACGGGCGGGAAATACCAGAAGCATCAGTTGCGGCATTTACCGAGCGCATGGTTCCGGCGGTGGAGCAGATTCAACCCAGTTTCTTTGAATTGACCGTAGCGATGGCTTTTTACCACTTTTCGCAAGCCCAGGTGGATATTGCGGTGATTGAGACAGGTCTTGGCGGACGACTAGACAGTACAAATGTGATTTCACCGGAGGTATCACTGATCACCAATATTGGGTTCGACCATATGGATTTGCTTGGAGATACCCTTGAAAAGATTGCCTTTGAAAAAGCAGGAATCATCAAAAACGAAGTGCCTGTAGTAATTGGATTGTACCAAAAAGAGACTTATCCTGTTTTTGTGGCAAAAGCAAAAAAATGCAATGCTGAGTTGATTCTTGGCCGTGAGGGTCGATTAGAGAAAGATGAGGAAGATGTTTTCGTTCCGTACCACAAGTCATTGAATCGCAATGCAATATTTACGGTAGCTAAGGTCCTGCAAAGGCAAGGTTGGGCGCTTGATGATCAGGATATAGTACAGGGTTTTAGCGAGATGGAAAAAATATCCAGGCTTAAAGGCAGATTTCAGTTCCTGGATTATAATCCCACAATCATTGCCGATGTAAGTCACAATGTAGACGGCCTAAAAGTGCTTTTCAATCAGATTAGTACGCTCTTAAGTCAAAATGGAGATGGTGGACGTCTCTTACTGATTTTTGGAACGGTGAAGGATAAGGATCTATCACCGATTTTAGCCCTGATTCCGGAAAGAGCAATATGCTACTGGACACAATCAAAAATACCGCGTGCGCTTCCCGCCGCGGAGTTACAATTGCTGGCAAAAAATCAAATGCTACATGGAGAGGTATTTGAAAATGTCAATGATGCCATTGAGTCTGCCAGGCAAGAAGCTCAAATCGATGACATTGTTCTAGTAACCGGTAGCACTTTTGTGGTAGCAGAAATAGCGGATCTGTAGGATAGGATCTTTAAATGAGATTCAACTAACTATTACCGAAAGTCTAGACCAGGCATCCTGTTTAAAATGCGAAAAGTAGGAAAACTTGAGAAGTACGAGCAAAACAAGAAAAGCCGGAATGTGATAGAATCCGGAAAGGAAAATTATGAAGGAATCAAGGGTCACTGGCATGAGCACTTTCAGAACCAAAACCCAATTACAGTAGAATTGGCTTGTGGATGGGGTGAATACACCCTTGCGCTCGCGCAGCTCTTTCCGGATCGAAATTACATTGGGGTAGATATAAAAGGTGATCGTGTATGGAAAGGAAGTCAGCGGGCGCTAGAAATGGATCTCCAAAATGTTGCCTTTTTGAGATCCCACATCATAGAGTTACCCAACCTCTTTGCTGAAGGTGAGGTAGATGAGGTCTGGCTTACTTTTCCCGATCCACATCCAAAGGACCGAAACGAAAAACATCGACTTACCCACGTAAGCTACCTTCAAAAATATCAGCAAATACTGCAGCCAGATGGATGGTTTCGATTTAAGACAGACAATACTGCACTATTTGAATACAGCATGTTGGCAATTGCAGACTTTCCGCACAGGGACTACCAGTTTTCTACAGACTTGGATCAATCAGATCTTCTCGAGGATCATTTCGGAATTCAGACCAAATACGAAAAAATCTGGCGAGCAAAGGGTCAAAAAATCAAGTACCTAAGATGTAAGCTAGGGGGGTAGGGTTAGTCAAAAAGGCTTCCGGTTTTGGGTAGAGCCTGTCTCTTCAGGTGTAAGAGATATAATTGCGCACAAGCGTGTGCATCGCTAAGGGCATCATGGTGCTGCAACGGTATCCTATACTTTTTACTCAGATAGGCCAATCCTCTGCGATAGATCATACGCGTACAGCGTACCTCAAAAAGCGGCTGAACTATATCATAGTAAGCCAAAGAGCTACGAAGGCAGTTGACATCAAAGCTTGCATTGTGCGCTACAACTACCTCATCCTCAAGCCATTTCTTCACTTCAAACCAAACCTCTTCAAACAGGGGTGCGTCTTTGGTGTCTTCTGGTTTAATTCCATGCACCATTACATTTCGGTGATAGTATGCATTTTTTGGTGGTTGAATCAGCTTTCCAACTTTTTGAACAATCTCCCCATGTTCCACCCTTACCAGACCTATTTGACAAACACTATCGGGTGAGCGAGTCGCGGTTTCAAAATCCAAAGCAGTAAAGGACTCAAGTTTCATTGTAGAAGTAAATGTTGGTCTCTTAACTGTGTAATTTGCGTACCTGCGATAAAATCGGATTGGGTGAAATTGCAGTATTTGGCATATGTTCCTTTTTGTAATCAAAAGCCAAGGCAAAATTGATTACTTTTTATTATCAAATGATAAAGTAAAAGCTTGATAAAATTGCTTTTTTCAGGTAAGATAGCTAGGTTGGCAGACATTATTGCTTGGAAGTGATACTCCTAAATGCGAAGGCTTACCACCATCATTTTATTTTCATTTTTTGCCTCAGGAAGCTACGCACAAGAAGCGACTAGCTGGGTTGAGATTTTGGAGGAAAAAAAGGGTAAGATGTCTGTTTTCTACTACCCTGGAAATGACACATTGGATGTGCTGGATCGATTTGAGCAAGACCTCCTGCGTGCTTTCGCTGATTACCTGGAAAAGGAGTACGAAATCGAATTATCCATCGAATGGACCAATTTGGGTTCCTTCCCTGAGATTTTGTCCAAAATAGAAAACGGTGGGGACGGTGAGTTTGGCGTTTCTACCATATCGATCACGAAGGAGCGTGCAAAGCGCTTTAACTACACTCCATCTTATCTAGCAGATATACAGGTATTGGTCACCAATGATGCATTTCCTTTGGCCAACACCCCTAATCAGCTTGCGGAGATCTTGAGTGGTGGTACAGGGGTATCGATACCCAACACCACCTTGGACAGTGCGCTATCTTCACTTTTTCTGGAAACGGGAATAGTCCCGGAGCGAGTTGATGTTTCTAATACATCGGAATTGCTAGGCTATATAGCGTCGAATTCTACTGCTTATGGCTATGTAGACTTGATCAACTTTCTGGTTTCGTTCAAAAATCTAGCTCAGATCAGGCGCCAGCTCTTTTACCCAATACTGAACACTGGGCTGGGAATTATTTATTCCAAAACAAATGACTGGGCTCCTGCGATTGAGGACTACTTTGGAAGCGAGCAGTTTGAAAAAGATGAGAATCGTATCATTTTGAAGTATTTTGGACAAGAGATCGGTGCAGTTATTAATCAAATGACTCGCTCTTCAGAGTTTGGACTTTATGAAGAGATCATCATTTCGAATCGAGAAAAAGAGATCCAATATGAGAAGCTTTTGAACACACTGGAGCGTGAGCGTGAACAAAGCGCCTTCATTCAGCAGCTGTACATTGTTTTAATTGTGGTTGGTACAATTGTATTTGCACTTTTGATCAGCTACCGAATTAAGTCAAAAGTCAATAAAGTGCTCATGGAGCAAAGGGCTACCATTGAGGAACGAAACGGTGAATTAGCAAGGCTTAATCAAGAGAAAAACGACATCATCAAAGTACTGGCGCATGACCTTCGATCTCCGCTATCACATATTCAGGGATGTTCACTAATACTTAGGGAAGACCAAACAGTGTCTGATGATGCACAGCAACTGGTAGAGGTAGTTCATGATGCTTCTGATCGGATCAAGTCCATGATCTCCAAGATTCTTGATGTAGGTGCCATTGAGTCTGGGAAGCGAAACTTGCAAATGGAAGTGGTGGAACCCATATGCATAATGCAGGATGTGATTGAACAGAATGCAGAAATGGCCGGAGAAAAAGAGATTGAGGTGCTCCTAGAGGGAAGCAAAGAGCTAAAGGCCAAAGCAGACAAATTTTACTTGGCTCAAGTGCTTGAAAATCTTCTCAGTAATGCGCTTAAGTTCAGCAAACCTCAAAGTGAAGTTGTACTTTCTGTCAGGGAAAATGGTGAAGAAGTGAGAATTACAGTAAAAGACTCGGGTCCCGGATTTACCGAAGAAGACAAAGGAAAAGTTTTTAAGAAGTTTGCCAAGCTAAGCGCAACTGCCACTTCCGGGGAAGAATCTGTGGGACTTGGTCTATCTATCGTAAAGAAATACACCGATCTTATGGGAGCTAAGATTTCGTTCCATTCAGAAACTGGTGTGGGCACTGAGTTCTATATCGATCTTGCGTCTGCTTAATTTGGGAAATAGAATAGAACAACAGCCTTTGAAGAATCTTTATCTGTTTTAATCTTCTTCTAGGGCCTCTAAAACATCCATCACCTCTCCATAGTCTTTGAAGCCAGGTTTATCCTCTTTGGTCGCCTCAAGCTCTATTCCAGAGAAATCTTCCAGGATATCTCCCGCATTTATCCCATATCCCTTGAGCAATCGTATTTCAAGATCCAAGGCTTTAATTTTCTCATCTATAGCTTTGAAAAGTCTGGTATTTGAAGATGATACGATTACCATCTGGCTCATTTCACTTAAGTAATTCAACTTGCTTTCGAAGTGATCAAGTTCTTCTTGAGTTTCAACTTTCAGTTTGAAGATAATTGGCACATTTATGGTGTAGATTTCTTCGATTACCTCAAGGTCATTGATTTGGATGTAGTCAACTTCGTACTGTTCCAAAGCGGTACTAATGTTGATTGGGTGCGCCTCTTCAAATTCTCCAACGAACTGTACACCCGAAACCCAATCTGTGATCTCCTTGTAATCCTTGGGAGTGATATGATCTTCGGCGGCCGGATCAATCTTGAATCCAAGCATATCCACCATCATCCCTGCGCAGTACCTAGCATCACTTAAATTGGTGATGTTACTCACCTTTACAAAAGTTTTTAATGACATAGGATCGGCATAAAAATTTTCCACGAAGCTAGCTCAAACACGGACTTTTAAGCCACAATTCATGATTTCTTAGGCAAGAATTTTAAGCACATCTATCTAGAAATCATCTTTGACAATTCTGCCCACTTGCCTGAGCGAAGGTTCATTTATCCTCCTTAGCCTGAAATTTTATGATCAGTGGTTTTTGGATGGCAATATTATTTGGGTATGCTACTTCATTTCCATCCGCAGTTTCCACTTTTATGTAAAAGAGATTGATGTCCAAAATGATTCCTTCCAATGAGTTATCGCCATCCATGATTTTCACTTTTTGTCCGATGCGATAGGGGAAAAAGAAGAAAAGTAGTATCGAAGCAGTAAGGTTACTTAGCACTGACCATGTTGCAAAAAGCGCCACACCCAACACAGTCAAAATGGAAGCAAAATAGACCGAAAGTCCTTGAAGGGAGATTTCCCAAATAGCACCTAGAAGGCTCAATAAAACAAGAATCATCAATAAACTAAAAAGTTTACCCATGTAGATTTCCCTATCGTAGGAAATGCTGTTTTTGCGGGCCTGTTTTTTTATAATCCGAGCAAAAATGAATCGTAGGATGCTGAAAAATAGGATAATAACGCCGCTCCAGAGTAGATGGCTTCTGTTCTCCAAAAAGAATAAGGAAAGATTCTCAATCGGTTCCATGGATTAATTGTTAGAGATAATTGCGAATGTCCACAACCTTCATACCGGCTGATTTTGCGGCTCGTACACCAAAATCTGCGTCCTCGAAAACCTGACAATCAGCAGGTGCAATCCCCAATTGATTAGCGCATTTCAGAAAAGTATCGGGGGAAGGCTTATGGTTGATTACGTCATCCGCTGTAACGAGTGAATCAAAAATCTCCCTGATACCTAAACTTGATAGTATTTTTTCAGCATTTGCTCTGCGACTTCCGGTCCCAACACCCATAGGAAGTTTGCCAAAGTTGGCCTTGGCTAGATCACATAGTGGCGCTACAGGATCTACACCGCTGCCTTGGAGTTCAAAGAAGTACTCAGCTTTCTTTTTACTTACTTCCTCGGGCACAAGCGCCAAGTTGAACTTTTCACTGAGCATACCTGCAATTTTATAAGAAGCCATTCCGGCCCAAGCTTGCACCATCTCTTCGGTCATCTCAGCACCAAAAAAGGCGGCAGTTTTTACCCAGGCGGCACGGTGCGCAGGCATGGTATCTGCCAGCGTTCCATCAAGATCGAAAATCAATGCCTTGCTTGAGGGGTATATAGGTATTAACATCTCCGCAAGATACTTTCGTAACCACTTATTTGGATCATTTTACTTTAAACATGCTTTCTTAGGGTTTGCAATTCTGCTTTGCTGATCTATCCTGTTAGCTTTAGTATATATTAGCGTTCTTGGAGTATTCAGAAAAAACAGCAATTCTCTTATTTACCCAGTCTGCTCAGGTGCAGTCCATGGACAAAAAGCTCATTCGTGACTCTAAACAGAATCTACATCTACTAGAGAATTTTACGAAAAAAGCAATCGCTGTTTGCAACACAGCTCCATTTGATGTGGTTGTAATTTCTGAAGAAAAGCAAGTAGGAGAGCGTTTTTCAGACCGTTTTACTCATGCATTAGCTACGGTTTTTGATCAAGGGTATGGTAGGGTACTGGCAGTGGGAAATGATTGTCCTGACCTTGCGAGAAAAGATCTGTTGGAGGCAAATAAGCTTCTGAGCTCAAATCAGCTGGTTTTTGGTCCTGATCTAAGAGGAGGTGTTTACCTTCTTGGCATTGAGAAAAGTGCATTTAGAAGAGGAGACCTCAAAAGACTGCCGTGGCAACAAGCAGATTTGCTTTCTAAGCTTATTCAATATGCTAAAGACAGATCCTTTTCTGCGGCATTTTTAGAAACGAAAGCTGATTTTAATAACTCTTCTGACCTGAGCGATCATTGGTTTAGTTCTCCTGGAATTAGGAGTTTGATCAATGCTCAAATCAACACAATCACAACTTTTCCAGAAGTTGATGCCTTATACGATCACGAAGTAGTAGGCTTCTTTTCCTACAGAGGCCCACCCGCGATTGCAGCTTAACCACTCTTAAAGCCTTTTTAGCAGACAGAAAGGCAATTCTTAAATCGTCTTAAAAGGTAGTCATTGCACCTGCCTCTCATTTACTTATCAACTATTGATGCAAAAGATCTTTTCAGGATTGCTCCTGTTTTTTATTATCTCAATTTCAATTCTGAGCGCACAAGAAATTACAGTTAGTGGCACAGTTACCTCATCGGACGGAGAGCAATTACCCGGTGTGACCATTCGCCAAAAAGGAACCAGTGTAGGTGTGATCTCTGCTTTTGATGGCTCTTACAGAATTTCTGTACCTGTTGATGCCACGCTCTTGTTTTCAAATGTCGGTTTCACCAGCCAGGAAAAGAAAGTCATGGGCAATTCCCAACTTGATGTTGTACTCATTGAAAGCATGGCGCAACTTGATGAAGTGGTGGTCACGGCACTAGGCATTGAGCGTGAGACCCGAAATCTTGGCTATAAGGTGCAGCGAATAGATTCAGATTTAGTTGCTGACATTAAATCACCCAATTTCGTTCAAAATCTCGCAGGAAAGCTAGCAGGCGTCACAGTCACTCAGGGTGCTACGGGTGTTGGCTCCACTTCTAAAATTGTAGTGAGAGGTGAAGCCTCATTCACCAACAACAACCCCCTTTTTGTAATCGATGGCACTCCGGTGAATAATAATACGATTGTCAACTTCACCAATGATGCAGCAGCGGGCTTTCAGGAAGTAGACTTTGGTAACGGTGCGATGGAAATCAATCCAGATGACATTGCTTCGGTAAACGTACTAAAAGGTCCCGGTGCAGCGGTGCTGTACGGAAATCGTGGTAGCAATGGAGTAATTGTGATCACCACGAAAGATGGTTCTGAGCAAGAGGGACTGGGTGTAAGTTTCAGTAGTTCGACTTTTATTGATCGCGCCTTTCAACTGCCTCAGTTTCAAAATGAGTATGGTCAGGGCAACTCAGGAGCATTTGAATTTGTAAATGGACTTGGCGGTGGAACCAATGACAACATTTCGTACAGTTGGGGACCAAGGACTGATCAGGGTTTACTGATTTCCCAATTTGATAGTCCGGTTAACCTGCCCGATGGAAGCATCGTCAGAGGGGGAGACGTTGCTGTACACGGAGGTTTACCAATTTCACAAACACCTTTTGTTTCTTATCCAGACAATCTTAAAAACTTCTATCGTACAGGTACCACACTGATCAACAGCGTAGCACTTTCAAATAAGACCGGCCGTGGTAGCTACAGAATTTCATTTACTGACTTGGCCAGTGAATCCATTATTCCTGGAGTGAATCTGGATAGAGAGACCTTGACAGCTCGATTGAAATTTAAACCTGTTAATGAGCTTGAAGTCAACGCTACGATCAGCTATATAAATACTCAATCCCTTAATCGTCCATCAAGTGGTTATGGCTCAGAGAATGTAAACTATTCATTGGTAGCATGGGGACCCAGGTCATTAAACATTGATCGCCTGAAAGATTACTGGCAACCCGGACTGCAGAATCTTCAACAGTATTCTTTTAATTATACCTTCTTTGACAATCCCTATTTTATCCTGCAGGAAAATCGAAATTCGCTAGATCGAGACAGGGTTTTTGGGAACCTTTCTGCACGCTATTTCTTCACGCCAAACCTAAGTCTGCTCTTGAGAT
This sequence comes from Bacteroidota bacterium, assembly GCA_039026695.1. Classification (GTDB taxonomy): domain Bacteria; phylum Bacteroidota; class Bacteroidia; order Cytophagales; family Cyclobacteriaceae; genus Ekhidna. Next base: position 24,206 of record JBCCLV010000059.1, read on the forward strand.
CAGGCCTTGATTATTCTACTGAACAAAGGGCTTTTAGAAGGGCTTTTAGTACCAATCGTTTTCGAAATGGAGCTTATGCTGTTCATGACGTGTCCTACCGAGAAGTGAACACAGATTTTTTATTGAACTATAGGGTAGATGTAAATAAGTTAGGACTGGATTTCTATGTTGGTGGAAATCAGATGGAGCAGCAAGCTTCCACCAAACAAACCCAAGCACTATCGCTGGCTCAACCTGGGGTTTTTCGTCTTTCTAATGCAGCTTCTCCGCTAGAGATTTTTGATCGAAGTGCAACCAAAAAGGTAAATAGCCTTTATGCCATGCTAAACCTGAACTATGGCGATTTTGCCTTTCTTGAATTTAC
>JBCCLV010000060.1:0-23915 GCA_039026695.1 Bacteroidota bacterium
AAACGGCTATTAATAGTTTTGCCACCGCGCTTTTGAGCTAAGGCTCAATCACCAACCCTAAGCAAGAGAATCTCAGGCAAAGACTAGCCGTCCGCGCCAGTCGTTCAAAATTTCGTTTTTCTGGCAATTGTTCAATTCGTATTTCAATACACGATTCTCAGCGATTAGCCTACGAGGCTCGGGATTTTGCCTGTGATACACTTGCTGACTCTTACCTATTCATCTCTCATAAAGCTAAATGTACAGAGAATAAGTTGATAGGAATTTTGCTAAACACCATAGATTTGATGGACTGAATCCTTCTGACCAAATCTGTTATGAGAACCCTCAAATGAGCCAAATTGGAATCCGACATATAAAAAAAGGAGAAGTAATTCAAAGGAGTGGTGAATTCAAAACGAAGGTGTACCATGTGGAATCTGGCTTGCTTAGAAGCTATTGTATCGATAGAAACGGAAAAGAAAATATATTCATGTTTGCCCCTGAAGATTGGATAATTGCAGATTCACATGGGCCTGAAGAACCAGCTGCATTGTTTATCGATGCGCTTGAAGACTCTGTTGTTCACGTACTTCCAAAAGATCTAGAAAGAGAAAAAAAGAACATTCCTGCTCTTACCAGAAGAATTGCTGTTTTACAGGATAGAGTTTTAATGCTTCTCAGTTCAAATGCGATTGAGCGGTATGAATATTTTGTAAAGACGTATCCTAACATTGTGCAAAGGGTACCGCAAAAAATGATCGCCTCCTTCCTTGGCGTTACCCCAGAAACGCTGAGTGCGGCAAAAGCTAAACGGCAGAAAAAAGAGAAATAGCAGGATTTCTTACGAAATCATAATGGATGGGTTTTTTCTATCAAAGACATTTGTCTGCAGGCAATTATCTAAGAAAAAGCTATGAGAATTTTGATTACGGGAGGCCATTCTGGAATGGGTTTGGCACTTACAAAGAAGCTTCTCGCCGAAGATCATGAGATCAGCATTATTGTAAGGAGCGAAAAACGTAAGGCAGAAGCCCTGAGACTATTTTCAAATAAAGCCAACCTGGAAGTATTTGTAGCGGACTTAAGTAACCGTGATGAAATTGAACTGGTTGCCGATAAAATCAAATCAAGATGGAAATACCTCGATGGCCTCTTCAACAACGCCGGAGTGCTTCTGGACCAATTGTATTATTCTGATTATGGCAATGAGCTACAGCTGGAGATAAATGCAATTAGTCCGTATTTGCTGACCAAGGCTCTACTACCATTGCTTGAAAAATCTGAAGCTTCATTTGTTGTAAATACAGCAACCGGTTCTTTAGAAGGCAAAAAATCTCTAGATATTCCTGCTTTCAAAGAACCAAAGAAATTCACAAAACTCATGGGTTCTTATATGGACGCTAAGATTACCATGGTTGCACTCTTGAATCACTTGGCCAGCCAACATGAAAAAGTTCGATTTGTTCATGTAAATCCCGGTGCTATTAAAACCAAAATGACAGCTGGTAGTGGCATGCCATTGCTACTTAAGCCCATTAGAAACCTCCTTTTTAAAAGCCCTGAGTATGGAGCTGAGAACCTTTGCAATGGAGCATTTGGCAAGGAGTTTCAAAAGAGCAGACTCTACATTTCGGGAAATAAGATAAAACAGATCGAAACCGTAATTACTGCTAATCAAATTGATCAACTACACCAAAACAACTAACAGATGAAAAAAGCACTAGTCTTTGGAGCCTCCAATAGTCAGAATTCTATCAATAAGAAATTTGCTGTTTTTGCCGCCGTGAGTCTAACTGGTGTAGAACTTGATATAGCGGACCTCAACGATTATCTGCTTCCTGTTTATTCTATTGATCTAGAAAAAGAGATGGGTGTGCATGACAGTGCACTTAAGTTTTACGATCTAATCAAGCAAAGTGATGCCATTGTTATCTCGATGGCAGAATACAATGGGTTACATACTGCTGCTTTTAAGAACTTATGGGATTGGATGTCTCGAATCCCCTTAGACAAGCCCATGCAAATATGGGACGGAAAACCTATGTTTTTATTATCCACAAGTCCCAGCCAAAGACCTATGAGCAATGTGCTCAGGGTTTCAAAAGAGCTTTTTCCTCACTTTGGAGCCAAAATCATTGCCGATTTCCATCTGCCCTCTTTCAATCATTTTTTTATAAACAACGAAATAGTTGACCAAGAACAGTTAGCTACGTTCGAGCATCAAAAGAACAAGTTTCAAATACATCTTGATAACCTCATATCCATTAAATAAAATTAAAATGAAAGTACTATCACTCGTTCTCTTACTTATCGTTTGTACGGTTTTGACTAGTATGGGCCAATCATACGAACTCAACAATCAGCAGAAACTGACAGGTGTATCTGTTATGGCGTTTGGACCCGAAAATGTCTTGTTCATTGGAAATAGCAAAGAAGCTAAAATCCATGCGGTAAAAACCAAAGCAACAGCGATAACTGACCCGATACCCTACAATCTGGAAGGGTTTGATCAGATGATCGCTGAAAAACTTGGTCTTGCTCCAAGAGAAGTCATCGTAACCGATATGAAAATCCATCCGATTAGTCAGGAGGCTTATGTGGCTATTAGGCTAGGCTATCAGCCAGATGCCAAATCGGTTATTGCTATTGTACATCCGGCTACAAGGGATATACGCTTTTTGGAGGTCAATACATCTAACAGTTCAAGTATTACACTGAATAATCCCGCCTCTTCCGAACTGGTTTTTTGGAAGGAAACGCCTGCAAGTGCATTGACCATTACTGATATTGACTACAATGAAGGTTATGTTTATGTGGCGGGACTGACCAACAGTGACTTTGCCTCAAACCTTCGAAAAATCCGCTATCCTTTCACAGATGCGCAAGAAGCAGTGAATAGCATCGAGATTTATCACGCAGTGCACACGCAAAATGAAACGCGTGCACCGATTCGCACCATGCTATTTGAAGAGCTGAATGGAGTTTCTACTTTGCTTGCGAGCTATACCTGTACGCCTCTGGTAACCATTCCAACAGCAGAAATCAAATCGGGTGCCTCCATTACCGGAAAGACCATCGCTGAGCTTGGATATGGCAATACACCCATCGATATGTTGGTGGTAACTACGCAGGGTTTTGACGGATCGATGAGTAAAAGTTTGTTGGTCACACATAAGAACCGTGGTGGATCAATGATCCCACTAAACTCAGTAGAGACAGGTGCCAAAGGGGACGGAATGGCAGGTCAGCGGGCCATGTTTGCATCGGGTTTGGAGGGTATTCAGGAAATACCGACAGCCAATGTGATGCAATTGGATGTTCAGAACCCTCAAATGCTGGGGATTATTCGCAGAAACATCGATACGGGGGCTATCGATTTGGTTTCAGAATTGACTGGAACGTTTCTAAGGCTTAGCGATTTTATTTCAGAATATGACTTCCCTGATTATGAATATCCGGAAGTACAGGCCCCTACTAAACAATACCACGACATGGTGAAGCAAATGGAGGGGTATCCAGAGCTAACCTCTGAAAAAATGGGAAGAAACTAATTGAAGACGCTCTCACATATTCTTGTGATGCTGATTGGTTTCATTCATCCTGTTTGCTCACAGAAACCAGAAAAAGTACGTATGGAAACACAGCCATATGTGGTCGCTGTGTTTCCTTCTTCGGATACATTACCTGAGAACCTATTGAGAATGTATATCCATTTTTCAAAGCCAATGAGACCCATTGGAAATTTGGAGAAAATACAGCTTAGGGACGAATCAGGAGATGAAGTGGCCGGAGCGATATTCAATAATGTTCATGAACTATGGAATCATGAGCAAACACAATTAACCATTCTCTTTGATCCTTCGAGAGTAAAAACGGGTCTCAGATCACACAAAGAAAGAGGGCGGGCTTTGTCAAGCGGTCAGAAGTATGAATTAGTGATTGGAGAACTACAAGATATTGACGGCAATACCACTAAGTCTTTTACCCAATTATTTACTGTTGCTGACGAAGATCTAAGCCCTCCAAATACGGACTTATGGGTTTTTAATATGCCTAAAGCAGAGAGTAAAGCACCTCTGATTGTTAGGTTTCCAGAGGCGCTTGATCGGCTTTCACTCATTCAGAGACTAAAGCTTACGGACACGGAAAAACAGCCATTAGCTGGCCATGTGAAAATTGCTGATAATGAAACCGAGTGGCACTTTTATCCTGATGAAAACTGGGTGGCTAATGATTACATATTGTTCGTGCATTCCAGATTGGAGGATCCCTCAGGTAATAATCTCAATGGGCTATTTGATCACAAGCCTGGAACATTAAGGAACGATCAGGAAGGAAATATTGAAACAATACTTTTAAAACTTACCAAATGAAGTTATCACCAAATAAAACTCAGTGGGTTTGGATACTTTCCTACCTGTTGCTTGTAGCATGTTCTCAGCAAAGTCCAAACAATAGCATGGAGGAAATAAGCACTTCAAGTCAAAAACAATCCGTTGTATTAAAATCCACCACAGAAACATTTTTTCCAGGATTTCAGGAGGTTGATATGATGATCGACAGCATCAAAATTTATGCGATCAAAGGAGGAGATGGGCCTCCACTACTCTTGCTCCATGGTGCTCCAGAATCACATGTCATGTGGAGAGAATTGGCACCTCAACTTGCCAAAAACTTTACAGTGATTGCTCCTGATCTTAGAGGTTATGGACGAAGTGATAAGCCATTTGATGACGACTATTCCAAGAGACGTATGGCTTTGGATCAAGTAGAACTGATGAAAGTATTGGGATTTGAACAGTTCCTCATTGTCTCGCATGACAGAGGATCTCATGTTGCTCGAAGACTAGCCAAAGATCATCCTGGTATCGTGCAAAAGATGGTCATCATGGACATCATACCAGCTACTTATATTTGGGAGCATATTGATGGTAAGGTCGCCAACAGATTTTGGAGCTGGTTATTCTGGTCACAGCCCTACCCTACCCCCGAAAAGTTGATGGGCCCTCAAGCTGATTCATTTGCAAAGGCGGTTGCAGGGGAAGATATTGAAGCAGGAGAAGACTATGCGCTCACAAACGGGACAGATAAGGCTTTTCATGCCATGTGTGAGGATTATCGGGCAAGTAAAGGCATAGACATAATCCATGACAAAGCCGATGCAGCAGTAAAAATCAAAACACCCACAATGGTTATTTGGGGTGAAAAATCGAATACCGGAGAATTTGATTATCCCACAATCTGGAGTAATGAAGTGGAAAAAGTCTCCTTCTTAGCACTTGATTGCGGGCATTTCGTGGTGGAAGAAAAACCAGAAGAAATAATGAACGCTATTCTACCTTTCCTGACCAAATGACCTTCTGATAATTTTAAAAAAGTGATGAGAAATATTACCTGTGGAACGGTCATTGTGCTAATAGCCTTCGTAAAAGCTTATGGCCAATCTGGTGAACGCCCAGAACCACAAGCTCCGCGTATTTTAACAACTAGAGCTGAAGAGGACTACACAAGCCTTAAGGATAATGACAGTCTAGACTTTTTTCTAAAAGAGCTTAAATACATCTCACTTAATCAAAATCGCAGTGCTTACCTCACCCTAGGTGGTGAGTATCGGGCACGAATGGATCATACCAGAAATGGAAATTTCGGTACCGAAGATGAAACCTCCTATTTGCAAAGAATGAGTCTTCATGCGGCACTCAATTTTAATGATCGATTCAGGTTTTTTACCGAGTTCTACCATGGATATTCGTCTCAAGGAGAAGTGGTACTGCAATCCGAAGATATTGACCTGCACCAGGTCTTTATCGATTGGAGGTTTCTGGAAAGAGAGAATATAACAACAAGCTTAAGGTTTGGAAGGCAGGAACTTGGATTCGGTTCGTCAAGACTTGTAGGTATCAGAAATGGCCCCAATGTCAGAAGGTCTTTTGATTTGGCACAACTGTGGTTAAAGCTTCAAAAAACGAAGATCGATATCTTTTATGGTGCTGAAGTGGGGGCCTCTTCCGGCGCATTTGATAATACCTCCACCCTACTTGATTCAGATAATTCGAACCCAGAGCTTTGGGGCCTGTACATCAATCGACCCTTAAAGGAGAATTTAAGATTTATGGAGCTTTACTACCTCGGTTTTCACTCAGATTTTTCTGCATTTAATGACGTACAGGGAAAAGAGACAAGACATTCATTCGGCCTTAGATCTTATGGCTCCTTCGGGAGATTTACGTACAATTCAGAACTGATTTTTCAAGCTGGCAAAGTAGACGATAGTGATGTGTTTGCTTACAATTTCGAGGCAGACTGGAAATACAGACTTAGCAATACAGGTTGGAAACCTCAGATAGGTTTAAAACTAGATTGGTCAAGTGGCGATCAGGAAGCTGGAGACAATAAGGTGGGTACGTTCAATCCCTATTTCGTAAACCCCGGCATATACAGTCTGGCCTCCGTAAATACACCAGCCAACATGACCAGTCTTCATCCAAGTGTTAGCATTCTCCCAATGGAGAAATTGTACATCAGCTTGGAATACGCATTCTTCTACCGAACCCAAACAGCTGATGGTTTTTACCGACCCACTCGTATTCTTTCTAGACCTGCCTCTTCCAGTGATGAGAGATATTTAGGCGAGACTTTTGGTCTATTAGTCAACTATGAAATAAACAGGAACTTGTCTCTGGACGTGGTGACTTACTTTTTTATCAGTGGTGCATTCATCGAAGAATCGGGGGAATCTGAAAATATCTCTTTTGTTGCCCCGACACTCAGTTTTAAGTTCTGACCATCTATGAAATAAGACCATTACCAATGAAGAGCTACCAATTACCAGTAAGTATTCTCATACTATTCCTCCTGCTTTGGCTTCCTCTTGGTCAGTATGACTTTATGTTCGATCATTGGATGAAAGTAGGATCTTTCTCTGGACTCTTTTTATTGATAGGATTTTTGGTAGCAAATGAAAAGGGAAGCACGCTCGACAAAATAGACTTTCGATTCATTGGAATCGTGATGCTTCTGGCATATATCGTCCATCAGTTTGAAGAGCATTGGATTGATGTTTATGGGAATAACTATGCTTTTTATACATACAATAATGATCTCCTGCGCGGTGCATTAGGTATAGAAAATACAGACATCTATCCATTGACAAAAGCCAGTGTTTATGTCATAAATACGGCATTGGTCTGGTTGGTGGGGTTTTTAGCTATTTGGCGTGCACCAAAACATTTTTTCCCGCTATCTGCGATGGGAGCTATTATCATGATTAATGGAGTCGTTCATATCATGGCAATGATTATTTCAGGCGCATATAATCCAGGTCTATTAACGTCAGTTATTGTTTTTATTCCCGTCTATATAGCTTTTGTAAGACTGATCCTAAATTCTTATGTTCACTTAAATGGCCAACTCGTATTAGGACTTGTTTGGGGATTTTTGGCTCATGTCATCATGGTAGGTGGTCTGATCATCGCAAACTATTTGCACTTCATTTCCGAACCTGTGTATTTTGGAGCACTTGTCGTATGGTCAGTGCTACCTATTTTGGTTTTCAAAAGACCGATTCCGCGGGGTAATGCGTGATTTGATAAGTCTTTACTTTTAAAAAACGTCTATTATTAAAAGAGAATAAGACATGATTGAAATCGGAATAGACAGCTTTGCAGCTGCTACAATTGATCCCGACACAGACCTTTTCAGTGATCCTTCCAAGGATATGAACCAGCTGCTCGAACGGATCGAATTTGCCGATCGGATGGGGCTGCATTCGTTTGCTATTGGTGAGCATTACAGAAAAGAATTTCTGGACTCGGCAAATACCGTGATCCTTGCTGCGGCTGCAGCAAGAACTAAAAACATTCGATTAGGGAGTGCAGTGACGGTTCTAAGCTCGGCTGATCCGGTTCGGGTGTTTCAAAACTTCGCCACATTGGACTTGATCTCAAATGGTCGAGCAGAAATCGTCGCTGGAAGAGGTTCTTTTACGGACTCTTTCCCATTGTTTGGATTAGATATTCATGATTACAGTGACTTATTCGAGGAAAAGCTGGACTTGCTTATAAAAATTAGAGACAATGAATTTATTACCTGGAATGGGAAATTCAGACCCCCTCTCCAAAATCAGCCCATCTACCCAAGACCTCTCCAAAAGCAACTGCCCATTTATCGAGGTGTAGGTGGGACACCTGCTTCTTTTATTAAAGCAGGTGAGCAAGGTTTGCCACTTGTAGTAGCGGTAATTGGTGGACAAACAGAACGGTTTCGACCACTGGTAGACCTTTACAAAGAAGCTTACCTCACAGCTGGGCACCCTGAGAACAGAATGAAAGTCTCATTGCACTCCCTGGGTTTTGTTGGAAACAAGCATGAAGAAACACTTGATACTTATTTCCCCGGATACGCAAAAATGTTCAATGAAGTGGGAAAAGAAAGAGGATGGGCTCCCGTGACACGGGAGGGGTTTGATGCTCAAAGTGATGAAAATGGAGCGTTAGTAGTTGGGGATCCTGAGAGTGTTGTAGAAAAAATTACCAGGCACGCCAAAGCTCTTGGAGGAATCGATCGTTTTACCTTTCAAATGGACAACCCGCTTTTAACTCATGATCAATTAATGAATGCTATTGAATTAATTGGGAATAGGGTAATCCCTGGGATTAAGGGCGTATTAGACTAAATTTTGAGATTAATTTCATATGAAATTCATGAAGTATTTATTTCAAGGTGTAGGCTTAATTTCATCTTTGAGTCTGTTTATCCTGGGTCTGGCTACTATCATTTATGCGTTTGTCGAAGGCTATCATGTAATCGATGAAATCCTTAAATTCTCCTCTTCGGAAGCCCATGTTATCTCCGACGCGATGAGCCTTCTGGATTTAATACTTCTTAGCTTTAGTATTTTCATCACTTCAATAGGAATATTCGAATTATTTGTTCATCCAGTGCAGGATCTTCCTGAGTGGCTACAAGTAAAGAATTTTGACGACCTCAAAAGTATGCTGGTAAAAGTCATCATTGTCGTCATGGGTATTTCGTTTATGGGAAGAGCGGTCACATGGGATGGTCAAGCCAATTTGTTTAATTATGGAATCGCCATTGCTTCAGTCATATTGGCTCTCTCTTACTTTTTAAGCACAAAAAAAAGTACTAAAAGTAAAACTGACACTCAATAATGTGTCTCCCAATTATTGATCTATGTTTACGATAAACCTAATCTTTCTAAGATGAAAAAACTTTCCTATGCTGTTATTGGGATTGGTGGTATCCTAACCCTTCTTATTTTAGCAAAGAGCATCCTGATACCCTTTATTTATGGCATAGTCCTATGGTTTTTAAGTAGGTACTTTAAGAACCTGCTCTATAAGATCCCGGTGCTAAAACGAAAAGTTCCTAATTGGTTAATCAATACGTTCGTTTTCATTCTTGTCTTTTTTGGGCTCAGTCTTATTTCAGGTCTGATTACAAGGAATATTTCTTCTCTCCTGGAAAACGGAGGAATCTATAAAGAAAACCTGAATCGAGTACTTCAAGCCCTAAATACTACATTTGAAATTGACCTGGCGAAGCAAATTTCGGAATCAGTAGAAACATTTGATTATGCAAGCATACTTGGAGGTATCGCTGATTCTCTTTCGGGTGCGCTGGGTGACTTCATCATGATTATCCTCTACGCGGTTTTCATTTTTACTGAAGAAGCAAGTCTTTCTAAAAAGATCAGAAAGTTATTCAGCACCAATGATGAGTATGAAAAAGTCTCTTCCCTATTGACTAGAATAAATGAAGCATCAAGCGATTACATCAGATTGAAAACTTATTTAAGTCTGCTTACAGGTATAGTTGGATATATTTTCCTCCTAATCATGGGTGTGGACGCTGCATTCTTCTGGGCTTTTTTGATGTTTGCCCTGAACTATATCCCGACGGTAGGTTCATTAATTGCCACATTGTTCCCGGCCTTCTTTAGTTTGGTCCAGTTCGGGGAAGTAAGACCTTTCATTATTATCCTTGCAGGCTTGGGTTTAGTAGAATGGTTTATTGGAAATGTCATTGAACCCAAACTTATGGGTAAGTCTTTAAATTTAAGTCCACTCGTCACCATCTTAGCGTTAGTTATCTGGGGTCAGATCTGGGGGATCACTGGTATGCTACTTAGCACTCCCATTACTGTGGTGATGGTGATTGTTTTTTCCCAATTTGAAAGCACTCGAAGTGTGGCTATTTTTCTTTCCGAAGACGGGAATATTGATGACGCTTACAAACCTGTTGAAAAATAGATTAAAGTATAGCTAAATGAACTTCCCTCCTGCCAAAAATGACACAAGAGAGCTCGATACCGATAAAAAAGATATGACTTCTTTTTGGAATGAAAGCCAACCCTAAACTATTAATCCCTTCCCTGAACCCCTAGCCGGACGCCAAAGCTATATTAACGGGGGCACCTAGCCATAACGCAATGACATTATATAATAAAATAGGTTTCGAGCCGCGTAGGCTATTGCTGCTAACGCTGTTTTCTGACTATTTTGATTAAATAATGATGCGCGCGGCTAGCGATTATGTTAAGCCGCAGCGGCGGACCGTCGGCATCAAGGCCGGCGAGTTTGTTCGTATAGTGCTCCTAAAGTGTGATTTTTTCACGATTCGCCGCTGCTATTGTTGCGTCTCCAACCGTCAGAATAAACCCAAAACATTTGGCGATGATACTTAATTAATTTACGAAAGTGTACGCTACTCCTGTGGCTTCAGCCCGGCCGGTTCTTCCAATCCGATGAATATAGCTGTCCATCGTTTGGGGCATCTGGTAATTGATTACATGCGTGATCCCTTTGATGTCAATGCCTCTAGCAGCGACATCTGTGGCAACCAGAATTTTTGTTTTACCTGATTTGAAGTGCTCAATAGCACGTGATCTGTAATTTTGGGACTTATCCCCATGGATTACATCCGAGGAAATGCCGGATTTCTTTAATTGCTTACTGAGCTTATCCACTCCCCTTTTCGTCTCAGCAAATAACAAAACTTTTTCAAAAGATGACTCACTGACCAAGCTGTATAAAACGTCAAACTTATTCTCGTTTTGCTCCACTTTAATGATGTTTTGATCCACATTATCGCTTGATTTTTTACCGCTTGTTACATTTACTCTGATAGCAGCGGGAGTGATTTGCTTAATGAGCTTCTCCTGTGAAGAATCTATCGTAGCAGAAAAAAGCATGGTTTGCCTTCTATTTTTCATAACGGACACAATCTTCTGAATATCTCTAATGAAGCCCATATCCAACATGCGATCAAACTCGTCTAGCACCAAAGTGGAAACTGAGTGGATTTTTAAGGCCCTTCTATCGATCAAGTCATTTGTTCTTCCTGGAGTACCCACAATTAAGTCCATTCGTTTTCGTGCCAACGATAGGTCTTTTCCCAGGCTGGTTCCTCCAATAAAGCAGGCAGATTTCAGTCTGGTACCTTTGGTTAAGGATTTGAATTCCATATGTACCTGCTGGGCCAATTCGCGAGTAGGAACCACAACCAATCCCGAAATACCATTAGAAGTAAGCATCTGATGAACAATGGGAATTAGAAATGCGCCTGTTTTACCCGTACCTGTTGCTGCAATACCCACAAGATTTTTACCTCCGATCAGGTGATCTATACACTTGTCCTGAATTTCGGAAGGATATTCATAACCTTTTTGCGAAATATTTTTAGCGAGGGCTTTATGTAACTCTATTTGCGTAAAACTCCGATCTGATATGTATGGCTTTGAGGCTACCGCTGAGGATTTTTTTACGAGCATCTCTGGCTTCAGCTGAGAGCTGGGTCGCTTCGCGGATGGTCTGGGTCTACGTCTGTTTTTGTTCGTTTTCATATTTTCTTTAATAAAGGATTTCTCCTAATTTCTATACCTATTTGCCCCTACAGGAGCTTTTTGTTTTCTTGCCTACTCTTTTCAAAAAGCGCTATCTAGCCATTTCACCTATTTTACTACCTCTGAAGCATTTCAATAACGCAAGACTTTTATTCGTACGAATAATGCGTTCATCATGAACTAGTACAAGTAATGAGTTTCTAATGAAACCAGAGCTGGATACTATCAACCTGAGTAAGAAGAACTGCTTCTGTTTTTACCCGTTTAAAATAAAATGCTAGATACGTCTGGGTAGATAATGCTTGAATAGGAAGAGGCTGTGAGCTTGGTAACATTCGATAAATATACTATTAAAATAACAGCGGCCGTCGCTCTTATTTTTACAAAGGTAGGTTTTTCATGGGACACTTGAACTGTTCGATTAAATCTGCTGAAAGCGTTTCTCTTTTTGTCTCAAAACTGGTATTTATCACTCGTACAAATGGAGATCAACAACTTCCGGTTGTACTGATCATGCGGTACTAGTCCACACTTAGTTTCAATATCACAGCTGCAAAACAGATTAGAAATCTACAAAAAGCCTGTTGGGATCCAGCTTTATAGTCCACCTTTTCGTCTGCGACCCATTTTAAAGAATTCAGGAAGGGTAGAAACACAAAACCTATCTTTTTATCCAGAAGCCAACTGAAACTGATTGAGAATCTCTTTCAACTTCTTGGAAATATCTTGGAGGTCGTTGGCTTTTTCTGCATAGTCCCTCATCCCTTTTCCCACTTCTGCGGCCGAAGATGCTACCTCTCCCGATCCCGCAGCGGTCTGCTCCGCGATTACTACTACTGATTCGATTATAGAGACTATTTGCTGAATCTTATCAGCTTGATCCCCACTCAGTTCTAAAATTTCTTTTGAATCCCGAAGCGTCTCGTTGGAAGCAATTGATATACCTCTAAAGGTTTCTAAAGCTCTGTTCGCAGCGCTTACCCCCTGCTCTACTCTCTTAGTCATTGAGGCCATTAGATCCCTTGTTTTTTCCGTATCATTCGTTACTGCTTGGATCAACTCTTCTATCTCACCCACTGAGTGTTTAGCATCTTCTGCAAGCTTCCTGATCTCTTCTGCTACTACTGCGAAACCCCTGCCTGACTCTCCCGCTTGAGCGGCTTCTATGGCAGCATTGAGGGCAAGTAGATTGGTCTGTGCTGCTATATCCGTGATTACTCCCAAAACCCGGGTTATCTCTCCCGACCTTTCGGATAGCAATTGCATAGAACTGTTAGCAGAGGTGGATACATCTAGAATTTCATTGATATTGGTCGTGAAACTCGCCACAGCAGACACGCCATCATCACTTTTGGCAACCCCTTTGCGGGCAGTCTCAAATATCAAATTTGTCTTTGAGTGCATCTTTTCAATGCTAGAGAGAATGGTTTCAATTAAACGAGATGCTTCATCCACAGTAATTACTTGCTTATTAGCACCTTGACTGATTTGTGCTATTGCCCCTGCAATCTCATTCGAGCCAGTATTCATCTCTTGAGCTTTCTCTAGTATTTCTGAAGAAAGTTTACCCACGGCATCCGACGAGGTGGAAATCTCAAATAATAAGGAAGTAAGGTTGTCAAAAGCATCATTTAGACTCTTGGTCAAATTAAGTACATCGCCCTTGGCAATACTTAAATCATATCTTTCATAGAGCTTTCCTTCACTCATGTATTTGAGTAAAGACTCAATCTTCTTGAATGGAAGCGCTACTGATTCAAACAGATCATTTATTGACTTGCTTAAACTAGTCCAGGCACCTTGTTTGTCATTCTCGCGGATGCGTACCTCTAGGTTTCCTTCACCGCGAGCTCTGTCTAAAACATCATTTATTTCCTCTACGATCTTTTTGATATTGTCTCTCATTTTGAGAAGAGCCAATCCAGTTTTATCATCATCTCCTATCGCTTCATAATGTACTTCCATCTTTCCAAGACTGATCTCCCTTGCAAAATCTGATACTTTAGAAGACGCCAGATTGAGTCGATTAAATCCCTCAATTGCCTGTCCTAGCTCATCTTCTGCTTTGTACTGGATGGTGCTCGCCGATTTCCCCAGTGCCAATTGGCTGAGTTGGTTGCCCAACTTCATAATTGGTGCGGTAAACTTTTTGTTTACCATTAAGATAGCAAGAAGTGACGCAACAATATTGATTGCCAGCAAGACCCAAACAAGTAGATTAAGCTGTTGCTGTTTTGTTTCATTTTGCTTTACGAAGACAGAGACAAGTTCATTAAACGTGCCAAGCATCAAGGTAGCATTATCTTCAAGAAATTCAATTTTTGCAAGATCACCTTTCAATATAGATGCAGCATGCTTTTCGTACTGCTCCCACAGTTGTTTGGCAGCATTTAGTTCTACTTCTACCTCTTTCACAGCTTTCGGTATTTTCTTTCCCGACATTTTCGGGGCGATACCTCCATTTTCCAACACTGCCAGGGATTTGCTGCTCAAAGAAATTGCCTGCTGTAGCTCTTCACTAACTTCTTCTCCTCTTACCCTTCTTTCTGCTAGAAATGCAATGCGCTGCGAAAGCATCCTTTGTCTACCTGCAATATTGATAATCTCTGCATCTGATTTTTGCTGCTCTTTGGCTACAAAAATGAGGATTGTATTTACTATAAAGAGAAAAGCAAAGAAGCTCGGTATCAGCCCCAGCTTTGTCCTAATGCTCAGTTTTCTGAAGAGGTCTGTAAATCGAAAGACACTCATGTCCCTTAGGTAGATTTGTTTTTATATAGCGGTAATTAAGTGCTTTGTTACGTTAAAAGCAATGATGAGTTTCGAGAAATGGGATTATTAAGTTGGATCTCCTAAATTTTGCGGATAGCAAAAAGGGCCATTTGAATTTAGAACTTCACCTGATTGCATTATTTTGGCACTTAATAACACCTCAAGCTTTGATTTCTGTACTAAGCCACTTAGGGTAATAAAGCTAAGCTTGAGAGCCTACTTTGACTTTTTGTTAAGATCCGTTAGTAAAGAGTTAATAATCGATAGCAGTAGGCCGAAAAACAGTGCCCACCAAAAACTATCCACGATAAAGCCCGTGACAATCGCACCTGCAATCATGATTACCAGTGCATTGATTACCAGTAAGAAAAGACCCAGGGTGAATACAGTAATGGGAATCGTGAAAATGATCAGAATGGGCTTCACGGTTACATTTAATAGGGAAATGATCACCGCCACAATGAATGCGGTAATAAAGGCTTCTACGCTACTGCCTGCCAAAGAAATTCCCGGCAGGAGATATGCTGCAACAATCACTGCAACCGTAGAAAGCAAAAGTCTGGTTAGTAAATTCATTGTTTATTGACTTTGAAACCAACTGGCATATTTTGTGTAATTAGTCGCAATTCGATTAACCATCTCACGATTATTTGGATCCACATTTTTGATTTTTTTCGCAGGTGTACCTCCATAAACAGCATCATTTTCTACGATGGTTCCTGCCAAAACAACTGCACCTGCACCTATGATGGCACCAGACTTGATCACCGCATCATCCAAAATGATCGCTCCGATTCCTATTAGTACTTGATCCTCGATTGTACAGCCGTGGATCACTGCGTTGTGGCCGATGGTCACTTCATTGCCAATGGTCGTTCCTGCTTTCTCGTAGGTGCCATGAATGGTGACATTGTCTTGGATATTGGTCATATTGCCCACACGGATGTAGTTCACATCACCTCGTACCACTGCGTTAAACCAAATCGTGCATCCCTCCCCTAGCACAACATCTCCAACCACCGTACTATTGGGTGCCAGCCAGCAATTTTCCCCGATTTGAGGTTTAAGTCCTCTCACTTCCTGAATCAGCGCCATGACTTAGTTCTTCTAATTGTGCTAAGTGGTTCGCTGATGTGGCAATGATTCCCAGTTTCCAAAAATCCAATTACCGGAATCTTCCTCATCGTCCGAAATAAAAAAATCTTCAACCGCATCCATCACGTCGTAGCGATGCAGCTTATAGGCGTTGGAGGAATCCAATTTCGGAAAAGCCTCATCAAGAAATTGGGTGTTAATTCCAAAAATCTTATAGAAATCCTCATATTCCTTTCGGGAAATATACCCATCCCTGTTTTGATCAAAGAAATCAAACATGAAATTGAACACAATCTCTTTATATTCCACCAACATCTCTTTTGGCATTTTCTCCAAATCAAAAAATGATAGCCATTCTTCCTTCGTAATTTCCTGTTGATTCGAAGGTTCTATATCCTTAATTAGGGCATGAAAAAAGCGTGTGGCCTTTTCAACGATTCGTTTGTGCTCTTTGCTGCCTTCTTCAAAATGCATCATCTGCCTTACTTTTTCTGCCATATCTGAGAAATCGTCCAGCTGGATCGTACCATTTCCATCCACATCCATAATGTCGAAGAAGTAAGTCAGCTTCTTTTTTTGAAATGCTGTTGCCATATCCACTAATATATTACTTAATGCCTTTTTCCCACTGATATGCTCGCCGTTCTTTCTTGATATAGGACAAGGTGTCCTCATCATCGAAAAGTGCATGCTTTTCTCCTTTCGAAGTAAAATGCCACATTCCACAGTCAAGACATTGATAAATATTGATGGGGCCTGTTATACCCTTATAGTCATTAACGATATGATGTTGAATCAGTGCTTCCACAGCAAGCATTTCTGTCTCATAGCAGCGCTTTCCAGATACGCATTTCTGAGCATTTAAACCATAACGATGACCCATAATTCTAACAGCTAAAAATTAGTAAAACATCGTTCTCATGCCTTCGCTAATCGAAAAAATGGACCTCCACGCATAGTTTTCCCAATTGTAGCACGTTGTTGGATAATAATCCACAAAACTACTTATAGACTTAAAAAGTATAATGGGTAGGGATTGCACACTAAATTTGAACCAAATGCGCGCCTTAATCATTCTCATCACCTTTTCTTCGATCTGCACTGTAGCTGCCCAGGAGGAGGCATCTCAAGAAAGGTTAGATGAAAAAATAGATCAACTCACCTACGCCTGGGACCTGGAAGC
This sequence comes from Bacteroidota bacterium, assembly GCA_039026695.1. GTDB lineage: Bacteria > Bacteroidota > Bacteroidia > Cytophagales > Cyclobacteriaceae > Ekhidna. Next base: position 16,896 of record JBCCLV010000060.1, read on the forward strand.
AGATAAACTGGCTTCATACAACGGTCTTCAAAATCTCTGTGCAGATGCAGAATATCGCGAAGAAGTTTTTGGATTGCTAAAAGAAATACACCACTATGATACAGTGCTCTATGAAGTGCTAAAAAAGCTCTCCCGCACCAGTAAGGACAAGGAGATACAAAAAACGATGAAAGATATCAAAAAATTTGAGAGAGAATACGATACGAAAAGTTTCATCAAATACATGAGAAAGGAATGCAGCGCCATGTTGGAAATTGAAGCTGATGCTGACGATACCAAAAATGAAGTGGGCTACACCTCCTATTCCAGTCAGGTTTATTTACTAGAAACTGAGCTTATTAAATACGTAAAGCAAGTAACCAGAAGAGTAGATAAAATCCGTGCGCATGTCCATGATTTGAGTCAGCACTACAGTAATTAAGGTCGAAGATGACATTGCTAAGCAGCCATTGGCAAGGCAAGAACCAAACGCTCTTGTGAGCTGCGAACACTAGGCATGCTAATATTTTCTCAAAAGCTTACTTGATATCATTATTTTACATCCAGATAGGCTTGCATGGAATACTACATCATTATCGCCGCCTCGGTGATCATCATTCTCTCTTACCTTTTCAACATTGTCTCCAGCAAGTTGAACATCCCTTCGGTACTGCTCTTGATTATTTTGGGAATAAGCTTGCGCGAATTTACCGGCCTTCTGGGAATAGAAAAGCAAAGTATCCTGGCGCTTTTCGACCAGGTGCGAATGCTTGAAGTGTTGGGCACACTGGGTCTGATTCTCATCGTCTTAGAAGCTGCTCTTGAGCTAAAGATTGAAAAAAGTAAATATAAACTGATCGGTAGGTCCTTCCTCATTGGCTTATTTGGCTTGCTGGTATGTATGTTTGGCATAGGTGCTATTCTATTCTATGCCTTTGGGATGGACTGGATTACCGCGCTGATCTATGCAACGCCCCTTTCCATACTTAGCAGTGCCATTGTAATTCCCTCAGTTACCAGTCTCAGCGAGCACGACGAGGAATTTCATATTTACGAAAGCACTTTTTCTGATATTCTGGGAATCATGGCTTTTTACTTTATCATCCAACTCGCAGAGCCTGTAGATAAGGTAATGGTACTTGGAGACTTCTCTTTCAGTTTGGTGATTACGATAGTAACCTCAGTCGCGCTGAGCTATGTGTTGATCTATGTCTTTCAGAATCTTGAAACGAAGATTAAGCTCTTCTTGATGATTTCAGTACTCTTTCTGCTATTCAGCATCGGCAAACTGATGCATCTTTCTTCGCTATTGGTAATCTTGATTTTCGGTCTCGTGCTAAATAACCACCGGGTATTTTTTGTTGGGCGGCTTAAGCGCTTTCTCAAACCTGTCGCGATAGAAAACATCCATGAAACTTTTTTGATGATTACGATAGAGTCGGCCTTTGTGATCCGTACGTTTTTCTTTGTGATCTTTGGTTTTTCAATTTCGCTATCCACCTTGTATGATATTAATGTAGCGTTGATCAGTGGGGGCATATTGATTCTCATTTACGTTTCCAGGCTACTCATTTTTCTGCCATTTAAGCACGAAAATCTTAAGCAAGCGGTAACCATCGCCCCGCGCGGACTCATTACACTGTTACTTTTTTACTCTATCCCTCAGGAACTAAAAGCGGACTCATTTAAATCAGGCATTTTATTATTTGTGATCATCATCACCAGCCTTGTCATGACGACTGGTTTACTTAAGAAGAAAAAGAAAGTGGATGAAGAGGAAGTTGACTTGGTGGAAGTGTGAAACGCTTTAAAGGGGGGTATTAGAGCAATCACAAAAAGCGATATGAAGAACGTCAATTTATTCGTTTACAAAAGGCTATAAGTACTTAAAATCGCTTTTGTGGTTGAATAATCAAAGAGTATTTAGAATATCCTTGGATTAATAACCTAACCCTCAAAGACAAAAAACAGTGAACCCTACGTTCTAAACAACCTACTTTAAGCCGCTAAATTTAATACACTCTAAAACAACAACCTTCTTACCTGCTGCTACGATAGCAACAAATAGAAAAAGCGTAGCAACATGCTACGCTTAGACTTCACTTATAAACTACGCTCAGTTAGGAAACAACTGTTTAGAAAGTGTAACCTCCTACACCTCAAGCATCCAAGATCCAAGTATGTCGATCAGAAGCCTATCCCAAAGATGATTTAACAATCCGCAGGACATAAAAAAACAGCTTTCGAGCCGCATGGGCTGTAGTGCTGCTGAGGCTGATATTTGTCACCTAGATTATGTAAAGAAGGTACTTCCGCACAACCTAGCGCCATGCTGTCAATTTTGAACTTGTGTCTTTTTGTTGTAGCTCCTGTTAGGTAGAACAGTAAGGGTATCGCTGGTAAGAAGAAGATCTGCCACTTTGGCCACCACCGTGATGGAATACTCTGTATTGCTCTTCAAGTTTTTAATCTTTAGTGATGTGGTATTTTTCCGTAACCACTTGAATGACTGTTCTATTGGTCTCCTTTTCTGAAATCAAAACTTCAAATGCATCCTCAAAGGCGCTATTATCTGACCAGCTAATCTCAACGTAAGACTTACTTGCCGAAACAACCTTCAGGTTCGTAGGCTCGCCATACCAAGAATCCTTAAGCAAATCCCATCTTAGCAAGGCCTCATCAATCCACTCACGGTTTTCTAAACGCAGTTCATTTTGTGCTTCATACAAAGACGTGGGATTTACTTTTCTTCCATTACTCTCCTCATAATTTAATGCTGATTGCTTAAAGGTGGTGCCAACGCCATGATAGCCAACGATAACGGGATTTACCAAAGTCCATCCGCAATAGGTACTTTCACAAACGGGCCATAGGTCTATATGATCTTGTTGACCACCTGTTCTTTTTGAATTCCAAATAGTAAGACCTGGTAAATGATGAGGTAGGTTTTTGATATTGCCCCCTTGACCGCTAATCCCTGAACTTTCATACAAATCCACCAAATTGGTTCGCGGGTAAGAGGCATGCAAATCCACACCACGACTATTGGGTGCCTCCACTCTCCAGGTCACTGAACCACAGGCCCGTCCAGAAATATCCGCTCCGTGCCACTGACCTTTTGAAGTATTGTCCCAAAGCAATCCTTGTAAAATGCGAGTAGCTCCGCCATCTATAGCAGTTAATGCATGGCCACTATTACCATCAACTAGTATTTTCAAAATGGAAGAAGCGTAGGAGCCATTGATTTTGGCAGCAAGTGTCACATTGCTGAACCTTGATTCGGTAATCCAGGAATGTGCCACATGGGTCATTCGCACGCCGTGCCATCCATAATCATGGATATAATTTTTGTGATGAACGAACGAATCTAAAAAATTACCCTGCAAGTGAATACGCTCAAATCCGCAGTTTTCGAGTAAATCAGGTGCATCAATTTTACAGTCATAATCAACTTTGAAAGTGTCAATTATGGGATCCTTAAGCCGGATGGTATTATTGGACAAGTCAATCGACTCTATCTCATGATACTCGATCAAATCGGCACCTACCTCATTGATATCTTTCCAAAGATTACGGGTTTTCTGTCCTTGCAAAAAATCTTTGGAAGCAAGAAGGCTGTTGTCCACTTTCAGCCTCAGATATTTCTTTTGAGTAAAACCACTAGCATCTACTACCTTGATTATTTTTTCACCCCTTTTAACCGTTTGTGCCAGCCTGGTAACCGTACTTCCGGTGAAGCCCCGAAACTCAAATAGCACTGGGGTATCCCAAGGATTTTCGCCGGGCGGGAGTAGCATATGGTTTTGCATGTTAATAATGGTACCTCCTGCTACGGCACCACTCCCGTGCAATACGATGTTAGAAGAAGAAATCGTGATGGAGGAAGTTTGCTTTGGATTGGTGAGGACGTCAAAGACACCTGGAGGAAAGTAAACCAATCCTCCCCGATTGGAAGCTGCCGCGTCTATTGCCCGCTGAATGGCAGCATCATCCGACAGTTTATCATTCGGCTGAGCTCCAAAATCAACAACATTGAACGTATCAAGATCATGTACTTTAGGTAGGGCCGCTCCTCCTAGCCTATACCCGGCATAAGAATAGTTGGGCAAAGTAGGAATGTCCACATCCTTAATTCCGCCTATGTACTTTTTCCAGATTTGCGCCTCCTGAGCGCCAGCTTGCATCGCAAGTAGAAGGGATATTGATAACCACAGTAGATTATGCATAAGGTTAGAATTTTACAACTCCTTAAATACGCTTCTAAAAAGAAAGAGGCTATCCAAATGTTCTGGGATAGCCTCTGTTTACCTTAGCAGATCGCTAAAAGTTCATAAATCAATCAATTCGTTGGGTAAAGAGCATGTAGTCTATAAAAACTCCGCCTCCACCATTTGTGGCGGCAGCAGCTCCCCATACCTCAACACCCATGTCACTAATGCTATTAATATCAATTGCATTGTCACTTGCATCCACAAAGTCTGACATAGGCCATGCGTATTCACTAAAGTTATCAGTGAGCTGAAGTCTGGTTGCACCTTTATAAGTAGACGTAAAGCACCTGAAAGACTCTCCATCTTTTGCTGATCGGGCGCGAACCCTGAAAGTAACCGAGGTTAAGTAATCCGAAGGAAATTGAGCGAAGAAAGGAGCATCAACGCTTCCATGACGTGGTGGTCCTAAATAATTCTCATCATCTGATGGAGAAGCAGACCTGAAAGTTTCAATATATCCATCAGATCCTTCCAAGTCAAACCTAGGAGTTACAATATCATTAGTTTCATCATTTTTCACAACTTCTCCACTAAGCCAGGTTTCCCTACTGTCTTGCGTCACCCATATCGGACCAGTTGGAGACGCTTCCCCTACACCATCATACCAACTCATCACAAATAGGTTCACAACCTCAAGATCAAAGTCTGTAGTCACACTTCCTCCAGGAGCTGTGATCTCTAACAATCCAGAGGTAGCTGATTGGGGAATTTCCACCTGGATGGCTGTATCGGCCTCTATTTCAATGATATTTACCGCAGAGCCGTCTAATGTTACTTCAATAACAGTGGATAGGAATGTTCCTGCTATGATAATAGTATCGCCACGTTCCACCCAGTTGCGCTCAAATCTGTTCTTCTTATCAACAAATGCACTAAAGTCTGGAACAGGTAATTTAATTGTGAAATCGGATGCACTTTCCCCAACACCAAAAGCAGTCGTCACGAATATTTTTCCGGTAACAGCTCCTTCAGGTATTGTCACTTCAATCTCAGATTCACTGTTGTTAACAATGGTGGCTGCCACCTTGGTATCCCCTGCCCCACTGAATTCGACTGCCGTTGCATCGGTAAGGTTTATCCCTTGAATTTTGATGTTTTCACCAGCGAACCCTTCGGCTGGAACCAAAGTAGCAATCTGCGGTAGAGGATCTAATACAGTATAAGAGTCTGCCGATTCGGCTGTACCACCAGCAGTCGTAACTGAAATTTTACCAGAACCAATCGGCGCATCCATCGGAACATTGAGAATAATTCTGACCTCACTATTCAAAAACAATGAGCTAACATCCACAGAAGCTCCGTTCACGGTAATTGCAGAGACCCCTGCCAAATCCGTACCGTCTATTGTGAGTTCAGAACCCGGAAAACCTTCAGATGGTGAAAAGCTGGTGATCGTTGGCTCTGCAGCATTTTCTAATACAGTAAATGCAGTAGCGGACTCAGCTGTGCCGCCTTCTGTTGTCACAACTACCATACCAGTGACGGCTCCTTCCGGAACAGTAAACTGAATTTGAGTTGATGTAACTGAAGAGGTAGAAACTGCGCTTCCTGATAAAGTCACTGTACCACCATCAAGATTAGCTCCTGCAATGGTCACAAGTGTACCAGGAGCTCCCTCAGAGGGAGTAATTCCACTGATAGTGGGCGTAGGAATACTAACCTCTTCGTTATCATCATCGCAGGATTGTAAAGACAAAGTAGCAATCATAATGAGCTGAATAATCAGCCCAAATTTCATAAGTCTAGATAGCTTACTTACACTTTTTAATTTCATAATATTGGGATTTGGTCTAATGTGTTCACTAATTCTACTAAATCAAATCTAGATTTCTAAGCTTTAGCTAATGGGGACAAAAATTCAAACACTTCCCCAATACGTACATCTTGTGAAAAACACCCCTTAAGTTGCCCAAAAAAAGTATTTACTTAGCCTGTGTTAAGAAGAAGAGGTTATTTAAATTTTTGAAATAATCCGTTTAGTATTTTAAAGATGTGAATCCTAAGGCATGCTCCGAACGCATTTAATATTAAATATTTAAAAGGATAGATGATCGGATCCTCCACTTTATTAGGTTCTAAAGTAACAGTATTGCTTGTCTTTTTGCTGTGTTTCAAGGCAATGTCACAAGAAACAAACCTAAGCTTTGAACACTTGACCGTAAATGACGGATTGTCACAAAATTCAGTGCTTTGTCTACTCCAGGATGACCTGGAAAGAATATGGATTGGCACAAGAGAAGGACTTAACTGCTATGACGGTGAAAGGGTACACCATTTTCATCCGCTGCCTGATGAACCCAACTCTATCATGGATTACAAAATCATTGGGATGGAACAGCTTGGTGAGCATCTGTTTATACTAGGCGCTTCCGGTGTTTCGATTCTGAACATCAAAACTCAGCAAATTACCAGACGAAGAATACAGCAATGTACAGCCATCAAGTCATATAGGGACAGGCTGTACATGGGTACGGAAAGCGGAATGCTCTACTCCATGGACACCTCAAATTTTGAATTGACTGTTGAGATAAATATCAAATCAGCGATTAGGAGTTTGTCCGGTGAGTCTAAACTCCTGATTGGAACACCCAAAGACGGTCTATTCACTTTTGATGTCCAAGAAAAGACCTTATCCCACCTGACCAAAACCAGGAACATATATGATATTAATGATTGCCTTTCTACAGGTGATGGGAAAATCTTGGTAGCGACCGAATTTCAAGGCCTATTCTACATTGACGCTAGTGGCGAAACTTTGGCAGTTTTCAAC
>JBCCLV010000061.1:0-23789 GCA_039026695.1 Bacteroidota bacterium
CAAAATTCTTGGCTTGTTCCACACCTTTGATTCCGTCAGTGGCGGTCCTTACCTCATATCCTTCTTTAGTAAGATTATACTTGAGCAATTCTAAGATGTCTGACTCATCGTCTACAACGAGGACTTTCTGATTGTGCTTGGCCATAAATATTGATAGTAGGTCGGCTTAAAGTGATAAAGATCGGAGTAAAAGAATTTCTGCGACGCTATCTCCTGAGCAAATCAGTGAAGTAGCAGTTCATTTCTTATCATATTGTCGTTTAAAGTTATCCAGAAACCGACCTTTTTAGCAAAAAGAATCAACTTCGCTGGCGTGCTTTTTTATTGGTAAAAGCAATTGCTTCATAAGCAGGAAGCAATTACGCGATAGGATTAGCTTTCAAATGAGATTTTACAAAAAGGATTTTTTTCTGACCGCATACCTCGTTATCGGCACTTTGGTATTGATCAGCGTTTTAATCCCGCCTAAAACGTTCTGGCCAGCCATTGTCTTAGGCTATTTGATTCCGTTGGTGCTGGTATCAAATCTATTGGTAGCTCTCTGGTTACTATTTATGAAGCGAAATTTAAGATCTTGCCTTTATGCAGCCTCACTTTTATTGGTTACTGTTCCTTTTTGGAGGGTAACGGTCAGCCTTTCGCAGCATGAGGATCATGAAAAATCAATATCGCTGCTCAGTTATAATGTGAAGCTATTTCGTGAGCCCGACACTTACGACAAGTTTTCCAAAGAACTGATTCGTTTTGTCAAAAAAGATACTGCCGACATCAAGTGCTTGCAAGAATTCAGTACCAATGCTCGGTGGCCGGCTCTGGATGTAAAACAGCAAATTTTAAATGAGGGCTATCAAGGATTTACGATGACAGCCAATGCCGCAAAGTACGGAGATCACAGTCCAGGTATGGCGATTTTTTCCAAATTCCCTTTGCTAGATTCGGGTATAGTACTGCAAAGTAAAGGCGGTATTAATGGCATCATCTATGCAGATGTTCTGATCGATACAGATACGCTTCGTTTATACAATGTGCATCTGTCCTCTTATCAACTTAGTGAAAATAAAGCTGCGAATTTTTTACATCGAGGAATGGATGTGCTTCGGCAAGGGGTTGCTGTTGTAAGAGAGCATAGTAAGGAATTGGAAGCATTGCAAAATCATGTACTTGCTTGCAAAGTACCCTACATTATTGCAGGAGACTTTAATGAATCCCCTTATTCTTATCACTACTTCCAGCTACGTAAATGGGCAAATGCCTTTGAAAAAAAGGGAAGTGGATTTGGCTGGACGCTGGTAAAGCCACCCCTATTCGCACGCATAGATCACATTTTTTTTGGTGGTCAAGTCCAAGCCCATGCCTTCGTGGTGGAGAATCAGGTTGGTGGTTCTGATCACTATCCAATCTATTTCAATTTTTCGCTTTAGCAAAGGGCAACGCTGTAATATTACTAATATTTTTAGCTAAATAGCGGGGTTGCTTGACCTATAAACTGTAATTTTACTTTCCTAAATATCCATCTAATCAGACCATGGCGAATTCAGAAGACAAGCAAAAAGCGTTACAGATTACCATAGATAAACTAGAGAAAACCTACGGTAAAGGCACCATCATGAAGCTCAGCGACGAGAAGGTGTTGGATATACCGGTAATACCTACCGGCTCTTTGAGCTTGGACATAGCACTTGGTGTAGGAGGGATACCTAGAGGTAGGATCATAGAAGTATACGGTCCCGAGTCTTCTGGTAAAACCACGCTTGCGATGCATTGTATCGCGGAGGCGCAAAAGCAGGGCGGCTTAGCTGCGTTTATAGATGCTGAACATGCATTTGATAAAATTTATGCTGAAAAACTGGGAATAGACATTGAAAACCTTTTGATCTCCCAGCCTGACAATGGGGAGCAAGCACTCGAAATTGCGGAGCATTTGATCCGATCTGGAGCTATCGACATTATTGTGATCGATTCTGTAGCAGCACTTGTACCAAGAGGAGAGCTTGAAGGTGAGATGGGAGATAGTAAAATGGGATTGCAGGCTAGGCTCATGTCTCAAGCTTTAAGGAAGCTCACGGGTACCATCAATAAGACAGGATGCTCGTGCATATTCATCAACCAACTTCGGGAAAAGATTGGGGTTATGTTTGGCAACCCAGAAACCACGACTGGTGGAAACGCGCTGAAGTTTTACGCTTCTATACGCCTCGACATTCGGCGCATTGGACAGATCAAGGAATCTGCTGACAATGTGATGGGAAATAGAACGCGGGTGAAAGTGGTGAAAAACAAAGTAGCTCCGCCTTTTAAAGTGGTAGAGTTTGACATCATGTACGGAAAAGGCATCAGCAAAAGCGGGGAAATTGTAGACATAGGAGTTGAGCTTGATGTAGTACAAAAATCTGGCTCTTGGTTTTCCTACGATGGGAATAAACTGGGTCAAGGCCGTGATGCGGTAAAGACCTTGATAGAGGATAACCCCGAGCTCTTGGAGGAGCTGGAAAACAAAATCAAAGAAAAGTTAAATAATTGAAAAAAGCTTCTGGCGCTTTAATCAAGCTACCGGAGAGTCTACCTATGCCGTCTAAAGAGGACCTTCAAGAACTCTTTTACCTCGTCTGATTGCATATCCCACTCGTTGTGCCTTGCATAGCTAGTCACCAAAAATTCAACAGATTCGTCAAATGAACTAAAGTCCTCCAGTTCGGCGAGGGCTTTTTCAAATTGATCTTTATCATTTTGAAAAAGCTCCTTAATGAACATATATCTGTTGTTCAGCGAAATAAGCTCTAGGATGGAATCCCCCTTACGTACAGATTCATGGTGTTCAGCTAAGGTTTCTTGTTCTCCCTCAAATTGCTGGTTGATTGTTTCTTGTGGAAATTCATCCTCCTTTTCTTCTTCATCCAGCATAACAGGTGCCTCTACCGCTTTCTCATCAACAGAATCAAGAATTTCGCCCTTTTCAGTATCTGCGTTGCTTTCCGTTTGCTTTTCTGAAGTATCTGGGGAAGCTGGAGTTATTGTACCATAGGCATCTTCGGTAATCTCTTCATCTTCCATTTCCAAATCATCGTGGGTAATCTCTACTTCTTTATTCTCACGGTGATACTCTCGGGATCTTCTGGGTTTCCTTTGCTTACTTGGGGTTTCTACTAGATCCTCCTCTCCCTGAACAAAAAGATCATCTTCATCAAAATCTTCAATATCCGGGTCCTCAGAGTAGATCTTTTCCAACGTGATCTCTAATACTTTAGATAATCTGGCACTAAGTTCCATCACTGCATCGGTGGTGTCGAAAGTCTCGAACTCATCAGGAAGTTCATCCAGGACGTCATCGATGGAAAGGCCTTTCATGTCCTTCAAAAAATCATGAATTTCTTTCTTGTAAATATTAAGGTACTTGGTAGTGCCCTCAATGGCTTTATCTGTAATCTGCTCTACCCCTCTTCCATCCAAATCTATCTCAATGTAAGCTTGAGGCATGGAGGCCAGGTATAGCGCATCTTTTACTGCATGATTAAGAAGCGTTTCAAATTTTGGCCTGTTGATCTCAATGTGCTGTGAAAGAACATTCATGAATTGGATCATGGCCTGCCTCACCTCTTCATGTTTGTAGTTAAAGAATGGGCTTTCTAGCTTTTTGGTCTCCTCCTGCCAATACCTAAACAGCAGCTTAATTACAAAAAAATTGACTTGTTTAGAAGGGGTCACTTCCAGAATTTCTTTACCTGAAATCACTTTTTTACCACCCACAAAAAACTTTGCAGCGACACCACTTGCGAATTTCTCACAGTAGCTATCTAGAAAATCCTCATTTAATTTCTTTGGCATAGCAGCATTTCTAAAGTAAACCTCAAAGGGTGTGAAAAATTTGCATTTTCGTTAAGGCAGACGTAACGTCTTTCAAATTGCTTAGACAATTTGCAATGTTCACAAGAGATCAAAGAAAAGCTTTTCTAAGCGAGAAAAAAAGCGTCCCTTGATCCACCTCGCTTGTGGAAAGATTTTGAATATCTTGCGATCCGTGTTTGTGGAGCCACACATCGGAAAAAGTATCAGCAAAAATGGGGGCTGGATTGAAGTCGTATGTGGCTCTATGTTTTCAGGAAAAACAGAAGAGCTAATCCGCAGACTCAACAGAGCCCTGCTAGCACACCAACGGGTGGAGATCTTTAAACCCATCTTAGACCAGAGATACCACAAGTCAAAAATTGTGTCGCACAGAGATTCATCCATTCAAAGTACTCCGGTAAATTTTGCTTCAGATATCTTATTGAGGGTCCAGGACTGTGAGGTAGTAGGAGTAGATGAGGCACAGTTTTTCGATGAGGAAATTGTAAGTGTAGTAGACAAGCTTGCAAATGATGGAAGAAGGGTGATTGTCGCGGGTCTAGATATGGACTTTACTGGCAAACCATTTCAACCGATGGATCAGCTTATGGCGATTGCCGAGTACATCACGAAGGTCCATGCAGTCTGCATGAAATGCGGAAATGTAGCCTCTTATTCACATCGGCGTACTAAATCAACGCAAACCATAGTTTTAGGTGAAAAAGACATTTATGAAGCACTTTGCAGATCATGTTTCCGTGAGGCACTGGGTCGCGATCGCTAGCCTGCTTCTGAGTTTTTGCTTCGGGTGGTCACAGGATATTGCAGTTGACACCTGGAGAACACACTTCAGCTACCAAAATGCACGAATTTTGGTTTCTACAGGGCAAAAGCTATTCTGTGCAGTAGAAAACGGTCTTTTCTCGGTAGAGCGAGATGGTGAAGTGCGACGACTCTCAAAATTGGACGGCCTCTCGGGAGCCGGCATTTCGGCAATGGACTACAATGCTGCAAACAATGTGTTGATTATTGGATACGTCTCGGGGCTTGTGGACTTGATCTACGAAGATCGAATCGTGACCCTTAGGGAAATCGCGGAGACAGACTTGGAAGGAAATAAAGAAGTTAAATCCATCAGCACTCGTGGCGGAAGTGCCTATCTGGGCAGCGATTTTGGGGTGATCGTAGTTGACCTAATAGCAAGCCAGATAAGTGAAAACTTTATTCAGATTGGAAGTGCAGGCACTCAAGTTACAGTGAGCGAGATAGTAACTATCGATGATCTCTTGTTTGTAAAAACGGAGAACGGAGTGCAATCCGGAGACCTTGCTTTGAATCTGCTTGATTTCAATAATTGGGTGCGGTATCCTGATACCGAGGTTTTTGGAAATCTGGTCTTGTCGGGAGCGCAATTATTTGCAGTTGCTGAAGGATTCCTTTTTGGTTTCGAAAACGGTGAGTGGGCTAGCGTTGGTGTCTCACTCCCCATCGGTGCGCAGCGGCTTTTTGCGATTGAGAATGAAATCTATACAGCTGTACAGAATGACCTCTTCCGACTGGGATCCAATGACTTTGAGCTGATCGAGAGCACACCAGCCACCTCGGTCAATGACCTCATAGAGTTTGAAGGAGCATTACTAGTTGCGGATGCAGAAAAGGGGCTAATTGGTACTTCAGGGGAGCAATTTTCTCCTTCAGGACCCCTACAAGACAGCTACTCAAACATTGCGGTGCTTGGGAGCGAAATTTTTGCTTTTCACGTCTCCAATGCTTCCTATTTTGATGCCCAAGCGGGCACACCTTCTTTTTCGCAATTCGTCAATGGATCCTGGCAGATTATATCAATCGATGGATTTTCCAATGTCTCCGATGTGACCGAATACCGCGGCGTGCGCTACTTCTCCAGCGTAGGCGATGGAATTTACAATGCTTCAAATGATGAGATTTTTGCAGACATTCCAGGTAGCAATCCAGCGCCAGACAGCATTTTTAGCTCTTTGAGCGCAGGTAGAAATCTATGGCTAGGAGGAGCAGGTACAGAACCTCTTCACACCCTTGATAGGGATGGTAATTGGGACTCCTTTAGCGCTACTTCGCTTGGTACTACAGACCTTCGGAAGGTCAAGCTGTCTACACAGCAAATACCATGGTCCCTCACCTCGAGTGGTGGACTGGTGCTACTTAATACGGAGGAATCTCAAGTACTCGATCAACTGGATGGTATTACCTCTACAGTCAATGATTTTGATTTAAGTGTAGAAGATAATGCCTGGATTGCCACTTCTTCAGGCCCTGCACTTTTGCCGTCTGCCTCCTTTGCATTCTTCAATTCTCAAACAGTAAGGCCCACTTTTGAAGGTAGGGTTTTGTTTGAAGGCCAGCAGATCAATAGCATTGTGACGGATGGGGGCAATAGGGTTTGGCTCGGAACAGACGAAGGGTTGTGGGTGTATGATGAAAACACAACCGAACAAGTGGCTTTATTTACCGAAGATAACAGTCCTCTACCTTCAAATGTGATTTTGTCGCTTACTTATGATGGTACTACGGGAGAAATCTCTATCCAAACCGATAGGGGGCTGGTCTCCTACCGTAGTGCTTCCTCGGATGGCTCGTTAGTTCACCAAAATGTGAACATTTTTCCGAACCCTGTACGTCCTGATTACACAGGACAAGTTGGCATCTCAGGGCTTGCCAACAATGCCTCTCTCAAGATTACAGATATCAATGGTCATCTCGTAAAAGAACTGGAAGCGGCAGGGGGTACTGCGGCATGGGATACACGTGATATTACAGGTAATACAGTAGTATCAGGTATCTATTTCTTCTTTAGTGCCACGGACGATGGAGATGAAACTTTCATCGGTAAGATTGCTGTCATTCGATGATTGCCAAGTCCAAAGGAGTGGTGCTTGGTTATCTCAAATACGGCGAAACCTCGATCATCGCCAGAATACTTACTGAGCAGTTTGGATACCAGTCCTTCATCGTGAGCGGCATCAGAAGCCAAAAGTCCAAGAAGAGCATTGGCGCATTTCAACCCTTTTACGTGCTTGATTTAGTGGTTTACATGAAGGAGTCCAGAGATTTGCAGCGTGTCTCGGAATTCAAAACGCACATCGCGCTGCATAGCCTACATACCGATATGACCAAAAGCAGCATTGCACTGTTCCTTTCAGAAGTATTCTCAAAACTGATGAGGCAGGAGCCTTCTTCAAATACACAACTCTACGGTTTTGTGGAGGATTCCGTAGCGTCTTTTGAAGAACTCAAAACAGGTGTAGGAAACTTTCACATTCAGTTTCTACTAAAGCTTGCAGCCTACCTGGGTTACGAAATAGAGCGAGCCGATAGCCTATTTTCTTCCATAGATAGGTTAGCGCCAAGCTCAGATGGATATGCCTTGCTTGAGGCAATGATCTTGGAACCTTATGGCACCCAATTTGAACTTAATAAGCAGATGCGTCACCAGATAATAGATTCGATCTTACATTTTTATCAGCACCATGCTGGTATATCTTGGCCTAAGTCACTTCAAGTATTGAAAAGCGTTCTCAGTTGATTTCTAAGCATATCGTTTGCTATATTGTTATCGAAAAAACCAACCTTCTATGCAGGACATACTTTACGACGCTGTTCCTTCGCTTGACTTAGCAGACTTTACAGGGGGCGATGCGGAGAAAAAGCAAAATTTTGTAAAAGAATTAGGCGCCGCGTACACCAACATTGGATTCGTATCCATAAAAAATCATGGGCTTTCAGATGAATTGACCGCAAGTCTCTACGGATCAGTGGAGAACTTTTTTAAACTACCCGATGAGACAAAAAAGCAGTATGAAAAGCCCGAATTGGCGGGTCAGAGAGGGTACATTAGCAAAGGAAAAGAAAAGGCCAAAGGGAGAAATACAGGGGATCTCAAAGAGTTTTACCATGTAGGACAACCTGAAAGCAACAAGCGGGCAGATTATCCTGAAAATATTTGGCCCGAAGAAATACCGGCTTTCAAAGACTACACGACGGATGCATTTCTCACTTTACAATCCGCAGGAATGCAAATGCTTCGGGCCATAGCCCTGTACTTAAAACTTCCTGAGGATTATTTTGATGATAAAGTGAGGCAGGGAAATAGCATCTTGCGACCTATCCATTACTTCCCGATAGACCAACCCGAGTCAATACCAAAAGACGCAGTACGTGCCGCACAGCATGGAGACATCAACCTAATTACCTTACTGATGGGTGCCAGCGCAGATGGGTTAGAAGTGTTAAGGCGCGACGGTAAATGGATCCCGATCACTGCACTCCCTGATCAGATTGTGGTAAACGTAGGCGACATGCTGGAGCGACATACCAATAGCAAATTAAAATCCACAATTCATCGAGTAGTAAATCCACCCGTGGAACTGCTACATACATCAAGATTTTCTATTCCATTTTTTATGCACCCTATCTCAGAGATGGACCTTAGCTGTCTGGACATATGCGTGGATGATGACCACCCAAAGCAGTATGAAGACACTACCGCCGGCGCCTTTCTGGATCAGCGCCTCCGGGAAATAGGACTTAAGGGATGAGCCATGTCGATCCGCAGGGTTAGAAATATCATTTTCCTGCGGGATGTAGCCATCCTGTCTGTCTCTGCATTTGGAGGTCCACAGGGTCACTTCGGAATGTTTCTGGATATGCTGGTGGTAAAACGAGCCTACCTTTCTGAGGAGGACTTAATTGAACTATATGCGCTCTGCCAAATCTTACCTGGCCCCACTTCCACGCAGACCATCACTTCCTTGGGCTATAAAATAGGGGGACCCAATCTAGCCTACCTTACATTACTGGTATGGATGCTTCCGGCAGTTGCATTGATGACTGCTATGGCATTGCTGGTAAGCTCGGCAGAAGAGCTGAATATCTCTTTGAATTTTCTTCGCTTCGTAGAGCCGATCGCGGTTGGGATCGTAGCTTACTCAGCATACCGAATCTGTAGGGTAGTAATCAAGACAAAGTTTGGGTTCTCCTTGATGCTGGTATCAGCCATAGCTTCATTTATCTTGAAATCACCTTACGCTTTTCCCGTGCTGATCTTGATGGGTGGCCTTGCGACAACCTGGAAGTATAAGCGACAACCTGTCGAAGAAAAAGAGCGAATCAAAATAGCTTGGGCTAATCTTATCCTGTGGGGAGCAGTCTTTGTTTTTATCGCCGGCTTAGGCGCCATTACTCGTTTCCAGCCAATCCTTGTTCTGGAAAACTTTTATCGTAACGGAAGCTTGATCTTTGGTGGAGGACAGGTACTAGTGCCATTGCTTTACACAGAGTTTGTGGAGTTTAAAAAACTCCTGAGCTCTGGGGAGTTTATCCACGGTTACGGTATCGTGCAAGCGATTCCGGGACCCACTTTTTCATTTAGCGCCTATGTCGGAGCTTTAACGGTAAATGACCTGGGAATTGGCGGCCGAATCCTAGGCGGATTACTCGCTGCTTTGGGCATCTTTTTGCCGGGTACATTCCTGATCTTTTTTGTGATTAGGTTCTGGTCCCAACTTAAAAAGTACAGAGCTGTAAGGGCTTCACTGGAAGGAATCAATGCCGTAAGTGCAGGAATGGTCATTGCTGCGGCAGTTCTGATCTTTTTGCCAATGGAACAGTCGCTTATCAATTATACGATCACCGCAGGCACATTGGCCTCTTTGCTATTTACAAAATTCCCAACACCTATCATTATCCTGGCAGGGCTACTTCTTGGATTGTTGGTTGGCTAAGGACACCAGATTAACAATGCTTAAGAATTCCAGATTGCACTGGCGATCCGTTGCTTTCCTTGCATGTCTTTGTGAATCTGTACTGATGTGTAATTGTAGCGCTGCAACAAATCGCCCACATCTTCTCCAAAGTTTTCATGAATTTCCAGGAAAATCTTTCCTCCGTCTGTCAATGATTCAGTGCCTACTTTAGCCAGCCTACGATAAAACAAAAGTGCGTCTTCGTCCGGTACGAACAAGGCCAGTTCTGGCTCATGGTGCAGCACATTTTTAT
Source organism: Bacteroidota bacterium (assembly GCA_039026695.1). Lineage (GTDB taxonomy): Bacteria > Bacteroidota > Bacteroidia > Cytophagales > Cyclobacteriaceae > Ekhidna. The sequence goes on from JBCCLV010000061.1 coordinate 9,856, forward strand.
GCATAATAGATCTGTCAGCCTCAGGGATGTACGGGGGATTACTCACCAGAACATCGAAGCTATTGCTGACAAAACCTCCTTTCAAAATATCATGAAGATGAAACGTTACATCAGCTTTGTACACTTTCGCATTGTGGATGGCAATGTCTAGTGCATCTTTAGAAACATCCGTTGCCTGCACTTTGCCGCGGGTCTCAAGGCCCAAGGTGATTGCAATACATCCTGAACCCGCGCCTACATCCAAAATCCTTGAACCATCATTCAAGTCTTGCTGAATTACTAATTGTACCAGTTCCTCGGTTTCGGGTCGTGGTATTAATACAGATGGGTCTACTTTAAACTGGCGATTATAAAAATAGGCGGTCTGCGTAACGTATTGAATAGGCTCAAAATCCATTAGCCTGGTCACCAGCGTTTCAAGGTGGACGCCATCAATAGGGGAACCTTCGTTGAGGAGGATATCTTCTCGCGTCATTCCGTAGACATCAATAAGCAAGGTGAAGGAAATGGCCTCTGCTTCGCCCGGCGTGTAAACTTTTTCAAGTCGTTTCGCTGTTTGCTTCCAGATGTCTTTGATATTTCCCACAGTGGCACGAAGCTAGGATTATAAATTCGAAAGTTACCTTTGGTGATAGCATGCTGAAAGAAGTTGATTTCATGAAACGTGCATTAGAACTGGCACAGCTGGGTACAGGGTCGGTCAGTCCAAACCCTATGGTCGGGTGTGTAATTGTGTGCAACGAATCTATTATTGGAGAAGGCTACCACATGCAATATGGAGGACCGCACGCAGAAGTCAATGCAGTAAATGACGTATCAGACCCGGCACTACTACCTAATAGCACGGCTTTTGTAACCTTGGAACCTTGTAGTCATTTTGGGAAAACACCACCTTGTACCGATCTTCTTATTGAGAAAAAAATCAAAAGGGTGGTAATTGCATCTCGTGATCCATTTAGTTTGGTAGACGGAAAAGGGATTGAAAAACTGGAGTCTTATGGTATCACCGTGGAAACAGGTCTACTACAAAATGAGGCACAAGAGCAAAATCGGAGGTTTTTCACGTATCACCAGAAAAAAAGACCCTACGTTATCCTTAAGTGGGCGCAAACCAGCGACGGGTATCTGGCAAAGGAGGACGGAACTTCCAAATGGATCAGCGGCTCGTACAGTAGACAATGGGTACACAAATACAGAGCCAGCGAAGACGCAATCCTTGTAGGAAAGAATACTGCACAAATAGATAACCCCTCTTTGACCGTTCGTGACTGGTACGGGAAAAATCCAACCCGCGTACTGCTAGATAGCAATCTTGACATTGCCGGCAATTCAGAGATTATGAATGATCGGGCTCCGACGCTGATCTTTAACCTGAAACAAAGCAAAAAAGCGGGAAATAAACAGTGGATAAAAGTTGAAACGATGACTCCCAAACCAATTTTAGAAGCACTCTATCACCATAAAATACAGTCAGTGATAATAGAAGGGGGTGCTAAAGTGCTTCTTAGCTTCATACAAGAAGGACTCTGGGACGAGGCTTATGTCTTTAAAAGCAAAAACAAATTTCACCAGGGGATTGAAGCACCCTCTTTGGCTCCAGGCTTTATATGGGACGAGACTAGTATTCAAAATGATGTTTTAACCACTTACAGAAACCATGGCTGAAGATCTTAAAATTCTGAAAAGCGACTCTAAGTCGGAGAAATACCAATCTCTAATTCCACAGATTCAAGGGCTTCTGGCGGGAGAACAGAACCTGATAGCCAACCTTGCCAATATTGCAGCGGCATTAAAAGAAGCAATGGGTTTCTTTTGGGTCGGATTCTACTTGGTGGATGGAGCGGAAGAACTTGTTCTGGGGCCTTTTCAAGGGCCCGTAGCTTGTACCAGAATCAAGAAGGGTAAAGGCGTCTGTGGATCTGCCTGGGATCAGGCCAAAACTATAATTGTACCTGATGTAGATGCATTTCCCGGACATATCGCATGTGCCACCGCATCCAGATCTGAAATAGTGCTTCCGTTTTTCAAAAAAGGAAAAATAATAGGAGTATTAGATGTAGACAGTGATCACTTGGCTGCCTTTGATGAAGAGGATCAGCGACACTTGGAAAGCATTCTTGCACTGTTGGATTAACAAACATTAACCGCTCAATATCCAGCTTTAATCACAGGATATGGCGTGCGTGGTATTTTTGCCCGCGTGTCTGACAAACTAAAAAGACGTATAAGCCTTCTGGGAGCAATCCTGTTCTGGGTACTCTTCGCAGGCTCAAACCTCTACCTGGTTTTCGTGAAGAACTACGAAATGAAGGTGGATTTTTCCCGGGTTTTTCCACAAGTCTGTTTTTCTCTCTTTGTAGTCAGCACGTTCAGCTACTACCGTTACATCGTCTCCAAGGCCGATTCCCTCAATTTCACAGACCTCTTATGGAAGGTGTTTGTGACAGGCTTGGTTACTACACTGATCTCGCTTGCCATCCGTGCCTTTTTCTACGTTTTTGCCAGCAATAGCATTGTTGAAAATGCGATTACGATCAATTTCTTTTATAACATCCTGGTAGGTCTGGTGGTAGTTTTCATCATTTCCACCTTTGTGGTATGGAAGCGGCTGATCCTTTATCAGCGTTCCAAGAATCTAATCCGTCTCTGGATCTTTTTTGAATTGGCGCTGGGAGGAATGTTGATCTTTGACTTCCTAGGGGTAGAAATTCTCTCGACGTATTTCAATGTAGCATTTCTGATCTTGGCCTTGTTCTCAATCGTCTTGATGTTCAACCTAAAGTGGGTTGCTTACCTAAACTTCAAGCAGAAATGGAAAGTGATCCTTTTCATCATACTGTCAGGCATTTACCTGTATCACTTCTATTTAAACCTGATAAACTTTTCGAATACCCAGGTCTTAGTAATCAATCTACTGGAACGAGTATTTATCTGGGGACTTTTGACCTTTCTTTTCGCATATGCAGTCATTGCGATTTTGGTAACGCTATTTAACCTGCCAACTTCCTCTGTTTTTGAGCAAAAACTCAAAGAGGCGCTGGATTTTCAGAAGTTGAGTCAGTCAGTTCCGAAAGGCAATACAACTGAGCAGACCTATGAAACCCTTTTAGAAAGTGCAATGAGCGCTGTTTTCGCAGATGCAGCTTGGCTTGAGATCCACGATGCAGAAGGGAAAAAACAGCTTATACGAAACCTGACCGCAGAGAATATAGAAGAGGTGAAAGGCAAAGTAGAAAATGAGCTTATTAAAAAGATCATTGACCTAAACTATAAAAAAGAGCTGCAGAGCAGTAGGCTGAGCAGCCCGCTCAAGCATCCGCAATACAAATCGATTATTGCAATACCCATAGAGGTACAAGAAAAGCAAGTAGGCTATCTTGTTTTACTACAAGAAGTGATAGATGCTTTTAATCGTGAGATGGTAAGCATCGTAGTAGCCTTTGTAAATCAGGCAAGTATTGCGCTAGAAAACCTGGTGCTTATCAATGAGTCTATTGAAAATGAACGATATAAAGAACAGCTAGATATCGCGAAAAAAGTGCAAAAAAGCCTTTTGCCTACCTCATTGGTACAGAACGATCATCTAACGATGGAAGCTTTTTCCATCGCAGCAGAAGAGGTGGGTGGAGACTATTACGACATCTTAGAGTACAAGCAAAATCACTTTGGCTTGATCATTGGCGATGTATCCGGCAAGGGAACAAGTGCTGCTTTTCAAATGGCACAGATGAAAGGGATCTTCCACAGCTTAACTCGTGAAGGCCTTGCACCATCTGATTTTATGATCAAAGCAAATCTGGCATTAAGCCAATGCCTCAATAAAAACTCTTTTATCACTGCAACCTATTTTGACATTGATACCGCAGAAAAAAAATTGAGTTACGCACGAGGGGGTCACTGCCCGGCGCTATTGCATTGTAAACAAAGCGATCAAACATCCTTTCTTGAATCTGAGGGGCTTGGACTAGGTATTTTAAGAAACTCAAAGTTCCAGAATTACGTACATCAGGACACGCTTAAATACCGTGAAGGAGACACCCTTTTGCTGTACACAGATGGCATTACAGAGGCTCGAAGCACTGAAGGAATTGAGTTCGGAAAAGAACGACTCAGAGAATCATTTGGGAAGCACCGTGCCAAATCCCCCAACCAGATCAAAAAAGGAATTAAAAACGATCTATCTGAGTTTACCGGCCAGATCGACATTGATGATGACTACACGTTGGTCATTGTAAGATTTAAAGCATCAAGTAAATGACGCAGATTACAACTGAGGAAAAGAACCAATTCCACTTTATCATGATCTCGGGAGAGATTGATGCAGGATCTAGCATTCTGCTGGATAATGCTTTCAAAGAAGCTGTTGAGAAAGGGAAGAAAAGAATTGCAGTAAATCTCAGTGAATTAAGTTACATATCGTCGGCAGGCTTAGGTGTGTTCATTTCTCATCTGGATGAATTTGAGGCAGAAAAAATCAAGCTTGTATTGTTTGGTGCCAATGAATCCGTTCGAGAGGTTTTTAGCATTTTAGGTCTTGAAAAATTACTGGTGATGGTGGGATCAGAAGAAGAAGCGAGCAACTATCTAGATGAGTAGAAATCTCACCATAGGGTGCAGCAAAACCGAGCTGGTAAAGCTCAGGCAGTTTACTTCTGATGCCTTGGAGAAGAAAAAAGTCCCAGACCTACAGGCTCATAAGCTGGTGCTCGCGGTAGATGAAGTCTGTGCTAACTTAATTATTCATGCCAATGACTGTAACCCAAGAAATCAGATAGAATTCTCAATCCAATTTATGCCGAGACAGATCATTTTTACCTTTAGAGATCGGGGGGTAGGGTTTGATATCAATAAGTATGACTCACCATCCATGGAAGAGATCGTTTCTACTCGCAGGCAAGGGGGACTGGGACTTATGCTTGTAAAGAGAATTATGGATAAAATCGAATTCTCTAGTGAAAAGAATCACAATATTTGCAGGCTCATAAAGTCCTACCCCTAGGTGAAGTATTATCATATCATGCTGGTCCTCTCATTGTTTGGATGCGAGTATCTTCAGCCTAAGCAGGAGGAGGAAGAGACAGTTGTAGCTACGGTTGGGGATGAAGTGCTAAGCGAGTCCAGTCTTTCGGAGTTAACTCCTGCGGACCTCTCACAGGAAGATAGTGCTAAATTTTCAGAGAAATTTGTAAATGACTGGATCAAAAAGCAACTTATGATCCAGCAGGCCAAAGAGGTAATTGATTTTAATGAGGCGGAGATCCAAAGTAAGGTGCTAGATTACCAGTATGCGCTGATGGTGCATGCCTTCGAGCAAAAATATATCGAAGCAAATCTTGACGATGAGGTGTCTGCTGAAGAGATAGAAACCTACTTCGGAGAAAAATCTGAGAATTTTATTCTGCGGCAAAACTTAGCAAAGTGCATCTACTTTAAAATACCGTCCCAAGCTCCGCAGACTTGGCGTTTTAGACGCAGTATCAAAAAATATCCCGAAGATTCTATTGGTTTATGGGAGTATGCAAATGTCCATGCAACCAAAGTTTTTACCGAAGATTCACTTTGGGTCAAGTTTGATGAAATACTATTAGAGACACCTTTGATAGAGGTAAGTGATAAAGCCCAGTTTTTAAAACGAAATACCTATGTAGAAGTATCTGATGATAAATTCACCTACTTTCTCCGCATCTTTGATTATAAACTAGTGGGTGAAATCGCTCCGCTCGAGTTTATCTCAGAGCAAGTAAAAGATGTGATCATAAACAAACGAAAAATAGCGCTCAAGCGAGAGCTAGAAAAAAACATATATAACGAAGCAGTACGTTCAAATGCCTTTGAAATATACGATAATTAATTTCTTGATTGCTTGTGCATTTACTTTGAGTGCACAGTCAGAAGATGGAGTGGTCATCGACAAGATCATCTCCAAGGTGGATAACTATATCATCCTAAAATCTGAGCTGGAGCGGGCTTACCTTGATTACCTGTCTCAAGGACAGCCCACAGGATCAAATCTGAAGTGCCAAATATTACAGCAACTGGTAGTAAATAAAATGCTAATGGCTCAGTCAGAAATTGACTCCATTTTCGTGCTGGATGCAGAGGTAAATAACAATCTAGACCGTAGAATGGCCTACATGGCCCAGCAATTTGGGGGAGAAAGTGAAATAGAGCGTGCATATGGCAAAACTATCGGACAGATCCGATCTGAGATCTTTGACAACATTAAAGAGCAGATGACAATACAGCGCATGCGTTCTGAACTCACAGCAGAAATGAAAATTACACCGTCTGAAGTGAGGAAGTTCTTCAAAAGGATTCCATCGGATTCGCTGCCTTACTTTTCAACAGAAGTCTCTATAGGGCAAGTAGTAAAAGATGCAACCCCAGGAACCAAGCAGAAGGAGAAAGTGAGGAACTTAATGCTAAACCTAAAATCACGAATTGAAGATGGTGAGTCTTTTTCGGACCTTGCCAAACAATACTCACAAGACCCGGGATCTGCAAGAAAGGGTGGAGAACTTGGGTTTTTCAGTAGAGGAGATCTAGCTCCTGAATTTGAAGCTACTGCACTTTCACTTGGCCCTGGAGAAGTTTCAGATCCGGTAGAAACACAATTTGGTTTTCACATCATTGAATTATTGCAAAAGCGAGGTAATACCTACAATAGTCGCCACATTTTAATCACTCCTCAGCCGAGTCAAAAAGATTACGACAGAGCAGAGGCGTTTCTCGATAGCTTGCGCACTTTGGTAATGATAGATAGCATTACATTTCAAGCGATTGCAAAGGAGCATTCGGACGACCAGGAGACGTCATCTGCCGGAGGCTTTTTCCAAGATGAGTCTGGTGCGTTAAGAGTTGCTGCGGAGCAATTAGATCCCAATATTTTCTTTACAATTGATACAATGGCAATAGGTAATATAACCAAGCCCATCAGATTCCAAAAGCCAGACGGTTCTTACTCTTTTAGAATTATCTACTATAAAGACAAGATAAAGCCACACCTTGCCAACCTTGATGATGATTATCAGAAAATCTCATCTGTAGCGCTATCAGAAAAGAAAAATAAAAAGATTTCAGACTGGTTTGAGAAGGCCCGGAGCAATGTTTTTATCGAAGTGGATCCTGATTATGATTACTGTGATCTCACAAATTAGAGGTAAAACTCAACAAACGTTATCCAAAATAGTATCAAACATAATTTTCAAGAACTAAGAAATGGCAGAACAAAGTGATGTGGCTTTAGCAGATCAGTTTGCAGAGGAGTTTAAAAGGCTTGAAGCCGAGATTGGTAAAAAGATCATTGGGCAGCAAGAAGTGGTAAGGCTACTGCTTACAAGTATTTTTTGTCAGGGACACTCACTCCTAGTAGGAGTTCCGGGATTGGCCAAAACATTGCTGATACAGACGGTAGCTCAATGCCTTTCCTTGGATTTCAGTCGTATTCAATTCACCCCGGATCTCATGCCATCGGATATTCTAGGTGCGGAATCCCTGGGCAAAGATCGCAATTTGAGATTCACCAAGGGACCGGTATTTGCAAACGTAATTCTGGCCGATGAAATAAATCGGACGCCTCCAAAAACACAATCTGCGTTGCTTGAAGCCATGCAAGAAGGAGCAGTAACGATTGCTGGTGAAACCCACGCTTTAGACCAACCCTTCTTTGTTTTGGCAACCCAAAATCCTATTGAGCAAGAAGGGACTTACCCATTGCCGGAAGCACAATTGGACCGCTTTATGTTTATGGTTAAGCTGGACTATCCAGCATTTGAAGATGAACTCGAAGTTGTGAAGAAGACAACCTCAGAGAAACTAGTGGAGGTCAATTCGCTACTTTCTAAAGAACAGATACAAGCCTACCAGCAACTCATCCGCAAAGTTCCGGTTACTGATAATGTGATCAACTATGCGGTAAGTCTGGCTGTCAAAACCAGACCTAATGGCGACAAAGCTTCCACACATGCGAGAGAATACCTGGAGTGGGGGGCAGGTCCGAGAGCAGGTCAGTTTCTAGTGCTTGCCGCAAAATGTAACGCGTTGATTAATCAAAAATACTCACCGGATATAGAAGATGTAAAGTCAGTATCCGTTCCCGTGCTTCAGCACAGAATTGTAAAAAACTTCAAAGCAGAAGCAGAGGGCATCACCGAGGAGTCCCTGATTTTAAAATTGCTTTAGAAAGCGCAGATCGTTTTCTGAAAATAGACGCAGATCATCAATCTGGTACTTCAGCATTGTGATTCTCTCGATACCCATTCCAAAGGCAAAGCCACTGTAGATTTCAGGATCTACATCGCAATTTTCCAAAACATTCGGATCTACCATGCCTGCACCCGCAATTTCCACCCAACCAGTTTGTTTACAAATTTTGCATCCTGGCCCACCGCAAATAAAACAGCTAATGTCTATTTCTGCGCTTGGCTCGGTAAAAGGGAAGTAAGAAGGTCTAAGCCTGATCTTAGTATGCTCGCCAAACATCTCCTTAGAAAAGTGATAAATGGTGTTTTTAAGGTCTCGAAAGCTTACATCCTTTCCCACTACCAAACCCTCTACTTGATGAAAGAAGCAATGTGCTCTGGCTGAAATGGCCTCATTCCTGTAAACACGACCAGGCATGATTGATCGTATAGGAGGCCTCTTCTTATTCATTAACCTGATCTGAACATTTGACGTATGGGTCCGCAACAATACATCAGGATTTTTTTCGATAAAGTAGGTATCCTGCATCTCACGAGCCGGGTGATTTGGCGGGAAGTTGAGGGCTGTGAAATTGTTCCAGTCGGTATCTATTTCAGGTCCATCTTCAACGTTAAAACCTTGGCGCTCAAAAATCTCTATAATGCGGCTTCTGGTCTGGGAGATAGGATGTATTGAACCTTCGGTATTGGGTATTCCCGGTAGCGTTACATCCACGCCTGCACTTGAGCCATTGCTACTTGCTGCTAGATCAGCAGAAAGCTCTTTTAGCTTTTCTTGTGCGCGGGTTTTTAATTCATTGAGCGCTGGCCCAAGTTGGCGCTTCTGCTCTGAAGGTACGTTTTTAAACTCTGTGAAAAGTACGTTCAGTACGTTGTTTCGGCCAATGAACTTGAGTCGAAAGGATTCAATTTCATCTTCATTCTTTGCGGTTACATTGTTGACCTCTTCGAGGTAGGCATTGACCTTATCAATCATCTTTTACGGATTGCTATTAGCTAACAAAAATAGAAAATCGAACCTAGTATTAGCTTTCGCTGAGTTGTTCGGGAAAGTAGGTCTACGCAGTTTTAGAAATGTTCATTCGACTAGAATAGAGGCTTGCGGTACGTGCTGCTTCCCGCTTCATCACTTTCCGATCCAAGGCTATTCCCAAACCTACTGTAATCGTGACCAAAGATAGAATGAGCCAGAGCTCTCCAATGCCTTGTAAGAAGTACGCTGCGGCAATTAGTGAGCTGTTAAAACCCACAAGTATCAAAGTAGCAGTTCCGTGGGTGTGACCTAGCTTTAAAAGAACATGGTGAATATGATTTCGATCAGGGGCTAGCGGATGCTTTCCAGTAGAAAACCTAATAATGAAAACCCGTAGCGTGTCATAGGTGGGTAAAGCAAAAATTGAAAGCACCAAGGCAACAGGAGACACAAAAGCAGTCTCTTGTGGGGTATGGGAGAGGAACCGAATCATAAGAATGGTAAGCGCAAAACCTAGAACCATGGAGCCTGTATCACCCATAAAAACTTTTGAGGGATACCAGTTGTATAGGAGGAATCCGATAGAAGCACCTGCAATGCCGAAAGACAGTACTGCTCCAAAGGTATCGCCTAGATAAAAGAAGAAAGCGCATAAGATTAATGAAATCAAAAGGCCTAAAGAACCTGCAAGGCCATCGATTCCATCTATGAGATTAAATGCATTGGTCATGATCGCAATTACGATAATGGTAAAAATCTCATCAAAATACCACCCGAAGGTATCCACACCAAAGAGACCATTTAGCCCCCCAATTTTCAAATCCATAAGGAAGACAAGTAGGCTAGCGGAAAAAACTTGAACGATTAATTTATGGTTTGCCTGTAGGCTGGATAAATCATCACGAACTCCCAGGAAAAATATTAATGCTAAGCCTCCTAAAAAGTACTTCTCGCCTGCAATATCTACCAAAGGCATTGCAATGAATAGCGATAATATTATCCCAATAAACATAGCTATGCCTCCTAGCGATGGAGTACTTATGCTGTGTATTTTCCTGCTATCGGGCTTATCTAAAACATTAATCGACTTGAAAACGCGAATTACAACGGGGATCAAGGTCACTGTAACCAGGAAACTGGTAATGATAACGATAGGGAGGTTCATCAGGGTTTTACTTAGGGCGAGTAAAAATGGTAAATAAACGAGAAAAAGTTTTACTAATTCGGCAAAGAAGAGAAAATAGTAGGTGAAAGAACTTAGCTAATTCACTTCTTCTTTTTCTCCCATTTTTCCAAATCCATGATTAGAATCCCTCTGCCCACTCCAGCTTTATCTGCGATTTTTGCATATTGAAAGGCCATAAATTTACCATCATCGCTAACTACTCCATTGCTTGCTTTAAATTCAGGATCATCGTTGAAAAACGTCAATCTTTCCACTTTACCATCACCGCTTAGATCTAGTTTGTAAAGATCCAGGGTTAAAAATTCATCCATATCGTTGTACTTTGGCCTGTGCCGATTGCTTTCTATGAGCATACTTAGACCATCCGGGAAAACACCTTCGGCTTCATCGTAAGTCTCTTTGCTTACAGAGAAATTTTTGAATGTTTTCTCTTCTAGATCAAAACTGAAAACTTCTGCCTGATACCCAAACTGTCCACCAAAAGAATAGAAAAAGAGTTCGTTTTCATTCTGAGGGTTAAAGTTTTGTGTTTCCACATCCCAACCTTTTGCGGGCGAGGGTAAATCCATATTGCTAAAAAGAGGTCTCCATCCTTTTAGCTGAGGCTTTCCCTTGACATACTCAATGGTTCCTGAGTATACAGTAGTAGCAAGCGCCCAGGCAATTTTGAGGCTTTTCCGAGAAACAGCAGGGCCTTCTTTGCAGTGAACCCCTAAAGCTACAGGTGGACCGGTAAGGTTTTGATCGAGCACCCAGAGTTCTGTATTCCTGGCGTCCCTGCTTTTCCAGGGATCATCCGAGGAGAAGTTCTTTGCTCCCGATAGCAAAATATCTCCATTTGACAAGTAAAGAGCGCGCACAAACCCCTCGTGGAAAAAGTGATGCGTCATGGGCTTTATAGTGCCACTAGAGACCTCTACTTCATAAACATCGCCAAAGGTTTTTTCAATAAATAAGATACGTTTCCCATCGTGCGACCAGTCACATCTTTGACCAAAATGAGTAAGCTGCTTTACGTAGTTGGGGAGATTATCGAGAGGATCTGTTTGTGCCCTAGCATAAAAGTAAGAGGCAAAAAACAATAAATTTATGAGTAGCGCCTTCTTCATTTTCTTACATTCTGGGCACTAAATTATCCAAAATAACAGTCTGCTGACCTCTATTTTAATGTTGGAACGAACTGATTCGGCCTTAACTTTTCGACCGTTTGTTGTAACTCAAGTCGTACCCTTAAGCAAATCCACGATACTTTGATGACCTCCTTTTGTTGCAAAATCCAAAGCTGTTTCTCCAGACCTGTTTCTGATAGAAATATCTGCGCCGTGAGAAATCAGCATCTTCGCCAGATCGTAAGACCCTTTAAAGCAAACGCCCATTAGTGCAGTATTGCCTGCCATTGCATCCACAGCGTTGATATCTGCTCCATGCGATAGTAAAAGCTTAGCCACTTCAATTTTTCCAAGGTAGGTGGACAAGACCAGGGGTGTAAATCCTCTTTCATCGGGCTTATTTACGAAAGAACGGTCGGAATTAAGGAGATCTTCAATTGCTTGTAAATCGTCGTTTCGTATTTGCTCGTGAATGGTCATTTTGAGTGATTTATTGCTACTTTAAAGTAGTTCTTTTATATGTAGATCTCAATAGTGTTCAAGTGATCTTATACCAGAATAAAAGACCAAAGCCTGCCAAAAGAAGACAGGCTTTGGTTGTATAAATGTGTAATTACGAATTCAGATCAAATCGATCTAAGTTCATCACCTTATTCCATGCAGCCACGAAATCCTTGATGAACTTTTCTTTACCATCATTTTGGGCGTATACTTCAGCAAGTGCACGGAGTTCCGCATGCGATCCAAAGACTAGATCCACCCTACTTCCTTTCCATTTTACTTCCTTGGTTACTTTATCCTTCCCTAAATAAGCATTTTCGTCACCTTCTACCGGGGACCATTCGGTAGAGAAGTCCAGTAGATTGACAAAAAAATCGTTGGAAAGCTTTCCGGGGTTCTTTGTAAGTACGCCCAGATCTGAGCCATCCCAGTTCGTATCCAGTACTCGCATACCACCAACCAGCACAGTCATCTCTGGCACAGACAACCCTAGAAGTTGCGCTTTATCTACCAGCATATCTTCCGCTTTAGCGGCATGTCGGTCATTTTTATAATTCCTAAAACCATCTGCATCGGGTTTCATCACCTCGAACGCACTCACCTCTGTTTGCTCTTGCGAGGCATCTACCCTACCCGGAGCGAAAGGAACTTTAACGTTGTGATCTGCCGCCGCTTCAATGGCCGCTGCTCCGCCTAGTACAATTATATCTGCTATCGAGACTCTCTTATTGCCGGATTGAGCTTCGTTGAATTCCTCTTGTATTGCGGTAAGCTTACCTAACACATTTGACAATTGCGCAGGATTGTTAACCTCCCAGTCTTTCTGTGGAGCAAGCCTGATCCGTGCACCATTTGCACCCCCTTTTTTATCGGAATCTCGGTAGCTGGAAGCCGAACCCCACGCCGTAGAGATAAGCTGAGCGTTCGATAGGCCAGATGCAAGTATTGTCTCTTTCAGGTAAGAAATATCCTTCTGATCAATCTCGTCATAGTTTGCTTCAGGGAGCGGGTCTTGCCAGATAAGGTCCTCAGAAGGAACCTCAGGACCTAAATATCTTACCTTTGGTCCCATATCGCGATGTAGCAGCTTAAACCATGCCCTTGCAAATGCATCCGCAAACTCGTCCGGATTATCCAAAAAGCGCCTGGAGATCTTTTCGTAAGCTGGATCCATTCTGAGGGATAAATCGGTAGTAAGCATAAAAGGCGCATGACTTTTACCTGGATCATGTGCATCAGGGATAAGGCCTGCACCCGCACCATCTTTTGGCTTCCACTGAAATGCCCCTGCAGGACTTTTGGTTAGTTCCCAATCATATGCAAACAAATTTTCAAAGTAGTTATTACTCCATTGAGTAGGGGTGGTAGTCCAGGCACCTTCTAGTCCCGATGTAATGGCATCCGCACCACTCCCTGATCCGTGGTTACTTTTCCAGCCCATTCCCTGCATCTCAAGTGGGGCTCCTGCCGGCTCAGCCTCCAATGCAGAGTCAGGTGCAGCGCCGTGTGTTTTTCCGAAGGTGTGGCCCCCTGCAATCAATGCTACGGTCTCCTCGTCATTCATTGCCATTCTGCCAAAGGTCTCTCGAATGTCATGGGCCGCAGCTACAGGGTCGGGTTTACCGTCCGGACCTTCTGGATTCACGTAGATAAGTCCCATGTGGGCTGCTGCCAAAGGATTTTCTAGCTCTCGTTTTCCAGTATATCGGTTTACACCCAACATCTCGTTTTCTGATCCCCAATAAATATCCTGCTCAGATTCCCAGATATCAGGACGTCCACCACCAAAACCAAAAGTCTTGAATCCCATAGATTCTAAGGCCACATTTCCGGTGAGGATAAGAAGGTCAGCCCAAGATATTTTATTGCCGTATTTCTGCTTAATGGGCCATAGAAGCTGCCTGGCCTTGTCCAGATTTGTATTGTCTGGCCAGCTATTTAATGGAGCGAAACGTTGTGAACCC
>JBCCLV010000062.1:0-23237 GCA_039026695.1 Bacteroidota bacterium
CACATAATGAGAAACCAGAGAAAACCAACCTATTCCTGCACCTTATTACAAATACTTAAGAAACAGTTTGATAAACTTTAAAACTGAGAAAAAACGGTGAATCAACCTTTTGAAATGAAATTAATCGACTTCAGCAGGGTCAGTCTTGTCGAAAATACTTTTGATTTTATTCATGGCTTGATTAGTGAATAAAGATTTCACATACCTTGATTCACTGAAAATGAAGCTTTTCCTTTTTACATAAATTCAAAAATCAATAAAGAATATACTAACATAACGGATTATATTAGTGCACGAGTAGAAAATAAAGTATATGGAAGCAAAAAACGCAGGCTCTCTCATTTCAGAAGAATTGTTCAATTGTTTAAGTCAAAACTACGCTATCCATTTACCAAACCACTTGCGTACGCTGGTCTTTGATAAATCTTTGTTGTTAAGGACTTTGAAAACGTCAGATCAAGTAACTGGAATCAGATTTACATATGGCTTGTCTGATATCAAAAATATTTATTCAACAAAAGTTTTATTGGTCCCCTGTACAAGTAATGTTTACTATGACCAGATTCCTTTAGTATTAAATCAGCACTATCTCGATCACGAAGGAAATCAGTATTCTATAGAGAGGGTCGCTGAGATGATCTACAATTTTGTTATCCACTCGGTAGAAAAAGAAAATTTCAGTTCTTATGAAAGGATTAACAGAGGTAGTTTTTTTGGTGCTCATTCGCTCGATTTATTACTAACCGAGAGTAATTGTAAGTACATACAATTCAACTTTGGAATGGATAACAAGAAAATTTTGCATCCTATTTTAAATCCACTAGACTGTTCATATCGCACTAACTCGAGATTATATCTTGAAAATTCTTGGCCACCTAGAGATTCAGATCCAGACGAGATCTGTTTGGCAAAATTCGCAGTAGACAAGTTCTCTAATGAAAATGAACTAAATAGGTTCAGAAATTTCCGAGATCAAGAGCTTTTAACCGTTAAGGATGGTGGAATGCTCTATGAGTTGTACTATTTCATTTCTCCATACATTGTGAATGTTTTAAAAGAACAATCAGATGGACTAGAACATTTACAGAATATTTATGATAAGAATATCATGCCATTGTATGAGGAAATAATGAAAGGCAATTTATTAAAAGCTGTAGATCACTTAAAAAGAGCATTCAAGTCATTAATTGATGAGTACAGTGTTGATCAAATTGAATCTAGTGCTGCTACAACGTAAAAACAAGATCTAGCACAACACTTGCAAAATTCAGTGTATCGCTCCCCTGCCTTTTAGGCGATTGATTTAAAAGGTTAGTATTACAATTTCATCTGTAATAGAGAAATACATGTAAATAAAACCTTATTTTCTGGATCAAAGAGGACATCCTTTATTCAAAAACTCAGCATGACAATAGCATCTATTCACGGTACTTGTCTTTTTTATAAAAATTGCTGAGTGCAATATGAAAAAAATAAGCCTATTATTTCTGTTTATTCATTCCCTCATTTTTTCCTTTTCTCAAAGACTTTCTATTGGAATAGGTCTTCAGCAAGAGGCAGATTTTGGTGTCAATTCTCCATTTTATCAAGTGAATGACAGCATTTTAATTCTGGTAGAAGACACCAAAAACCTGAAGACTAATAATAGTGACTTACGATTTTTTTTAGTGTTAGATTATGCCTTAGTTCAATGGGATCGCACTTACTACTCAATTGGTTTGGTGGTAAATACTAGATATGTGGATACTGATCTACTAGAATACGAGGAAATCAATAATCAGAGAATTTTAGTAAACAGAGGAATAATCCCAAATAGGAATTTTGCGTCAATACTTTATAACAGTTTTGGTCTAAAACGAAAAAGGATAAATCTAGATGGAGGTCTAGGAATCGGTTTTCATATAAGAGATATTTCTAAAAATATCGATGATAGAGAGAGTTACGATCGTATCTACCAAGCTCTACAGCAAGTACATAAGTCCCTTACTGTCAACTACAGGATTCGCTTTTCTTACGCTTTCGCAAAAAATTTTTCATTTTTTGGCCAGTACCAGGAAAGCATTGGACAAGTTTCGCGAGAGATAAATTTATTCGATAATACTGAAAAGATTGCTTTGCGGTGGAGAAGTCTAGGAGTTGGATTTTCTTACAATTTCGACCCTCTCAGAAACTAATTGCCGACCAAAACGAGACTGACTATCTCTTATTTGGAAATTTGTTTTGGGAATGTCATTTGAACCTATCATGCTGAAATGCTGATGACATAACGCCATCAGCAAATTCGAGTCTATTGGTATTCAAGACTTCCGATATTTTGAAAATATCGGAAGTCTTTCATCTTTCTGTAAGAGAGGCTGCGCGCGCCGCTTAAACTCATACGACCACAAGAAGCACAGGATATTCGACATTGCTCATAAAGACTAACATTCAAATGAAATAGAACAGATCAAGTCTTAAAATAAAAAGCCCGACGAAAATCGGACTTAAATAGTACCTCGGATGGGAGGCTGCGTGCCCCGCTTGAACCCATACGACCGCAATGGTCGATAGTCGAATTGCCTCTCTCTAAGAAGAAAAATGAGCCAGAATTGATATGATCAGATCAAGCCAAAACAAAAAGCCTGACAATTATCCGATTATCAGGCTAAATAGTACCTCGGATGGGAGGCTGCGCGCCCCGCTTGAACCCATATAACCGAAATGGTCGATAGTCGAATTGTATCTCTCTAAGAAGAAAAATGAGCCAGAATTAATATGATCAGATTAAGCCAAAACAAAAAGCCTGACAATTATCCGATTATCAGGCTAAATAGTACCTCGGATGGGACTTGAACCCATACGACCGCAATGGTCACAGGATTTTAAGTCCTGCGTGTCTACCAATTCCACCACCGAGGCATTAAACAAAGAAGCCGCTTTACCGCGGCTATTGTGGAGCGGGAGACGGGATTCGAACCCGCGACCCCAACCTTGGCAAGGTTGTGCTCTACCAGCTGAGCTACTCTCGCTTTTCCTTTTCAAAAGGAATGCAAATCTAAACGAAGCAACCAATTAAACACAAACTTGAACTTATTACTTACTTACAATACAACCGCATTGCTTCGCCCTGCGCGGTGAATCACCTAGTTATTTGACGTAGAAGATTTTAGTACTTGTAACAATAAGATTCGGCAGGCATCCATAGCACTTTTGTGTTTATAAACTGCCTACGATGAATAAGAAAGAGAATGAGATTGATTTGATGCTTGAATGCGCATCGAAAGTGAAGGGCCACCTTTCTAGGGTGCTGGAACAAAAGTCGGAAATTGCGCTGAGGATGAAAATGCATTACGTAGATAGCATTATAGACGAGGCAGACGCAATCAAAAAAGACTTAAATAGTTATTCCTGATTGCCTTTTAGAATAGCTTTTAGCTCATTTAACTTTAATAATGCTTCTACAGGTGAAGTTGCATTAATGTCTACTTGGCGGAGAAGCTCAAGTACTCGTTCCATTTTTGGATCGGTAGAAAACAAGTTCATCTGAAATTCCTGAACGGGGATGGAAGCTATGGATTCGCGCTCTTTCTCGGCGAGCTTGTCTTTTTCTAGGTGCTTTAAAATTTGATCTGCTCTCAACACAACCTCGTTTGGCATCCCTGCCATTTTAGCTACATGTATTCCAAAACTGTGTTCAGTCCCTCCCGCTACCAGTTTACGTAAAAAAACCACCTTGTCTTGCAGCTCTTTGACTGCAATACTAAAATTCTTTACTCTGGATAGCTCCTTTTCTAATTGATTAAGCTCATGGTAGTGCGTAGCAAAAAGCGTTTTGGCCCTGGCTTTTGGGTGATTATGAAGATGCTCTACAATGGACCATGCGATTGAAATTCCATCATAAGTGCTCGTTCCTCTTCCTATTTCATCCATTAAAACTAAGGACCGGCTACTGAGATTATTGAGTATGCTAGCTGTCTCAGTCATCTCTACCATAAAAGTAGACTCGCCCCTTGCTATGTTGTCGGAAGCACCTACCCTGGTAAAAATCTTATCTACAAGACCAATTTTAGCATACCCAGCGGGAACAAAAGATCCCATCTGCCCCATAAGGACAATAAGTGCTGTCTGGCGAAGCAATGCAGACTTACCCGCCATATTTGGACCCGTAATGATCATAATCTGCTGCCCTACTTCATCTAAAAAAACGTCATTACTTACGAATTGCTCACCATCTGGCAATGTCTTTTCAATCACAGGATGGCGGCCTGCCTTGATATCCAAATGGGTCGCCTCTGATATGGTGGGTCTTATGTAGTCCGATGATTTTGCCAGCAGGGCAAAAGAGGTGAGGCAGTCCAGTTCACCAATCACCTTAGCGTTTTGCTGCACTGCATCGATGTAGGACTGAGCAAAAGAAACTAACTCATTGAAGAGGCGAAGCTCAATTTGTGCAATCTGACTTTCTGCACTCAATATTTTCTCTTCATATTGCTTGAGCTCTTCGGTGATATAGCGCTCTGCATTTACTAAGGTCTGTTTTCTTATCCACTCCGATGGGACTTTGCCCTTATGCGCATTTGAAACCTCCAAATAGTACCCAAATACTTTATTGTAGGCAATTTTCAAAGAGCTAATCCCAGTGCGTTCTATCTCGCGATCCCTGATCCCAGCCAAAAAGTCTTTTCCCTTAGTTGAGATATGGCGAAACTCATCAAGTTGAGGATCTATATTATCAGAGATTACGCCACCCTGATGAAGCAGCATAGGTGCATCCTCTTGCAACTCTGCGATCAATTTATCTGTGAGCTTACTGCATGGATTCAGCAAATCATGGTAGTGACTAAAGGCAGAGATCTCACCAACCAACGCTCGAAGTTCAGGTATTTGTAGTAAGCTCTTTTTAAGCTGCAAAAGCTCACGAGGATTGGCCCTACCCGTAGCAACTTTTCCAGTAAGGCGTTCTAAGTCTACAATATTCTGCAAGCAGCTTTGGATACCTTCCCGTAAGTCCTCTTGAGAATAGAGAATCTCCACTATATCTAGCCTTCGGTCAATTTCACCTTTATCCTTCAGCGGCAGCACCATCCATTTTCTAAGGAGGCGACCACCCATCGGGGTAATTGTCTGATTGATGATATCCAGAAGTGATACGCCATCAGGTTGAGCAGGCTGAACGAGTTCCAGATTTCGAATGGTAAACCGATCTAGCCAAACGTATTTGCTTTCGTCTATCCGGGAAATTGATTTGATGTGGCTCGTCTCCCTGTGCTCGGTTTCATCCAAATAGTAAAGCACCGCGCCAGCAGCCAGAATTGCAGCACTCATCTCCTCGATCCCATACCCTTTTAGATTAGGAACCTTAAAGTGTTGCGTCAATCTATCGTATCCGTACTCATGACTGAAAATCCACTCCTCTAGGGGAAAAGTGGAAAACTCACTGCCAAACTGTTCATTAAAAAGCGCCTTGCTCTGCTTAGGATAAATAATCTCGGCAGGCTGAAAACCCCTGATCAGCTTTTCTACATAATCGATAGAACCAGACGCGACGAGAAATTCGCCAGTAGATAGGTCAAGAAATGCAACTCCTGCTTCTCCTTTACCTGCTAGATAGAGAGAAGCAAGAAAGTTGTTTTTCTGACGGTCCAAGACCTGATCGTGGAAAGACAAGCCCGGCGTTACTAGCTCAGTCACACCTCGTTTTACAATCCCCTTTACCGACTTAGGGTCTTCCAATTGATCACAAATGGCTACACGATAGCCTGCGCGAACCAGCTTTGGCAGGTAGGAATCCATGGCGTGATGTGGAAATCCTGCAAGCTCCATCTCCGAAGCAGCGCCATTAGCCCTTTTCGTTAAGACAATGTCCAGGGTCTTACTCGCTTTGATCGCATCTTCACCAAAAGTTTCATAAAAATCACCCACACGAAAAAGCAATAGCGCTCCGGGATACTTCCCCTTGATCTGATTGTATTGCTTCATCAGCGGTGTCTCCTTCCCTGCCTTTGTACCTGCCATAAAAAAGATGAAAGTAATTTTAAGATTTCTTGAGATCGGCTATCTCGATCAGCGATAGAATCTGCACATCAATAAAAGTAGATTTTTACAATATTAGGAATTACCCGTGAGGAAAATAAAGAACGAAGAACTGAACAGACTATCACCAGCGGCATTTGCGCAAAGCACCAAAAAGCCGAACGCGGTGATTCTGGAAGATGTGAGAAGCGCGATGAATGTGGGATCTGCATTTCGTACTGCTGATGCATTTGCAATAGAAAAAATTTGTCTTTGTGGAATAACTGCATGTCCACCTCATCGTGAGATCCATAAAACTGCCTTGGGAGCTCAGGATACAGTGGATTGGCAGCAATTTGATAATTCAAAAACTTGCCTCGAAAAACTTAAAGCCGAAGGCTACCGGATAGTAGCTGTAGAACAAGCGGACAAAAGTGTTTCCCTTCAGCACTTTAAGGTCTCCAAATCGGAAAAATATGCTTTTGCTTTTGGGAATGAGGTTTATGGCCTCAGCGATTGGCTTGTCCAACATGCTGATATTGTACTTGAAATACCGCAATACGGCACTAAACATTCGCTAAATATCTCAGTCAGCATTGGGATAATATTATGGGATTACTTATCAAAAGCGAATCTTTTTTAAATATCAAAATATGTAAGCCGATCACCATCTTTTCACAAGTTCAAAACAATAGCACTTTGCTTTTTGAAGTAACTTGCCTGCTTAACATTAATCAAAACGAGCAGCTTGGGATACCAGTGTGCTTGCTAGATACACCCTTACCTAACACCCCTTCACCATGAGCAATCCTGTAAAGACTCATTCCCTCTTTTCCGATCTAGATATACACCTTTTCAAGGAGGGTAAACATTACAGATTGTTTGAAAAACTTGGATCCAGATCGCTGGAAGTGGAGGGTGAGACTGGAGTTTACTTCGCGGTATGGGCACCCAACGCAAAGTCTGTGAGCGTGATTGGCAACTTCAACTACTGGAAGAAACATGAACACACTTTATACCCACGCTGGGATAACTCCGGCATTTGGGAAGGATTTATTCCCAGCATTAGCGATGGTGAAATTTACAAGTATGCAATAGAAGCACAATCAGGTGACATATTAGAAAAATGCGATTTGTACGCCTTCTCTTGGGAAACACCGCCAAATACTGCCACTAGGGTACAATCGATTGATTACAAGTGGAAAGACGCAAAATGGATGAAAAAGAGAGGGAAACACAACTCTCTGGAAGCTCCTATTTCAGTCTATGAAGTCCATATCGGTTCGTGGAAGCGAAAGGGTGCCAATGGAGAAACATCGCTTTCTTATCGAGATCTCATCACTGAATTGGTCCCATACGTGAAGGAGATGGGCTTTACACACGTAGAGTTCTTGCCCGTGATGGAACATCCTTTTTATGGCTCTTGGGGATACCAGGTGCTAGGGTATTTTGCCCCTACTTCTAGGTATGGAACACCCAGCGACTTCATGGCGCTGGTAGATACTTTTCACAAAGAGGACATTGGTGTAATTCTGGATTGGGTACCAAGTCACTTTCCGGAAGATGCGCATGGAATAAGAAACTATGACGGCACTTCATTGTACGAGCACGCCGATCCCAGGCTTGGTTATCACCCTGACTGGAGTAGTTATATTTTTAATTACGGCAGAAATGAGGTGAAGTCGTTTCTGATTAGTAGTGCCATTTTTTGGCTTGAAAAATACCACATTGATGGACTCAGGGTCGATGCTGTGGCTAGCATGCTATACCTCGATTATTCCAGAGAGGAAGGTGAATGGTTACCCAATCGTGACGGTGGTAGGGAAAATTATGAAGCAATTGATTTCCTAAAAGCACTTAATACTGAAGTTTATCGCAGCTTTCCTGACGTACAAAATATCGCGGAGGAGTCGACCTCTTTTCCGCAAGTATCTCGGCCAATTTTTACCGGAGGTCTGGGCTTTGGACTCAAGTGGATGATGGGATGGATGAATGACACCTTGGAGTATTTCAAGAAAGATTCAGTCCATAGAAAATATCATCATAACGAAATCTCATTTAGCATGACCTATGCATTTACTGAGAATTTCATGTTGCCCTTATCCCACGATGAGGTGGTACATGGGAAAGGCGCAATACTTGCACGAATGCCTGGAGATGACTGGCAAAAGTTTGCAAATGGTCGCCTCCTTTACGCCTTCATGTTCACTCATCCCGGTGCAAAACTAAATTTTATGGGCAATGAAATTGGCCAATGGAACGAGTGGAAACACGATCAATCACTTGATTGGCATCTATTGGACTGGAGTCCTCACCAGGGCATGCGCCAACTTTTTAAAGACTTAAACGAGCTTTACAGGAGTAAAAAGCCGATGCATGAAATATCTTATTCGGGTGAGGGTTTTGAATGGATCGAATGGAATGATTACAACAATTCTGTGATTTCCTTCTTAAGGAAAGATAATAAAGGCAACGCCATCTTGATCGTGGCAAATTTTACACCATCGGTTCATAGAGACTATCGAGTTGGGGTGCCTTTCACAAAAGAATGCACAGAATTATTGAATACTGATGCAGAAAAATATGGTGGTAGCGGTAAGTCAAATCCAGAAGTGTCAGTAGAAGCTTTTGGAGCTCACGGAAGAGAAAATAGTATCAGTGTCACGCTACCGCCGCTTGGAATTGCAGTTTTAGAGGGAACGTAACTATAGGAGGGAAACCGCACCGCCAGTATGGAAAAAAATGCCAATAAATTCGTCTGTATCCATGGTCACTTTTATCAGCCGCCAAGGGAAAATGCATGGCTGGAACAGATAGAAGTGCAGGAATCTGCAGCACCTTTTCACGATTGGAATGAGCGCATCAATGAAGAATGCTATGGGCCTAATTCCTACGCGCGCATATTAAATGAGCAGGGGAAAATCATAGACATCACCAATAACTATGAACGTATCTCCTTTAATATGGGGCCTACGCTGCTCTCGTGGATGGAGCTTGAACGACCCGATTCCTACCAGCTGATCTTAGACGCAGATAAAAACAGCCTCGCGCGATTTGATGGGCATGGATCAGCTATTGCACAGGTGTATAATCACCTTATCATGCCGCTGGCATCCAGAAGGGATAAAGAAACCCAGATCTACTGGGGACTGTATGATTTTGAGCAGCGATTCCAACGCAGACCTGAAGGTATGTGGCTGGCGGAAACTGCAGTGGATCTTGAAACATTGAGATGCCTTTCAGACCATGGAATTAAGTATACCATACTTGCCCCGAATCAGGCGAAAAAGTTCCGGGGAGATGGAGAATGGAAAGACGGGATTGATCCAAACCATCCCTACCACATACATCTGGGCGATGGAAGATCCATGATCGTCTTTTTCTACAATGGAGAAATATCGCAAAAAATTGCCTTTGGGGGTCTGCTGAACGATGGTAAGGCCTTCGCGGAAAATCTACTTTCAGGACTCTCTGAAAAGCCAAACTCGCCCGAGTTGTTACATATAGCCACAGATGGTGAGTCTTACGGCCACCATCACCATCAGGGAGAAATGGCACTGGCATACTGTCTTTACTATCTTGACAATTTCTCTGAAGCGCACTTAGCAAACTACGGATATTTCTTATCGAAGACTGATGTGCGTCGTGAAGCTGAAATACATGATGATAGTTCTTGGAGCTGCGCTCACGGTGTAGAGAGGTGGCGCAGCAATTGTGGCTGCCATACTGGTGGAGGAGCTGACTGGAACCAACAGTGGCGGGCTCCTTTGCGCGAGTCCTTAGATTGGCTTAAGGACAAGATCGATGGGCTTTATGAACAGGAGATGAAGGCCTTCCACGAAGATCCGTGGAAGCTACGAAACGATTTCATAGAGGCAGTTTTTCAGTATGAAGAAAGAGACTATCCTGCATTTTTCAAAAAGCATCTCTCCTCTATTACTGCAAAACAGCAAAAGCAGATCATCAGGCTGCTGGAAATGCAGCGTAACGGGATGCTCATGTACACCAGTTGCGGTTGGTTTTTCAATGACGCATCCGGAATAGAAACCGTGCAGATCCTTCAGTACGCCAATCGTGCAATACAGCTGGCAGAGCGACAAAAGGGTGTAGAGCTGGAAAATGAGTTTCTTTCCATTCTAGGACAAGGCAGGAGCAACATTGCCGAGCATGGCACCATCAAGGACATCTATCAGAAATGGGTTACACCAAAACGGATGAGCCTCAGCAAGGTAGGCATGCACTATGCAGTAAACGTACTTTTCGCGGAAAACCCGAAAACCTTACAGGTATTCAATTACAAAATCCAAACAAGCGATCTTATCCGTCACCATGCTGGCCAGCAAGTGCTGTGCTTAGGTAGAGCCGAAATTATTTCCAAGGTTACACTATCGATAAAAAATCTAAGCTTTGCTGTTCTTTATCTGGGAAACCACCACATTATCGGTGGCACCATGGATCAACATGATGAAAAAAGCTACAAGGAAATCGTAGCTAAGCTTTCAGCACAGTTTCAGGATGGGAACATTACCACGGCTATCTACGACATGCAGACGTACTTCGGGGATTCGCATTTTTCCTTTTTTGATCTCATGCGTGATGAGCAATCCAAAGTACTTAAGGAGGTAATACGGGTCAATGTAAAAGAAGCGGTGAGTTCTATAGATCAAGTCGCCAAACAAAACTATGGGCTGCTGAATTTGATGAAAAAACAAGAGTTGGTAGTACCCCAAGTTTTATGGCAAAACCTGGTGACTAAATTGGAACATGACCTTAGGAAGGCACTCATACGCTGGAGCAATCGAGGCGACGATACTTTTTTATTTGAAACACTCGATGAATTCAACCGATGGAAGATCGAGCCATCTATAAACTACAATTTCAAGACTTCCGAAGCGATAAGAAAAGCGGTTTACAAGGGCCAGTTCAATCCAGAAAGAGGAGTAGAATTACTTGAAAGATTCGAGAAACTCAAAATGAATGTAGAGTTGATTCATCTACAAAATCTCGTCTTTACCAAACTAAAAGCAGGAGAAAACGGAGCCTGGCGCATCCTCGCCAATAAGATTAGCCTGGAAGTTAGCTCCTAGATTCATGGGTTATCTGTTGGCGACAGAATCATGGACTCATCGAGACTCTAAAACACAAAGGTTCTAATCTGGTACCCAGCCTATGAACCAGTGGTGATCAGAGTTCTACAACTCCTTCAATCATATCGAGCAAGGTTATGCTACTTCTTAATGATTTTGTAGGTCAGCGGCGTATTCTGTCCACCTCCTTTGAAAGTGACAAAGTACTGGCCAGAGGGTAACAAAGAGGTATCGTAATCAAATTGATTTTTCCGATTATCCAGCTCTTTAGAGAACAATACCGCACCCTTTAGATCTCTGATCTCCATCTCGACTTTTTCCATTTTGATTTCAGTATAAGAGACAATAAGGAGGTCTGTAGTAGGGTTAGGATAAATACTTAGGTCAACAAAATAATCTGTCGTGATTCCTAGGACCAGTTCTATCGAGACTCCATCTGGAGATACAAAAACTGCAAGTACAAACTCAGTATCACTTATTCCCTCTTGACCTACCTCAAACTCTACGAAAGCAGACTCATCTAGCGGTATTCCCGGATACTCCACGAAAAATTGATAGAAACCAGAAGGCAAGAATCCATATTCAAACTCTCCATTGTCATTGGTTTCACCATAAGCAATCAAATCAAAATCATCACTGGATTGATCAGTCCTGCCACCTGTCCTTCTTCTTCGCAAACCGCATTTACGTTTTTTTGCACGCCTTCTTGCATCTACACGCTCTGTCTCCTCTGGAAAATCCTCTTCAATCGTTCCTGTGATGACCCCTGGGCCAGTGGCAACTTCAGGGATGGTCTGCATCTCTATTGAAAGCATCTCATTGTCTGCGAGAAACAGTGTATCTGCATCTCTGGACAAGAACTGATCTCCCAGGTAGGTAGGAATAAACGCCCCTGGAATTTCATCTCCGTTTGCACTTAGAAATGGCTCCACAGATTCCAGGGCAAGCAAGTACCTGCCAAGCGGAACGTCTGGAAAAATATAGCTATTCGGATCTACATTTAAATTGGGATCCATCTCAAACTCCAAGGTATCTGCTACTTCAGCATCTAGCGTAAATAAATATGCATTGATGTTCTCTGAGATCACATTTGCGTTTTGAACTGCACTCACTGTCAGGGAGGCTGTAGCTTGAATACTGACCGGTCCCACTAGAAAAGTCAAATCTGGAACATCGTCGTTGCTCACCTCTACTTCATAAATACCCTGCTGGGACTGATCCATATTCACCAGATTGTAAGAAGCTGCAGTAGCTCCGGAAATGTCAGTACCATTAAGGCTCCACTGGTATGAGTTAGCGCTTCCTGGAGTGGTCACCGAAAGAAGTAGATCAGATCCCACTCGTAGGTTTTGGTCCATTTGATCTAAAAAGAGTGTATTCTGCTGATTAGCATAAATCAAAGAACTCACACTCGCGATAGGCTCCAAATCACCAAAATCTAGTCTATTTCCACTTAAATCAATTGCTGTTGCATTATTTAAACTTGTTAAGTCAGTCTCCACAGCCTCTATGTTATTCCCGGATAAATCAATGGTCTCTAATGCGGTAAGCTGATCAATATCTACAGGAATTGTTCCAATTAGATTATTTGCTGGCAAGGTCAAGGCAATTACTTCGTTTCCTTGCGCATTCAGTGTAATACCAAACCAATCTTCAATATTCTGCCCTATCGTCAGCCAATTGGTATTATTAGTCCAATCGTCTCCGCCCAAAGAAATATAGATTGCTTCTAGCGCTAGCGAATCTGTAGGTGTTACCCGATCCGCAATCTCCACTTCGAATGCTGCGGCTTGAACAAAACCCCACCGCCCTGCTTCATTCCTTCCTCTAATGTAAAACGTGTGTGGACCTGCTGTCAGTCCAGGATCGGTTGTCGCCATCAAGTTGGCCAGTTCCACAAGGTTTATTGGCGTATTTACAGGTACCTGAATTCCATTACCAACTCCCGGGTCTTCATCTACAAAATACTCCAGCGCCACGATGGGTGAAACAGTGCTAGGAAATTCCAGGTCGCTTTCTGGATCTTGAATTAGGAATAAGCGACGTTCATGCATTCCCCACCTGCCTTCGGTATTTTGCATCCTTATTCCCAATATGTGGTAGCCAGGATCTAATGCAGCGGTACTTATCGTGAGATTTTCAGCGACTAACATGCCGGCAGCTGTGAAGGCTATGCCATTTCCCACTCCAGGGTCGGTATCAATGTAATATTCTGCATTTGCAATGTTGGATACAGTTTTAGGGAATCCCAGGTCATCTTCTGGATCTTGGATCAGAAAGAGTCTACGCTCATGCATACTCCAGCGACCTTCGGTATTTTGGGACCTTATCCCAAAGATATGGTAGCCTACAGCCAAAGCATCTGTATTAATTACGACAGATTCACTCACCAGTGAGCCCCCGGAAGTTGGGATACTCGTACCATTTCCAGGTCCAGGATCATCATCGATGAAATACTCCAGTGCCTGTATATCCGCTACGGGTTCGGGAAAATCCAAGATGTTACTCAAATCCTGAATTAGAAACTGTCTGCGCTCATGCATACTCCAGCGGCCCTCTGCATTTTGGATACGGATGCCGATCAGATGATAACCAGTACTTAGCACATTTGTAGGAACCGTAAAGCTTTCTGAAATGGTAGGGCCTCCAGCCGTAGTAATCGGAAAACCATTTCCTGGTCCCGGATCCGTATCCACAAAATATTCAGCTGCCTGGATATCCACCACCGACTTGGGGAAATCCAAAGAACCAGTAAGGTCCTGGATCAGAAATAAACGGCGTTCGTGCATACTCCAGCGATTTTCTGCATTCTGAGTGCGAACCCCAAGAATGTGATATCCAAGCGATAAAGCTGAAGTATTGATCGCAAAGGATTCGGTAATGGATTGACCAGGTGTGATCGCAACAGCGGTAGCATTTCCTACTCCCGGATCAATATCCACAAAGTATTCCAGGGCTACAATGTCTTGTTGTGCTGAAACCGGTAAAACCGCGCCCAAATGCAATGCCACCGCAACAAGAAGCGGCAGAAAAGATGAAGACCATCGCTTCATGGTCCTAATTGGCTTTGGCGCTCACCTCAACTTCCAGGTCTTGTCCCGGATTAATCAGGGTACTGGTATTGAGCGTCTGGATCGTTGGGATAGAACTGGTAACCAATTCCAGGTTGGGGGCGAAAGGAAAAGGGCCACCAAAAATCCCAATATCAGTGCCATCTGTACCTGCATTCGTAACTTCAGGAGCAGCGGTGGTGTAATCATCTGTTGACTGCCATGTTGTCGAAAGTGTTACCTCAGTAAATTGAGGATTTAGATCCACCAAATTTCCCGATCCTGTATTGCCAACCCCACCGCCTGCAGGAGGTAAATCATTATTTCCTGTGGAAAAAGTAATATTATTATTGAACTGATTTAATTGAAAAGAAGCCGAAGTACTGTTTCCTGCACCCGTGGTACTAGGGGTAGATCCATAAAATATGTTGTTGTTGATAGTAGCATTCTGCATAGATGAGAAGGATGCAGAGGACGATCCATTTCCAATAAAATTGTTGTTTTGAATCACCAGAAAGTCATTTGTAGAACTTTTGGTGATAGATCCATTAATGATGTTGTTGGCAACTATTGCTGCAATACTCGCACTGGAACTTGCAAAACTTACAGACCCATCTATTACATTGTTACGGATTTGACAGTTAGTAAGTGGATAATTAAAGCTTATGCTAGCAACATAATTAAAAGCCACCGTCAAATCATCTATTGTTGTGATACTGTTCCCAGTATTCCAGGTAACACTAGTAGTAATACGATTATTAAAAATCCTAACTCCTGCTAAAGTATAATCCTGATCACCTGAGAACTCTTTACCCAAACGAATTTGTGCTATCTCAAGTCCAGTAATTGTGCTGTTTGAGGGATTAGTAGATCCGTCAGCTGCTCCATACAAATTAATTCTATTTACTTCCGAGATGTAGGGAATATCCTTATCTAAATTGAATCCAATGCCTCTGAAGTGAAGCTCAATTCTGGCAGTACCAATACCGTACTGAATAGCACTTGGCTGAATATAGATGGTATCGCCTGCTGAGGCTGCATCAATGGCCTCTTGGATCGTTCCAAAAATATTGGCGCCCGTGGGAGCATTGGGATTATTATCTACAATCCTGATGGTTTGTGCGGTAAGACCGACTGTTAATAAAAGCGTAAAGACGGTAATTGCATTTTTCATGGTAGCGATTTAATTAATTCGTGATTTAAAGGTAGTGACTATATCGGCATTTATTGTTTGCTAAACGACACTATTGTTTGAATTAAAACAACCAAATGCTCTAAATCATCGACGAATTCCAAAATTGACACTGCAAACACGAAAAAGCTTAGCATATATATAAGCTATATAAGCTTTAAGCCTACATACCTTACTTACGACTATAGTTAGGAGCCTCCCTGGTGATATGGATGTCATGCGGATGGCTCTCCGCGTAACCCGCAGCAGAGATTTTGACGAATTTCGCCTGATGCAAATCTTCAATCGTACCTGCCCCGCAGTAACCCATGCCTGCCCTGAGTCCACCTACCATCTGGTACAAGACCTCCTGGACCATGCCTTTGAAAGGTACTCTTCCTACAATTCCCTCGGGTACGAGCTTTTTTATGTCATCCTCGGCATCCTGAAAATAGCGGTCTTTAGAACCCTCTTCCATAGCTTCTACTGATCCCATACCACGATAAGATTTGAACTTTCTGCCTTCGTAAAGAATCACCTCCCCGGGTGCTTCCTCCGTGCCTGCCAACAGCGACCCGATCATCACTGTGTGAGCTCCACCCGCCAGTGCCTTCACCACATCTCCGGAAAATCGAATGCCTCCGTCGGCAATGATCGGTATATCAGTATCCTTCACTGCGTTGGCTGCTTCGTATACCGCAGATAGTTGTGGTACTCCCACCCCCGCAATGACACGCGTAGTGCAGATACTTCCCGGACCTACTCCCACCTTGATGGCATCTGCTCCGGCTTCAGCTAGCGCTTTCGCTGCTTCGGCAGTGGCGATGTTTCCCACTACAGTCTCCAGATCAGGAAATGCCTTCTTTATGCGCTTGGCAGCATCAATGACCCCTCTAGAGTGTCCGTGAGCCGTGTCGATGGAAATGAGATCCACTCCTGCCTTCATCAGTGCCGCAATCCGATCTTCAATGTCAGGAGTAACACCCACTGCTGCCCCAACTCGCAACCGACCATACTCGTCTTTGCAGGCGTTGGGCCGGTCTTTGTTTTTGAGGATGTCCTTATAAGTGATCAAGCCCGTGAGCGCCCCGTCCTTATTCACGATTGGTAACTTTTCGATTTTATGTTCCTGAAGAATCGCTTCGGCCTCCACCAATCCTACTTCCGCAGTAGCAGTGACCAAATTGTCCTTGGTCATTATCTCTTTTACTGGCCTTTTTAGTCCTTTTTCAAAACGAAGGTCACGATTGGTGACAATCCCAATCAGCTTGTTTTCTTTGTCGACTACTGGAATTCCACCAATCTTATTTTCGCGCATGATTGCCTCAGCATCGCCCACAATCGCATCTACATGAAGAGTGATAGGGTCCAATATCATCCCACTTTGCGATCGCTTTACCTTTCGCACCTGAATCGCCTGATCTTCGATGCTCATGTTTTTGTGAATGATTCCTATACCACCCTCAAGCGCCATAGCAATCGCTAGCTTGGCTTCTGTCACTGTGTCCATGGCGGCAGACGCCAATGGAACATTTAGACGAATATTTCTGGTAATTAATGCAGATGGGTCAACATCTCGAGGGAGAACTTCTGAATATCCGGGAAGCAAAAGCACATCATCGTACGTGAGTGCTTCGAAAAGGAACTTGTTGCTTTGAATCATGGCAAATAATAAAGAATCGTAAGTATTATTTGCCGAGCAAAATTATCACTAGCAAAGGATCTAAATGCTATCAAGGTTTGTATTTATTTGACTTGTGATTAATGTCCACTCCTTTTTAAAGATTAAATCACCATTTAATTGAAAACTCCTCTAAAACGAATCGCCGTTGTGGGTCCCGAATCTACCGGTAAAAGTGAGCTTTGTCAGCACCTGGCTACACATTACGAAACGGAGTGGGTTCCTGAATTTGCCCGCTTCTATATTGACAGACTAGATAGGCCGTACGAAAAAACGGACCTTCGCCTCATTGCAGAAGCACAATTGCAATGGGAGGAAGACAAGATGGAATACGCATCAGGCTATCTGTTCTGTGATACCAACTTGATCGTAATCAAGATATGGAGCGACCACAAATACGGAAGCACAGATCCATGGATCGAAGATCAGCTTAGAGAAAGACAATACGATTTCTATTTGCTCAATAACATTGACATTCCCTGGACACCTGACCCCCAAAGAGAGCATCCAAATTTGAGGAAGCACTTTTTTACCGTGTACACCAACTACTTAGTGGAAAATAAATTGCCGTACAGTGTGGTTTCGGGGATCGAAGGAGAGCGAAAACAATGCGCTGTTGACGGTATTGAGGCTTTTTTTAAGAAGTAATCTTCTCAGAAAAATTTACGGCCGGCAATACAGAATTTCAATTTAATTTTACAAAATAAACGGGGTGCCAACTTGCCAAAAGCGAGAGAAACGGCTGAGATCATACCCATTGACCTGATCCGGATAATGCCGGCGTAGGGACTGTCCGAAACATTTTCGGATGTATCGTATGATAAACATTGTGAGGAGTTCCCCACTCTTCGGTTGTTTGATAATTGAGATTTTTAGAAATGAGATTTTTAAGTTTAGTAGGACTTCTTCTACTATCGGGCCTTGCTGTAGCACAAGACTCACTAAAGACTATTCAGCTCGAAGAAGTAGCTATCACGGCAGTAAGAGCAAGTGAAAATGTACCGGTACCCAAAACCAACCTTACCAAAAAGCAAATCGAGCAGGTATATGTAGGACAGCATCCTATCTTTTTGATGAAACAGTTAACCCCCGGGGTTTTTTCTTTCTCAGAATCAGGGACCTCATTGGCAAACTATGGCCAGATACGTTTGAGAGGCATCAATCAGGAAAGAATCAACTTCACCTTAAATGGCGTGCCCCTAAATGACATGATTGACCAGGGTGTATTTTTTTCGAATTTTACGGATATCACCAATAATTTTGAGAGCATTCAAATCCAAAGAGGAGTAGGAACTTCCTCTAATGGAGTAAGTAGTTATGGTGGTTCAGTCAATTTTGAATCAATCAATCTAGCGAACAAAGAAGCTTACTCGCAAGTGCAACTGGGTGCAGGTTCATTTGACACCTACCGGGCCAACTTTCAAAATTTTACTGGAATAAGTGAGAAGGGCTGGGGCTTTCTCACCAGCTTTAGTAAGCTTACTTCGACTGGTTTTCGCGACAATACGGACTCCAATGCAACCTCACTTTTTGTAACTGGCGGAAAGTACAGCGAAAATGATGTTTTCAAGCTGACATTTTTTACCGCTCGCTCAGAGAATGGTTTGGCCTATTTGCCTGAGGCGGATTCAGTGGTCCGAGCCAACAAAACCTTTAACTCCTTAGACGCAAATAATGTAGATGACTTCTCACAGTTTCTTTTGCAGCTGCAGTACAATAGAATATTATCTACTACTTGGACCGCTGGGATTACCGGATACTATGGAGGGGCTGGTGGAGATTTCCTAAGCTTTGGGACAAACTCACCGTTACAAAATGATCACTTCGGTAGTATTATCGATCTCGATTATACCAATAATCAGTTCACTTTTAACACTGGAATTCACTTATCTCTCTTTAAAAGAGAAAATCTTGAAAATACTCCGGGCAATGCGGCCAATCCAGACTACCAGGAAACGTCTGATAAAAAGGAAGTGAGCTGGTTTGGGAAAGCTTCCTACCAGATTGGTGCCCTTACTGCTTTTGCAGACTTACAAATAAGAGCAACAGAGCTATCCATATCGCCAGACTATGAGGTAATAGGAATCTCCCCAGAAGGAGATATCGACTTTGATTGGCTCTTCTTAAACCCGAAACTTGGGTTGACCTATGATCTCAGTAATCGATGGTCGGTCTACAGCTCCTACGGAAGAAGCGGTCGTGAACCTACCAAAATTGACCTTTTTGGAGGCGCATTTCGTCTCGATAGTCGGAACTATGATCTAGCTAGAACAGGCGGAAGCTTTTCAGAGGAGTTTGTCAATGACTTTGAGGTTGGAACCCGATACACTACGAATAAAGTATCTGCTGAGCTCAATTACTACAACATGAGGTTCAAAAATGAGATAGCTCCTATTGGCAGGAACGTGGCTTTTGGAGTTCAAGAAAGAAAAAACATACCAAAAAGCAGCCGATCAGGTTTTGAAGTGCAGTGGGAGTACGCGCCTAATGAATTGATTTCATTTTCGGGAACAGCTGCATACCTGAATACCGAAATTGTAGAGGCAACACTTTTAGATTCGGTAGATCTCAGCGGAGTAGAGCAAGTATATAGTCCAGAGTGGATTTGGAATGCACAACTAAAGTTCTCGCCAGTTCAAGTACTTTCCGCTACTATCTCAGGTAGATACATTAGCGAGCAGTTTCTTACACTACAAAACGAATCAGATCTCATCATCCCTTCCTCATTTGTGATGAACTTTTTGGTAGAAGCACAACTCACTCCAGCAATTAAATTGAGAGGGATGGTTAATAATATTTTCGACAAGCTTTATTTCACCAATGGTATTCCACCTGGCGGTGACTTTAGACTGCTTTCAGAATCAGCATTTTTCGTGCAACCTCCCAGAAATTATTATTTAAGTCTAACCGTAAATTTCTAACCATGGAAACCATCAAACTGGCATTGGACTGGACGCCAAATGTGAATCATGTTGGGTTCTTTGTTGCCAAGAATCACGGCCTGTACCGTGAGGCCGGAATCGAACTGGATATTAGTTCACCCGAAGATGATAACTATGCATTGACACCAGCAAAAAAAGTTGAGCTGGGCCAGGCAGATTTTACTCTCTGTCCCATGGAAAGTGTCTTAAGCTATCAAACGAAGGAGAGGGCTTTCGATCTGAAGGCAGTGGCGGCAATTTATCAAGAAGACCTAAGTGCCATTGCCTGCCTTAAAAGTAACGGCATCAGAAGCCCCAGAGAATTGGACCAAAAAAGCTATGCATCTTATAAAGCGCGCTATGAGGATGCCATTGTAAAACAGATGATCATCAATGATGGGGGCAAGGGAGATCTCGATATTTCTTACCCGGAAAAGCTAGGGATATGGGACACCATTGTAAAAGGGGAATTTGATGCTACCTGGATTTTTACCCATTGGGAAGGAATTCAAGCGGAAGAAAAAGGCCTGCAATTAGATTTATTTAAGATGCTGGATTATGGAGTTCCATACTCGTACTCTCCGGTCATTGCCGCATCAGAAAAAAATATCCTTAACAGATCCGGTCTTTTCAAGAAGTTTTTGGAGGTAACCAAACAGGGCTTTCTCATGTCAGCAGCCAAACCTGACGATGCAGCCAAAGTACTCGAGAAATTGGTGTCGCCTTTTGATGCCGATATCGATTTAAAGAAGGCCATAGACTTATCCAGTGAGGCTTTAGGCACTGAATCCACCTGGGGTACATTGGATATTAACAATATCCAGTCTTATCTGGCCTGGATCTATGCCAGGGGACTAGAATCTAAGGTGCTAAAAGCGGAGGACCTCATCTTAACCCTATAAAAAAATGGTCAAGGGAAAATCCCTTGACCATCTTCTTTCATCTTAAAATGCTGCGCTATAAGCCCAAGCCATAATGCGCTTTGGTTCCGTCTGGGTAGATGCCTTCTATCAAAATACCATCTTGCCGTGCGTTGCGGAAGTACGATTCAAGATCCTCAAGAGTTTCAATCTTTTCATTGTCAATTGCAGTGATTATAAAGCCTTCCCGCATCCTGACATCACGCCATTTACCAGGACGGAGTTCCGTGATCTGGACACCCCCATCTAGTTCAAGTTGCTCCTTAATGCCCGAGGAAACTTCACGAAACGTAGCTCCTTCGATTTCAAACTCATCTCTGGCTTCTACTACAGCAAACGTGTTGTCCATATTACGAAGTGTTGCTTCTACTACTTTTTCTTTTCCATTGCGAATAAAGCGCACATCTATCTTATCTCCTGGTCTTTTGATGGCTACCGTCTCCTGTAATTGAGCGACATTATTGACCACTTTTTGATCTATTGCAATGATTACATCTCCTTCTTCCATGCCAGCTCGATCTGCTGCACCTCCGGAAACTACTTCGCTCACATAAACACCACGAAGTACGTCAAGATCAAAACGGTCCGCTATCTCAGCATTTACATCACCTATTTTGATGTTAAGCAGAGCCCGCTGCACCTCTCCGTATTCCACCAAGTCTGCCACCACCTTTTGTACCAACGTGACCGGAACGGCAAAAGAATAACCAGCAAAGGCACCGGAAGGAGAGGCTATGGCAGTATTAATACCCACTAGCTCACCTTTCAAATTCACTAATGCTCCCCCACTATTTCCTGGATTTACCGCTGCATCAGTCTGAATAAATGATTCAATACTACTACCACCGCCCAGAATATTTATGTTGCGACCTTTGGCGCTTACGATACCAGCAGTCACAGTAGACCGAAACTCGTACGGGTTGCCAATCGCCAGGACCCACTCCCCTACATTAATTGACTCTGAATTACCATAATTGATGGCAGCTAAGTCTTCTTGCTCTACTTTAATTACAGCAAGATCGGTAGACTTATCTAACCCCACTATCTGTGCATCATAGCTTCGGTTATCGTTCAGCACCACTTCAATCTCACTTGCATTATCCACCACGTGGTTGTTAGTCACAATGTATCCATCTGAAGAAATAATTACACCAGATCCCGCGCCCATAGACTGACCATAACCACGTTTTTCATATCTGTCGCCATAAAAATCTCTAAAAAGATCATTGATGGGATTACTGGCTCTTCGGCCAGCTTCATACTTAGTGCGAATATGCACTACAGATGGTGTGGCATTCTTTGCAGCAAAGACAAAGTTTAATCCATCCGGCACGATAAAATCGGTAGAATCAAAAATGTAATTAGTAAGCGCGACCGGCTGGGAGTTACTTGAATTACTAGGTTGCTGACTACTGGGTTGCGGAAGCAGGGTGGTATATCCTACAATCGCGATCAATCCACCAAAAATGGATGAAAACAGCACAGCAAAAATTAAATTTCTCTTGTTCATATGATTCCTACATTTCTATCCAAAGAATATACTCTAAATCAAAGCGCATGGTTCAGAATAGGTCTCAAAAAGACTGAAGCTTTAACGTTCATTAACGCCTAAAACCATGCATCAAAAAAGGGTACCCTCTCCACAGAGGGTACCCCAACTCAACTACTCAAAAAACATTTTACTTTACTTGGATGTGTTTGTTGGTAATTCTCTTCTCATCCTTTGGTAGTACTACCTTCAGGATTCCATCTTGATAAGAAGCATCCACTTTATCCCTATTGATTACGTCAGGCAGATAGAATGTTCTGCTAAATGAGCCGTAATAGCTTTCTACGCTATGGAAATTCTTCTCTTCTTTATTGTTATCAAACTTTCGTTCACCACTAATAGTGATTTGATCGCTATTTAAATCGATCTTGAAAGCGTCCTTTTGCATCCCTGGGACATGAAGCTGTATTTCAAAATCTTTGTTTGACTCAGCTATGTCTACTCGAGGAGAAAAAGTTGGAACAGAGCCTCCAACAAAATCATCATTAAAAAATCTGTCTACAAAGCTTCTAAAACTTGTAGGTCTGTAATCGTTTGTGTTGTATTTAATAAGTGACATTTTCTTGTGTTTTTTATCTTCAAATAATTTGTCATCGATTAATCGAATTCTATACCAGTAGCAAAAAACTTTTATTTTAATGTCAAAGTGGCATTAAAAAAGAATTATATCTAAAATATAATGACATAATGGCTTATTTTTATTTTAATGCACTTAAATCCAGAAAGAAATTGTAAAAAGGTGCATTGAGAATTGCTGGGTAGATGTTTACATTTGCGTTCTTTTTAAAGAATCTCCCTTAGCTCAGTTGGTTAGAGCATCTGACTGTTAATCAGAGGGTCCTTGGTTCGAGCCCAAGAGGGAGAGCA
>JBCCLV010000063.1:0-22859 GCA_039026695.1 Bacteroidota bacterium
TTCGTTTTTAATGGCCTTTATTACTTTGGCGTATTTTGCACCACCTGGTTGCTTTAACGTTGCTACTACTTTCTTTGCCATGGTTTATTTAATTTCCTTGTGAATGGTATACTTTCTCATGACTGGATTGAACTTCTTTAGTTCAACACGGTCGGGTGTATTTTTTCTGTTTTTGGTGGTGATATATCTGCTTGTTCCAGGCAGACCGCTGTTTTTATGCTCGGTGCATTCTAAAATTACCTGGACCCGATTGCCTTTCTTTGCCATTACTCTTAATCAATTTTTTAAAAAGGATTGCAAAAATAGATTTTTCAATTGACTTTTGAAATTTGATTTCATCATTATTTCATTAGAGCAGTCTTCTTGGGCAATCTGAAAGATGTGTCTCGTACTGCAATAGCGTTCATTTTCATTTGGGCTAGCTGTTTTTTAATCCAATTCAGGGAGATCAAAGGCATCTAGTACGCTAGGTTGTTTCATCAATTCTTCTATTTCATCGCTTTGCCTTGGCGCCAGGTCAGAAAGTAGCTCATTCCCATCTTCTGTGATGAGGATGCAATCTTCTATTCTTACAGCTATTCCCCACCACTTCTCATCGCATTTGGCGCCTTCAGGGATATAAATTCCGGGTTCTATGGTAACCACCATGCCTTCCTCCAAATATTCGTAATTCCCTTTATCATGCACATCGAGTCCAATATGGTGTCCCAAGCCATGAGGATAAAATAAGTGGTAGCTACTGGTATTTTCAATAATACCAAGCTTCTCTAGGCCGTTGTTAATGATTTTTTTCACAATGTTTTCATTCAAGTCTCGATTTAAATTGACTCCAGGTCGAGCTGCCTGTATTGCAGCATCTTGTGCTTTGAAGACCAGGTCATAGATCGCTTTTTCCTCTGCTGAAAATTGCCCGTCGATGGGAATTGTGCGGGTAATATCTGCAGTGTACCCATGATACTCTGCACCTAGATCCATAAGTATCATTTTGTCGCTTTTGATTTTCGGCTTGTAATTGTCGATGTAGTGAAGAATGCACCCATTGTTTCCTTCTCCTACGATCGAGGGATATCCTTCATATTCTGCCTGGTACTTTTTGAAAATGAATTCATGAATCCCCTGCACTTCTCGTTCGCTCATGCCTGGTTTAATGGCTTTCATCACTTCTGCTTGCCCGATGCAGGAAATGTCTACCGCCTTTCGAAGAAGGTCTATTTCTTCTGGCGTTTTGATACCCCTAAGATCTTTCATGATTTGATCGAGTGATTGAGTGTCTAGGTTTTGTGCTGACGCCTCGATGTTTAAATCTGTTTGCGTAGGATATTTCGCTTTTTCTTTGAATTGTGCAATTAGGTCAAACAGGTCTCCAGGATTGCTTGTATCGCGGACATCATTGAAAAAATCATAGAATAATACTTTATCAAATTTTGAAAAGTCAATCGCATACTCCGCAAATTCAGTGTTTTCAAAGGCTTGACTGAAATCTAGCTTGTCTTTCACTCCTTTAGTACCAAGCCTTCTTCCGGTCCACATCTCGGCCATTGCATTTCGCGGCTGGACAAACATGATTTCATTGTAAGTTTCTTCAGGTCCAGGCTGTGCGTCCTTGAAAATAAGAAGCAAGGCGTGTGGCTCCTTATATCCTGTTAGATAATAAAAGTTGGGATCTTGGTGGTATACATAATCAACATCATTGGCTCGATTGCGGACCGGATTTGCAAAAAGAACCGCTACCGTATTGGCAGGCATTTTCTCTCTTACCAGTTGCCTACGCTTTTTATGAAAGTCAGACGATAGGAAATCGTTGGGCAGATTTTGGCCTTCTGCATTAAGGATGATGATCATCGTTACTAGCGCAAAAACCTTTTTCATTGCGTGATGGAGTTTGGATTATGAAGCTGTAAGATAAGCGTTTTAGGGTGGCTTTGAGGCTACATTTGATGCCTCCGGATACTACCTGGCATGCCTGTGTAATAAGTGGTAGTCGCTTGAACTTCTGGTAAAGAAAATTCTCTACGCTACTGTGAAAACAATACCGCTGCTAATTGAATGAAGTGACGGATCGGATCCTAGAGGAGCTTGGTGTAATAGGTTAAGTGTTTACTTAATCGTCATTCCGTTAGCCCGTGCTTTCTTTAGTACAGAGGTGATCCCATTCTTGTTGATTGTTCGGAGTGCAGAGGTAGAAACTTTTAAAGTGATCCACTTATCCTCTTCTGGTAGGTAGAAGCGCTTTTTCTGAAGATTCGGATTGAATCTTCGTTTTGTCTTGATATTTGAGTGAGAAACTTTGTTTCCAACTTGAGGTTTCTTGCCGGTAATTTCACAAATTTTAGACATTTCGCTTACTTTTTGAAAATGGAACGCAAAAATGGACTATTGCGCAGAATAAGTCAATTCTTTCTTGGCTTTTTATTTAAGTGTGCCCAGGCTTTTTTTGAATTCCAAGCTATTTAGCGACCAAATGGACCTAGGCTATACCCTCCAAGCGAGAAAAGTGATGATCTCAGCCTGTTTGATTATTGTTGCAATTGGAATCAAATGGCAAAGATATGATCGATAGTACTACATTGTCTAGTCATGAATTAATGGCTTTAGAGGAAAAGCATGGTGCGCACAATTACCATCCCTTACCTGCGGTACTTGCACGCGGCAAAGGCGTACACTTATGGGATGTAGAGGGAATAAAATACTATGACTTTCTTTCTGCTTATTCTGCCGTAAACCAGGGCCATTGTCACCCAAAAATTATCAACGCGCTAAAAGTGCAGGCAGAAACGCTGACCCTTACTTCAAGGGCCTTTTATAACGACGTGCTGGGGCAATACGAAAAATTTATTACTGAATATTTTGGCTATGATCGGGTGCTACCCATGAACACTGGCGTAGAGGGGGGCGAGACTGCTGTAAAGTTGTGTCGCAAGTGGGCATATGAGGTGAAAGGTATACCTGCAAATCAAGCTAAGATTCTTTTTGCAAATGGCAACTTTTGGGGTCGGACGCTAGCGGCTGTGTCTACCTCTGATGACGCTGATAGCTATGGTAATTTCGGTCCTTTTGTTCCTGGTTTTGAGCTAATCCCTTATGATGATTTGCAAGCACTAGAAGTCGCCCTGGAAGACCCAAATGTGGCAGGATTCATGGTGGAGCCGATTCAAGGTGAAGCCGGTGTTGTGGTCCCGAAAGAGAATTATCTGCGCAAAGCTTACGAACTATGTAAAGCCAAAAATGTGCTTTTGATAGCGGATGAAGTGCAAACAGGAATCGGCCGAACTGGGAAGCTGCTTTGTAGTGAATATGATGAAATAAAGCCTGATATTTTGGTGTTGGGTAAGGCACTATCCGGCGGTGTTTTTCCGGTATCTGCTGTGCTAGCAAACGATGAAATTATGCTTACAATGAAGCCAGGGCAACATGGATCTACATTTGGTGGCAATCCACTGGCCTGCCGTGTAGCCATGAGTGCACTTACGGTCTTAGCAGAGGAAAATATGACACAAAATGCCTTCGATTTGGGGATCGTTTTTAGGGACAGAATGAACTCCCTGATCGAAAAGTCCGCATTGGTAAAATTGGTACGTGGAAGAGGTCTTCTAAATGCGATCGTGATCAACGACAAGCCAGAAAGCTCCACCGCTTGGGACATCTGTGTAAAACTTAAAGAGAATGGCTTGCTTGCAAAACCCACACATGGGAATATCATTCGCTTTGCACCACCACTCGTAATTACTGAGGAGCAGCTGCATGAATGCTGCGACATTATTGAGAAAAACATCGTGGATTTTCACAAGTGAATCCCGAGCTTAATGATTGGCGGTCTATGTTAACAATCGATATATGACTAGAGCGGCTAGGTTTTACTCCATTCACCGATTGGTATTGGTACCTGTAGTGCTATTTGCTTTTCTTCAACTTAAGGGGCAAAATCAACAGAATCCAATCGATAAAGCTTTTGGATTAGAGGGTCTTGAATTTGTTGATTATGTGCTCGACAACTACTATGCTCTTTACAGCCAAAATTTTGATACTGCCATCAGCTTAACCGGAAGAGCCAAGCAAGTATCCTTGGAGCAAGGTGAGGTAGAAAAGGCTGCTTATGCAAGTCTTTATGTTGGTGTGATCAACTACTTGCGTGGAAATTATGAAGATGCGATCAAGGCTTATCAATTTTCAGAAAGCACTTTTGATTCATTAGGTAGTGTAAGAGGGTTGGCACGGACTCACAATGAGATGGCAGTTTATTTCCACAAGAATAATCAGCTTGAGAAAGCGCTTGAGTTATTAGATGCCAGCGAAAAGGAAGCACAAAGTACGAATGACACAGAGGCACTCGGTACCAGCCTTTCACACAGAGCGTCTTTTTTAAGTAGGCGAGGAAAGTATGATGAAGCCTATCCTATTTACAAAAGGGTCTACGAAATACGAAAACAAGAGGGCGACAGTGTGGGTCTTGGATATGTTTTGCTGGATTTAGCGGAATACCAACTTCAGCAAGGAAACCTTGCCGAATCCATCGAGCTGGTAGAGGCATCTACTGATATTCGTTTGGCCATTGGAGATCAACAGGGAGTAGCGGTTAATACTGTGATCATGGGTGAAAATTACTTTCATGTGAAAGACTATATAAAAGCAATTCCTTACTTTGAAAAGACCATTGACCTGGCCTCAAAGATTGGATTTACTGATTTAATACGCTTTAGCTACGATATGCTTCAGCAAGCGCAATTGAATCTAGGTCAATACCAGCAGGCCTATGAGAGTCTACAGCGAAATAGAGTTTTTAATGACAGCATTTTCAATATCGAAAGGAGCAAAGCACTGCTCGATATGGAAAAGAAATATGAAACAGAAAAGAAGGAGCAGCAGATAGCCTTGCAGCAGGCAGAGATCGCTGAGCAGAAAGCTGAGCTTTTATTTAATCGGCTTCTTTTGATTGCTGCCTTTGTGCTGGTGGTACTGCTACTACTAATTGGACTTCTAATTAGAAACAGGCTGAAAAAGAAGCAGCAACTTGCCTTACAATCTCAGAAGATCGCTGCACGAGAGGCAGAACTGAATGCAGCCATTTCTTCTCAGGAGAAAGAGCGTGCAAGGTATGCCCGGGATCTGCACGATGGCTTTGGGCAGATGATTTCCATTCTGAACTTAAATCTTGGCAGTTTGAAGAAGGATGCCAAGCCCGCGCAGCGTCAAAAGGTTTTTGAGGAATCAGAGAAGGTGATCAATGAAATGTATGATGAACTAAAGGGTATTTGCTTTGATCTTATGCCCCACACGTTAGTAAAGGAAGGGCTTCAGAAAGCAATTGCTGAGTTTGCCGCTCGTATCACTAGCGCCGGAAAGTTGTTTGTGGAGACCAACTTTTTCGGTTTTGAAGAAAGGCTAGACGAAGTGCAAGAGATTTCTATCTATAGGATTACGCAGGAATGGGTCAATAACGTGATCAAGTACTCTAATGCAACCAAGATCACAGTGCAGCTCACTAAAGATGCTGAGGAAATCACATTATTGATTGAAGACGATGGGCAAGGATTTGATAAATCACTTCTTCTTGGCTCGGCAGGCAATGGCTGGAAAAACCTTCAATCTCGAAGCAATTTGATCCAAGGCGTTCTGGAAATAGAAACGGAGGAAAATGCAAAAGGAACAAATCTGATCCTGAACGCACCCGCTATACGAAAAATACCGATTGCATCGGGTGATTCAATGCCTGCTGAATATGAAAATTCGGTTAGCTAAAGTCGTTCGATTAATCAAGTTACCCAATTCAAATATTACAAACTGCTATTCAGATGCAAGTTGCATTTTTTGTCCCTACGTGGAACTGAATCAGACTAGGAAGAGAGCTTCGCGATCTCGGTTTCGCCACCCTTGGTCATATCACCGATCTTTACTTTGATTTCTGCATCCAGTGGTAGGAAAAGATCCACTCTACTTCCAAAACGAATAAAACCT
Source organism: Bacteroidota bacterium (assembly GCA_039026695.1). Lineage (GTDB taxonomy): Bacteria > Bacteroidota > Bacteroidia > Cytophagales > Cyclobacteriaceae > Ekhidna. The sequence goes on from JBCCLV010000063.1 coordinate 5,953, forward strand.
ACGGATGATCCTTGTACTACATCGTCACCTACTTTAGGATAAAACGCAATTCGCCTTGCGACAGCCCCTGCGATCTGTCGCATCAGGATTCTCACCCCAAACGGAGTAGTAAAGCTGATAGAAGTTCTTTCATTATCCGTGCTGGATTTAGGATGCCAGGCCACCAGAAATTTTCCAGGATGATATTTAAAATAGTCGATCACTCCTTGCACCGGGCTTCTATTCACGTGCACATTTAGAGGCGACATGAAAATGGACACTTGAATTCGGTCTTCTTGCAAATGTTCTTGCTCGTGTACTTGCTCAATCACCACTACTTTTCCTTCAGCAGGTGCGTATACAATCCCTTCTCTCTCAGGAGTTTCTACTGGAGGATCGCGGAAGAATCTCACTACCAGCACAAAGAAAATAATTGCTGCAATTCCTAGTAAGAGATGTACAATGGCAAAGGGAATGAACCAGTAAAGCAGCACATACAAACCTGCGATAAGCACCGCCATGATTGGTATCATTTTGTATCCTTCCTTATGAATGCGCAAGCTCATCGGTGATTGGTTTAATGTTGGTATTTCTAATATCTATTCCAGCGTTATTAAGTCGCGCTAAAATTTAAAATCCGCCTCGGTACTTGTATGTTTTTGAGACCTTATCTATAGCGACAATGTAGGCAGCGATTCGCATACTCACGTTGTATTTCGTGGCTATTGCATAAACGCGATCAAAAGCGGTCTTCATGATCCTGTCCGAGCGTCTGCTTACTCGCTCCCGGGTCCACCCGTATCCCAGTCGGTTTTGTACCCACTCGAAATAAGAGACGGTAACGCCGCCTGCATTGGCCAAAATATCTGGTACTGCAAGAATCCCTTTTTCATTTACGATGGCATCCGCTTTGGCCGAGGTAGGACCGTTTGCTCCTTCTACGATCATGGTTGCCTTGATCTTGTCAGCGTTTTCTTTCGTGATTACGTCTTCTACCGCTGCTGGTACCAATACATCTACCTCAAGGAGTAAAAGTTCGTGAGGGTCGATTCGCTCTGCACCAGCATATCCTTCAAGACTACCTTTATTCCCGTTGCGGTAGGTCATCGCTTCTTTTATGTTGATGCCATCTGCGTTGTAGTAGGCACCAGAGAGGTCACTCACTGCCACTATGTTTACTCCTCGTTCTTCAAGTAGTTGGGCAGCCCAGGAGCCTACATTTCCAAATCCCTGTATCGCACAAGTAGCTTTAAAGGGATTAATTTTCATTTTCTCCATTCCCGCAAGGGCCGAGATCATCACACCCCTACCGGTGGCTTCTTCCCTACCGAGAGATCCACCAAGCACTAGTGGTTTTCCAGTTACTACAGCATTTACCGTCATGCCATGCTGTCGTGAATACTGGTCCATCATCCAGGCCATCTCGCGCGGACCTGTGCCCATATCCGGTGCGGGTATGTCTCGGTCTTTACCGAATACATCGTGCATAGCGCCCGTGTACGCACGCGTGAGTCGCTCTACCTCACCAGCGGACATTTCACGGGGATTGCATTTGATGCCACCTTTGGCTCCACCATACGGTATGTCTACCACCGCACACTTCCAGGTCATCCATGCGGCAAGGGCTTTTACCTCATCAATGTTAACCTCCATATCGTACCGCACGCCACCTTTTGATGGTCCCAGAATGGTAGAGTGGATCACACGATAGCCTTCAAAAACTTTGATCGATCCATCATCCATTGTGACCGGCAGGGATACGATCACCTGCTTGGCTGGTGTTTTTAAGACATCATAAATTTCTTGTTCTAGCCCTAAATGTTCCGCTGCGATTTGAAAGCGGGACATCATGGACTCAAATGGGTTGTCCTTGTCTTTTATGGGGGCGGGTTCTATATAAGCCATGACATTTGGATTTAGGGGGTGTTGTTTATGCCGGCAAAACTAAGCCTTAAATCAGAACAAATAGAGGAAAACAACTACGAACGGAACCGCGATCAAAAGGCTGTCAAACCGATCCAAAAAGCCACCGTGCCCTGGTATGATTGTGCCTGAATCCTTGATGCGAATGGATCGCTTAAAATGAGATTCCACTAAGTCTCCATAGGTACCTGCAATCACCACGATAATAGCAACACTGATCCATTCCAAGGGATCCAAGCCCGTAAAGTAAAATCCGATGACCAGCGACATTAGGAGGGCAGTAGCCGCCCCACCAATGCTACCCTCCCACGATTTCTTGGGAGAGATCCGTTCAAAAAGCTTGGTCCTGCCAAATAGAATTCCTGTGAAGTATGCGCCCACATCATTAGCCCAGGTGAGCAGCAGCAAACCAATCATAATCTCGTAGGAGTATTCGCCACTGTAGAAAACCAAAAGATTAGTGAAAGCAAACGGTACCGCTACGTATAGAATTCCCAAATAGAAGAGTGCAATATTTATGAATGGGTGTACGTCGTTTTTTTTGTAAAGCTTGATCATGAACACAAATGAGGCCAAAGGGAACAAAGCAAAGTGGTAAACGGAAGGTAAGTATCCACCCTCAATTAGGAACATTCCAATAAATAGTAGTCCGCCTACAGCGACCCCAAGAAATCTGATCGGCAGGTAGTCCTGAAGCCTCATGAGCCGATAAAACTCAATCATAGTAAAACATGATATCATCAGGAATACAGCGAAGAATCCCCACTGACTCCACACCAAAGAAAAAATAATAATGAGGGCGCCTACTGATGCGGACAATATGCGCGGGAGAAGATCGGGGTATTTACTCAAACTTGATTTCTTCTTTGATAATTCTGACTGCTCTCAATACAGAATCTGCTTCTACGAAAATTTCAAAGTTACCAAATCCATAGGCGGTGACAGTTTTGTTCACTTTTACAGGTGCCAGGCCTTCCCCTTCGAGAATGGCTTTTACAATATCTACCCGGTACTCTCGCGTGTCTTTGTAGACTGATTGCCAATCACGCCTCATTCGGGTACAGTCTTTTAAATCGAACTAAGAGAAAAGCTACCAAAATTGTGCAGACTAAGACAATAGGCCATGGGGCAGATTGGTTCATGTCATCCACCTCTAGCGGAATTACTTCCGCTTGCGCCATTGCCAGCAAAATCAATGCAAAGGCATTGTTGAAAAAGTGCGCTAGCATGGCAAGTGATAGCTTGCCACTCCAGTAGTATAAATATCCAAAGGCTACACCTAAAAGCATTCGCGGGAAAAAACCGTAAAACTGTAAATGGATCGCTGAAAACAGAATTCCTGTAAGCCAAATTGCAACGTGATGATTGCGAATTACTTGGCTTAATAATGGCTGAAGAAGACCCCTAAAGAGCAGCTCTTCCGACACTGCAGGTATTACAGCTACTGCGATCAAGGCAATTAAAAAATGTTTAGTAGACCTAAAGTCGGTAATATGCTCGGTCACAATTTTTAGTTGGTCTTCCATCTTTCGGGAAAAAGCAGCAAAACTGCCATCACCAAAATCAAGCTCCATATTCCAAGAACCGAGCGCACTGATCACAACTATCGCACCTGCTGAAACCAAAAAAGTAAGGGCTACTTCGGTACCACTCAGTCGTGCAAAAAAAAGCTTTACATCATACCTCAAAAGCAAGTAGGTAAGCAGCAGTGCCAAGACAATGAAAATGAGTATTTGGCTTACGCCTTGCATGATGAGCAAGCTTTCAGGGTCCTGGTTTAGAATGGCCTGTTCATCCAAATCCACCAAACTACTGGAAAGAACGTTCAGGATGGTGTAAACCAAAAAGTAGCTCAGCAAGATTGCCAAACCGATCCACGCGCGTGGATTTCGTTTGTCTTGCGGCAAATACTGTAGTATGTGATGCATTCAGCTAACTTTGCTCGAAAATATTGAGTATGCCTGACACTAGTAGATTCTGCTGGTGATATTCACAACATTTTTTGCTTGTTGGGTCTTGTAAAAAGCGTATGGCCAAAATAGATACTATAGAGCTGGGAGAATTTCCTTTGATGTTAGCACCAATGGAAGACGTGAGCGATCCGCCGTTTAGGGCGGTTTGTAAAGAGAATGGTGCAGACTTAATGTACACCGAGTTTATTTCTTCCGATGGGCTTATTCGCGGAGCGGAAAAGAGTGTGGAGAAGCTAGATATTTATGATTACGAACGGCCTATTGGGATACAGATTTTTGGAGATAAGATCGAATCTATGCGTGAAGCTGCTGCAATTGCTGAAGCAGCAGATCCAGAGATCATCGATATTAATTATGGATGCCCGGTAAAAAAAGTTGCCTGCAAGGGAGCTGGAGCCGGCATATTGCAAGACCTACCCAAAATGCAAGAGATGACGGCTGAAATTGTGAAACGGGTGAATAAACCTGTCACTGTAAAGACGAGGCTGGGGTGGGATGACTCAACGATAAAAATACAAGAGGTTGCTCATCGCCTCCAAGATGTTGGCATTAAGGCACTCACCATACACGGCCGCACGCGCAAGCAGATGTACAAAGGGGAGGCGGACTGGTCTTACATTGCGGAGGTTAAAAATGACCCGAAAATCCACATCCCCATATTCGGGAATGGAGACATTGATTCTCCCGAGAAGGCACAGATCTACCGTGATCGCTACGGTGTGGATGGAATTATGATTGGTAGAGCAGCTATAGGATACCCTTGGATCTTCAAAGAAATCAAGCATTATTTTGCCACAAAAGAGGTGCTTGCACCCCCCACCATCGATGAGCGTGTAAAGGTTGCCGTAAAGCACCTGGATTTTTCAATGGAGTGGAAAAACGAGCGTCAAGGACTTCATGAGATGCGAAGGCATTACGCTAGCTACTTTAGAGGCATTCGCAACTTTAAGCCATTTCGGACTACACTTGTTTCTTCAGAATCATACGCTGAGGTGAAAGAAGTGTTGCTACAAATTCCAGAAGCATTTGGCGATCTGGTCCCAGCTTAGCTTTCAGTGAAAATTGCAAAGAAATCAAGTTTTATAGATGAAGAAGACACCCACAGTAGCCTGGGTCATGCTGATTGCGCTTGCCTTGGTTTGGGGAAGCTCTTTCATCTTGATTAAAAAGGGCTTGCTCACTTTAAGTGCCCCAGAGGTAGGCGCGCTAAGGATTGTCTCTGCTTCTGTTTTTCTCTTTCCAATCGCATTATTGCGCCTCAGAAAGGTAGAAAATGGGAAATTGCCAGCACTAATAGCGGCAGGCTTTTTAGGAAGTCTGATACCTGCTTTTTTGTTTGCCATCGCACAAACCCGCATGGATAGTTCCATTACAGGGGTTCTGAATACCCTGGTTCCGATTTTCACTATTTTGATAGGGTACTTTCTTTTTCGCCAGCGTCACCCATGGATGGTTTTTTTGGGTGTAGCAATTGGTTTTATAGGTACGGCCATTTTAATCACAGCGCGGGGTGGCGGAAGTTTTTCAGGCATTAATGCCTATGCACTTCTGGTGGTGCTGGCGACACTGTGTTACGCTGCTAATCTCAACCTGATCAAGGCAAAGCTTAATGAGCTGCCCCCGCTTACTGTCACGGCTGTTTCTATGTTGATGGTAGGCCCACTTGCGACTATTTATCTATTTGGTTTTACTGATTTTTGGCAAAAGCTCAACCATGTCGAAGGGGCCGGAATAGCTACATTCTACATCTGCTTGCTCGGTGTGCTAGGCACTTCAATTGCTTTGATTGTTTTCAATAAAATTCTGCAAATGACAGATGCTCTTTTTACTTCTTCAGTCACTTACATCATACCGATTGTCGCCGTAATATGGGGTGTGATAGATGGGGAAAAAATCTACGCTATCCAATATTTGGGAATGGTTGCGGTGGGTGCCGGAGTGTACATCGCCAATAAGTACCGGGGAGCTTAGTTAATGGAATAGAGTTTTCAGAATAGGATCGGGACCAACCAGTAAACCAGCAGGCTAATAAGAACACTTGAAATGAGATTTAGCCAGATTCCTGCCCTTACCATGTCTTTGATTTGAATTTCTCCGACGCTAAAGGCAATCGCATTGGGCCCTGTGGCAATAGGCAGCATAAAAGCACAGGAGGCAGCCATCGTAGCAGGAACCATCAAAAAGTAAGGATGAAGTCCGATTGCTTCTGCTAAAGATGCGAGTACTGGCAGCAATATGGATGCGGTGGCTACATTGGAGGTCACTTCGGTTAGGAAATTTGTTGCTAGAGCTACGATTAGTATCGCTGCAATCAGAGGTAGGCTTCCGATAGTGGTCAATTTTGAGCCAATCCATTCGGCAAGTCCGGAGCTCTGGAATGCAGCTGCCAAAGCCAATCCACCCCCAAAAAGAATGATAACACCCCAGGGAAGTTGTGCAGCTTCTTCCCAAGTAAGCAGACCCCAGGAACCTTCCTTTTTTGAGGGAATCACAAATAGGGATACGGCGGCACAAATTGCAATCACTGTATCATTAATGCCTGGTAATATCTGAGTTAAAACAGAAGAACGCAAAATCCACAGCAAAGCAGTCAGCGAGAAAACAAAAGCTACAGCCCGTTCTTCAGCGCCAATTTTGCCTAGTTTTTCCAGCTCATTGACGACTACATCTTTGCCCATAGGAATTGCACTATGGCATTTGAAGACACCTCTTGTAAGGATCATCCAGCAGATAAAAAGCATAGCTACCGCAAAAGGCAATGCGAAGGTCATCCAAGAAATGAATGATATATTTTCTCCGTAAAGCGAAGAGGCGATTGCTGCAAAGATGGGATTAGTAGGAGTACCCACTAACGTGGCAACTCCTCCGATGGATGCTGAAAAGGCGATACCTAAGAGCAGAGGTTTGAAAAATTCGGACCCTTTACCTTTATCCACCTCTTTAATCTGTTTGATTAAAGCTGCACCAATGGTGATCATCATTAATGTGGTAGCGGTATTAGAGATCCACATAGAAAGCAGTCCGGTTGATAGCATAAAACCGAGTAAAATGCCATCTGAGCGAACACCGATTTTAGAGATGATGTAGAGCGCAATTCGTCTGTGCAGATTCCATTTTTGCATCGCAATGGCGATAATGAATCCTCCCAGAAAAAGGAAAAGCATTTTATCCCCGTAGGCAGCAGTGGTCTGTTCAATCTCTGCCCCTCCGCTGAGGGGGAGCAAAGCAATCGGGAGTAGTGCAGTAACAGCAATGGGCACAGCTTCTGACAGCCACCAAACGGCCATCCAGACTGCTGTGGCTAAAACAGCATTAGCTGCTGAATTAAGATCCGCAAAGGGATAAAAGGTCAAGATGAGTGCAAAAAGAAGTGGCCCACCGGCCAAGCCAATTTTTTGTCGCAGTGCCATAACGCGCAAAAATGATCAAAAAAGCGAACTCGATTTGTGATCGTAGATACCTACAGAAGTGAGGAAAAATGAGTGCTAGCTAAAAAAATCGATTTGGAATACAGCATTAAATCTGCAGAGGCGAAGAACACTGTTCCGCAAAACGGAGGCTTTCTTTCTTTACCCTTATTGAATCTAAGCAGGGTAAATTATTTACAGGGATTTCAATGGTTGTTTCTCGATGTGTGAGGTTTGCCTATTGAGGCTAGTGAAATATTAGATACTTCTTTGGTGGTCCAATGACTCAGTTCTGGCCAATTCCCGATTTGTTTCCTTACCATTCCGGTTACTTTATTTTCCATTTCCCTAAATAGGGAGAAGATGAATAGAAGTAAGAGAAGCGTTATCAATTTATGTATTCTAGCACGCATGATGATTCTTAATGACCTTACCAAGCAATGATGATCGCATCCATCAAAAAGTTGCCTAGTGTTTGTACGGATTACTGACCTTTTCCAAAAAGGTTACTCCGTTATCGAATCATTTGAATATCGGAAGGAATATCACTTCCAGCTGAGTGGGTAGTTAGGATCTACATATTGAAGTCCTTCTTTAGTCACATAAATAGGCCCGAATGTATCCAGCATCACGGCAAGTTCTTCCGTTTCCTTCGCTCCTATACTTTTCTCCACCGTACCAGGATGAGGCCCATGTGGTAGGCCGCCAGGATGTAGGGTAAATGATCCTCGTGATATACCTTTTCTACTCATGAAATTTCCTTCTACATAGTAGAGCACCTCGTCTGAATCAATATTAGAATGATTGTAAGGAGCAGGGATAGCCTGCGGATGATAATCAAAAAGCCTGGGTACAAACGAGCAAATAACGAACCCCTCTGCTTGAAATGTTTGATGTACTGGAGGAGGTTGATGGATTCTCCCCGTGATGGGTTCGAAATCGTGAATAGAAAGAGCATAAGGATAGAGGTACCCATCCCATCCAACTAGATCAAAAGGAGAGTTCTGGTAGAAGTACTCATGGATTTGGTTGTTATGTTTGATTTTGAGAAGATAATCGCCGGCATCCTCTTCCGTGATTAGTTCTGATGGCGGTCTAATGTCACGTTCGCAGTAAGGCGAATGCTCCAATAATTGACCTAGCTGATTCCTGTACCGCTTTACGGTCTCTACAGGATTTACGGACTCAATGATAAGAAGCTTGACTGGACCTTTATCCCACTGGATTTTATAAATCGTGGTTCTTGGGATTACCACATAGTCACCTTGTTTGATCTCTAGTCTCCCAAATTGTGAGTAGAGTGAGCCATTGCCATCGTGTATGAAAATTACTTCATCGGCCTGCCCATTTTTGTAGTAGTAGTCCATGGAATGTGCTGAAGGGTGGCAAATAGCCATGGAAACCTGTTTGTTTTTAAGAATTACTTTTCGCGCTTCTAGAAAGTCGCTTCCAGTTTCTTCGACTTCTGAGGTATCTAGGTGCGTCTGCTTTAAAGTATATTCTGTCGCGATTTCTGATTTCCAGTCGTAAGAATCGCCCACATGTTGTACTCGGGTGGGAGGGTGGATATGGTATAGATTGGAGTAGATTCCAGAAAAACCTCTGGACGATACAAGCTCCTCAGAGTAAAGGCTCCCGTCTGGCTGCCGAAACTGCGTATGCCGCTTTGGTGGAATTTGCCCTAATCTGTGATAATAGGTCATCTACTTCATCGCTATTTTACTTGCTTCGGCCATCAGCTTTATGGCTTTCTGGAAGATTTCGTCTTGCTCGTTAAAGATCGGATAAAAACCATCATTATCCCAGACACCCCTAGCGATGTAGGCTTTTGTAAGCTGTCTTACAAGATCTTTTGACCTTGAAAATTCTACCGTATCCAGCGGTAATCCATTGCCTTTTGCAAGCTCAGTCAATTCGCTCAACATCTTATCCGAGACCTGGAAAGTTCTTCGATAGTCGTCAAAACCCATCTCGTCCAGCATTTCTCGATTTTCCTGAGCATACCTAAGCGTATATTCTTGCATGGAATTCGTACTGAAAAGCCTATTTAGATACCTTGAATTCTGCGCAGTGTCTAGTGCCACAAAGTAGTCGGGAGTGATTCCACCTCCCCCGTAAACTACCCGTCCTTTGTCTGTACGGTAAATAAGCGAGTCGTTTACTTTTATGCTATCAGATGAATACAACTCTCCCGACTCGTATCGCTGATAAGCTTCCAGGTAGTAGTCATCAAGCTTCCCACTCTCATAATTTTTTTGGATGCTCCTACCACTGGGAGTATAATATCGGGAAATAGTCAATCTTAACTCTGAGCCATCATTTAAGTCGAGCGGTAGCTGCACCAAGCCTTTTCCAAACGTACGCCGGCCTACGATGATGCCTCGGTCATGATCTTGAACCGCACCTGCCACAATTTCGGAAGCAGATGCCGAACCTTCGTCTACCATAATTACTACAGAACCCTCCTCAAATTCCCCTACTTCGCCTGAGTAGTGTTTTTCCGTGTATCGTTTCTCTTTGCCATCCGTGTACACAATCATTTGTTTGCCTGCCAGCAATTCATCCGTAATTTGTACAGCTCGGTTGAGGTACCCGCCAGGATTACCAGTGAGATCAATCACAAGGTTTTTCATCCCTTGGTCTTGAAGCTTAAGTAGTGCCTCCTTGAATTCCAGATAGGTAGAATTTGCAAAACGAGCAATTTTAATGTAGCCAATCTCATCATCCACCATATAGGAGACATCCACTGAGTATTGGGGAATTACATCTCGCTCAATCACAAAATCAAGAAGTTCTTCTTCGCCCTCTCGCAAGATGCCAACAGTTACTTCAGAGCCGCCAGGTCCTCGAAGTAGTTCAATCACCCGCTGATTGGTCATGCCTACGTTTGCCACAACCTCATCTCCTACTTTTATTATTTTATCTCCCGCTCTGATTCCAAGTTTCTCGGAAGGGCCGCCGCTGAGCGGACTTACTACGTGTATTGTGTCCTTAAATATGTTGAACTCAACCCCGATACCCTCGTAGTTGCCTTCTAGCCGTGATTGGATTAGCTCCAGGTCTTTAGGCGGAATGTAGGAGGTATGCGGATCAAGTTCCTTTAGCATACTTTTTATGGCATTCTCCACCAGCTTGTCACTATCTACATCGTCTACATAGTCGTTTTCTATGTAGGTAAGAACCTGTCGGAATTTACTTAGATTCTGTACGAAACTGGAGGAATTGACTTTAGAGGGGCCGGCCATATTCGCCCCGATGAATACACCCACGCAAATTGCGATTGCGATATAGAGGGGAAGTCGGATCGCCTGGGAGGTGTTTTTATTTGAATTCATGTTCAAAAATAAATTTTTCTCGCCCTAAAAAAACGGATTGATCCCTAAACTGTTGACAGGGTCAGATAAGCAACTTATTTTTGACTATGGTTTTCGAAAAGACAATCCGGGAAGTAGTAGATGAGAACTACGTGTATGCGAGGGCACTGCACTACTTGGGTATTGAATTTTTTGAGACACCTGATCTTACGCTTCAAGAAATTTGTTCGCTGAGAGGGCTAGACCGTAAGCAGGTCATAAAAAGTTTTTATGAATTCGATACCAACGCGAGAATCAGTTTCAAGCAACTAGAGTCTTATCCTGTAGACTTACTGATTGCATTTTTGCGACACGCACATCATGTATTTATCAAAGATCAGCTCCCATACATTGTCCACCTGGCCAAAAAGCTTAAAGGAAATCAGGGACTGCAGGGCCTATTGCCGGAATTTGTCGAAGACTTGATTCTGCATATTTACGAAGAGGAAGACTCGACTTTCAAATACACTCAATTACTCTGCGACATCCAGAATGGTAAAGTGAAAGCTCCGGTTTCTAAGCTTACTAAGTTTGAAGAGTTTTCTCTTCGAGGAGAATTTGAGCACCACCAGGAAGAAGATGAGCTTGAGGCCATTCGGACTTTGATTGCTACGATAGATTGTGAATCTCTTCACGGAAAAGTCCTTATCAATGAAATCAAAGGCTTCGATAGAGAGATGATCTACCATGCAGAGATCGAGAATAATATATTCTATCCTAAAGCACTGGAATTAGAATCATCGGTCATGAATCAGCTAAAACAATTGAGTAAGCTCAATTAATGTCAAGGACGCTGGCCATCGACTATGGTGCCAAGAGAACAGGTTTAGCAGTTACAGATCCCTTAGGAATAATTGCGAGTCCGCTCCAAATGGTACCTACTTCTCAGCTTGAAGATTTTTTAGAAAGCTACTTTCAATCGCAAACTGTAGGAAGAATAGTTTTGGGAGAGCCTAAAAAAATGGATGGTTCTCCTACACATGCTACACCTTTGGTAAAATCATTTAGATCAAGAATCCGGAAGCTGTGGCCAGACAAGGAACTAGTTATGCACGACGAGAGATTTACTTCAAAAATTGCTCTCAATGCCATGATAGACGGTGGAATGAAAAAGAGTGCCAGAAGGCAGAAAGGCACAGTGGATAAGATAAGTGCCACGATTATATTACAATCATATCTAGCATCACAGGCATGATCTTTCCGATAGTTCTATATGGAGATCCTGTTTTGAAAACACAGGCTAAGGACTTAAAAATTGGCGATGAGTTGGTTTTAGATTTAGTGGAAAGTATGTTTGAAACAATGTATGCTGCGCAAGGAGTAGGTTTGGCAGCGCCTCAGATTGGTAAGTCTCTGCGGCTTTTTGTGATCGACACCAACCCCATGCACGATGAGGAGGGAGAAGGATTGAAGAAAGTGTTTATTAATCCTGATATACAAGAAGAAGTAGGAGATGCCTGGGCATTTGAGGAAGGATGTTTGAGTATTCCCGGCATCCGTGCAGATGTAGATCGTAAGCCCAAGATTTCAATCAAGTTTTTTGATGAGAATTGGGAAAAACACCTAGAAACCTTTGAAGGGGTAGAAGCCAGGGTTATTCAGCACGAGTATGATCACATTCAAGGAAAGCTCTTCACGGACTACCTTTCACCCTTAAAAAAACGACTCATTAAAGGAAAGCTGGCTAACATAAGCAAAGGAAAAACTGACGTTGAGTACAGGGTCAAGGCCCCAAAATAGGAGAGAATGTGTAAGGAATTCTATGCATTGATAATTGACAAGTAGTCCTTGCATGAAAGATTTACATGTTTCCTTGCTTCAGACTGATATTGTTTGGGAAGACAGGGTCGCTAACCTGAATCACTTAGACCATCAGTTATCTGCTTTACCTACCACTGATTTAATAGTACTTCCTGAGATGTTTACTTCAGGATTTAGCATGAACGCTGCAGTTCTTGCGGAAACCAATAACGGTCCTACTTTACAATGGATGAAGACGCAGGCAAAAGCGAAAGATGCAGCTGTCACGGGCAGTTTCATCATTGAGGAAGAAGGACAGTTTTACAATAGATTGTTTTTTGTTTATCCCAACGGAAAATTAAGGTCTTACGATAAAAAGCACCTTTTTGCCCTTGCAGGCGAAGATAAAATATATGTTGCTGGGAGCGACAGGTTAATTCTGGAATACAGGGGCTGGAAGATTGCACTGATGATTTGCTATGATCTGAGGTTTCCGGTTTGGTCCAGGGCTACCAAATATCCAGATCATCGGCACGAATACGATCTTTTGATTTATGTGGCAAATTGGCCAAGTCCCAGAATCCTGGCCTGGGATAGCTTACTCAGAGCCCGTGCTATTGAGAATCTATCATTTTGCCTTGGAGTTAACAGGGTGGGTGAAGATGCCGCAGGAAAAAAGTATCCGGGACACTCAGCAATCTATGACTACTGTGGAGAAAGGCTTTCTTACTTGGAAGATAAAGAGGGAACTGTTTCTGCTAAGATTGAAAGGGAGTCTTTAAATAGTTTTCGCGCAAGATTTCCTTTTCAGCAGGATGCTGACAGTTTTGAGATCAACCCATAACTGTATTTTTCTTGCTAAAGAACGACACTTTTTTCAATCTAGTAAGGAGGTAAGTGCCAAATCACTTTGCAAGGAGCGCGACAGAACACTGGGTCAGCTACATAAGTTTCTCTCTTGTGACTAAGTTAAAATTCATGGTTCTTTTGATTTGTTCTGTGCAGCTTTTGAAAGTTGACGGACAAGCGCTGCAGGAAGCTAGAATCTACTTTCATAAGGCTGTACTGGACCCGGAACAATCCAGTGCTTTCCGAGCTCAAATGTTGGGCCATGGTAATAATGAAGCCGTCTTTCTTGCTTATCGCGCAGTATCTGAGGCCATGCTTGCCCGAGTCATGTGGAATCCTTTTACACAGTTCAATCAACTCAAAAAGTATCAAAAGGGAATGGATGCTGCTGTTGCTCAGTCACCGAACAACGTGGAGATTAGGTTCTTGCGGCTTGCTATTGAAGTAAATCTTCCGACTTTTCTCGGCATGAGTGGCAATATCGACCAAGATCAGGAAACTATATTGAAAAATATTGCTGCTATATCATCGTTGGACATTGATCTTGAATATGGAAGGTACATTTTCCATTTCTTACAAGAGACAAACCTGTTTAATGAAAAGGAGCTGTCGGAGCTGAAAGCAGCATTTACTTCCGCTAGTCGCAAATTGCCCCACGCTCGATCAATACCGTAAACAGATTCTCACAAGTTGATTGGAGTATTAAGAACTTAAGTAGGTTTTTTTAGGTTTTTCATTTCGAACCGAGGCGAATAATTGCAGGAGGCACTCGTTCATCTTACTTTTGTAGATTGTCTCACAGGCAAAACGAAATAGAAACTAAAAATATATGCGACAGCTAAAGATTACCCAATCAATAACCAATAGGCGAGAAAGCCACACCCTTGAAAAGTATTTCACGGAGGTCAGTAACGTACCTATGATCACTCCTGACGAAGAGGTGACTTTAGCCAAAAGAATTAAAGAAGGCGACGATTTAGCCCTCGAAAAATTGGTGAAAGCAAACCTGAGATTTGTGGTTTCAGTAGCAAAGCAATACCAAAACCGAAGTTTACCGCTTAATGATCTAATCAATGAGGGAAACTTGGGTTTGATTAAAGCAGCTAAGAAATTTGATGAGACCAAAGGATTTAAATTCATTTCGTATGCTGTTTGGTGGATTAGACAATCAATTATGCAAGCGCTGGCGGAGCAGTCCAGAATAGTAAGACTCCCAATGAATAAATCTGGTGCGATCAATCAAATAAGAAGAGCTTATGCAGAGCTTGAACAACAGTTTGAAAGAGAACCAACGGAGGAGGAATTGGCCGATATCTTGGAGATGAAGCCAAGTGAAGTACGAAATACACTCGGTGCTGAGGTGAAGCAAATGTCGATGGACGCTCCGTTTGGCGAAGATGAGAGTGGATCACTTCTAGATGTTTTAGAAAACGTAACCACTGGACCTACAGATGGTAACCTTGTATTCAACGATTCGCTTAAGGTAGAGACAATGCGAGCATTATCCACACTAACCGCAAGGGAGCGCGAGGTAATCATGATGAGCTTCGGTATTGGCTTTGACAACCCGTACACACTTGAAGAAATTGGTGACGCAATGGGTTTAACCCGAGAGCGGGTAAGGCAAATACGAGAAAAGGCGCTACAGAAATTACGAGAGCCAAGTAAAAACAGAAGGCTAAAAGAATTTTGTGCCAATGACAAGCCGTGATCAAGCATAGCCTTGCCAGCGGAGTGAATTAAGCCCTTCCTCTTCTTTACATTGACTTTTATCATTAGGGGATCGCTACTTAGCTAAGCTTCATCGAGTCACCCTATCACTAGAAATGGCACAAATGCATTTTGTTTCTTGGAATGTAAATGGCATCAGAGCCATTGTAAAAAAAGATTTCCTAAAAGATGTAAAGGAAATGAACCCTGATATACTGTGCCTACAGGAAACAAAAGGCCAGCCCGAGGATGTGAAAACGGCGTTGCAGCTATTGCCGGAATACGAGTTGGTAGTCAACTCATCCAAGGCTAGAAAAGGGTATTCAGGGACTGCCATCCTTACTAAGCAGTCGCCCATTGAGGTTTATTACGATTTTGGAATCGAGGAGCACGATCAGGAGGGTCGTGTGATCGCTGCTGAATTGCAGGATTTCTTCATTGTCACTGTTTACACCCCAAACTCTGGGGAGGGCATGAAAAGGCTAGATTATCGAGCGTCTTGGGATCAAGCTTTTAAGGATTACATTCTCTCGCTTGAAGACAGGAAACCCGTGATTATTTGTGGAGATCTCAATGTTGCACATACTGAGATAGATATCGCACGCTCAAAAGAGAACTATAACAAAGCTTCGGGATATACCCAAACGGAAATAGACGGTCTCGAGAATCTCTTATCGGAAGGGTTTGTAGATTCCTTCCGCTTTCTTTATCCTGAAGAAGTAAAGTACTCCTGGTGGAACTATAAGTATCGAGCACGAGAGCGGAATGTTGGCTGGCGGATAGACTACTTTTTGGTGAGTGAGAGGCTTAAAAACTCCATTGAGACTGCAGAAATTCACAACGAATATTACGGTTCAGACCACTGTCCGGTTAGCTTGAAAATAAGTCTTTAAATTCATCGAGATACTACATGGTATTTGCCTCGTTTTTCTAGTAAGGTTTGTTTAACAATTAGTGAATATGACAGCCAAAAAAATCCCATTGCACGACGAGCATGTAAAGCTTGGGGCCAAGATGATTCCCTTTGCTGGTTTTGAAATGCCTGTTCGTTATTCCTCTGACAAAGAAGAGCATTTGACGGTAAGAAATGGGGTAGGTGTTTTCGATGTATCTCACATGGGAGAGTTTATTGTAAAGGGACCTAACGCACTTGCACTTATTCAATGGATCAGCAGCAATGATGCTTCAAAACTTGAAGTTGGTATGGCACAGTATGCCTATCTCCCTAACAGTACTGGTGGCATTGTGGACGATCTATTAATCTACCGAACTGATCTAGAGGAGTACATGCTGGTGGTTAATGCCTCTAATATTGAAAAAGACTGGAAATGGATCTCTTCTCAAAACCGATGGAATGCAGCGCTTTCAAATATTTCAGAAGAGACTGTTTTACTCGCTGTGCAGGGTCCTAAAGCAATAGAAATGTTGCAGACATTAACTGATGTCCCACTGAGTGAAATACCTTACTATCGCTTCAAGAAAGACTTACTCGCAGGACAAGAAATGATTATATCTGCTACGGGATATACTGGAAGCGGAGGCTTTGAATTATATATACCTAAGCAGAAGGCAGAATCAGTTTGGCAAGAGCTATTTAAAGCAGGTAAAGAGTTTGGTTTAAAACCAATAGGGCTTGGAGCGAGGGATACATTAAGGCTTGAAAAAGGCTATTGTCTGTATGGAAATGACATTACTGATGAATCTTCGCCAATGGAAGCAGGCCTCAGCTGGGTAACCAAATTCACGAAAGAATTTGTAAATAGCGCTTTGCTGAAAAAGCAGAAAGAGGAGGGTCTGGCACGTAAACTGATTGGATTTGAGATGCTTGATCGTGGAATTCCAAGACAGGGATATCGACTACTCGATTCGTTGGGAGAGGTGATAGGAGAAGTTACATCCGGTACGCTAGCACCTTCTCTAGAATATGGTATCGGGATGGGATATATAGAGATACAGCACGCCCTGCCGAAAAA
>JBCCLV010000064.1:0-22815 GCA_039026695.1 Bacteroidota bacterium
ACATACCGCTGGTGAATAAGCAAGGTCAAGAAGTTTTAAAAATGGAAACTGATAGCTACGGAACTGGAATTATACAGTTTGTAGCGGAAAAAACTCAGTCTTACCAGTTAGTGATCGAAGATCGGGAAGGAAACTTCACGTTTGCCGATCTACCTGCGGTATGTACGGATTGCCACAGCATTTCTGTAAATGAGATGGATCAAGCCTTTATTATAAAAATTTCGGGTCGACCCCAAGGGAAAAGACTCCAGATCAGGGACGAACAGAATATTTTATGGATAAGAGAAGATCTTAATGATTCGGAGTTAGTAGTGCCTTTTGAAATACTCCCCAAGAAGCTAATGGTCGTTGAGCTCTTTGAAGGGAAGCAGAAGCTGAGCTCCCGATTGTTATTTAATGCCGAACTTAAGTCTCTGCCAATCAAGCCTTCCAAATCTGTCTATAAAAAAAGAGAAAAGGTCACACTGAATTTCTCCGCTCCAGAAAATGCAAACTTATCCGTGAAAGTGGTGGCCAAAAGGACAAACGTTCAGGCCGGACTTGCACATGGGCAACAGCTAACTGGAAAAGTGAAAGTGGAAGGTCTTGAAAGTCTTAATGGACAATTGGAAGATCAAGTGGAAATTTTATTGCTAAAAGGAGACTTCTACACCGAATCCATCTATGAGCAAAAAACATTTGAGTTTTTACCTGAGAAAAGATTTGACCTATTGGCTGGTAAGCTGAGTGGTAATGCGAAACAACAAAGTAGAATTATCACACTTTCGCTATCTGGTGATGACTACCAATTTCGGGTAGGCCAGATCGATAGCTTAAATAGATTTGAATTTAGCATTCTGCCGTTTTTTGGTTCTCGCAATGGCCATCTTCAACTCCTCGAAGGAGAGAGTCAAACAGGCTTTGAAATGGAAAACGAATTTTATGAGGAGTATCCAACCTTTCCCGCCATTCCTCTTCAGATCGACTCAGCTAAAATTGATGAAATCGTTCAACGTAGTTTGAAAAACCAAGTGGAGAATGCCTACTACTTTTTACGGAGTGACAGCATATTCAACCCGATTCAGAATTTCTCCCAATTTGAATTTGCAAGTTCCTATCGACTGGAAGACTACAAGCGATTCCCCACGCTCAAGGATTCTTTCCTGGAGTACATTTTGTCGGTAGGAGTGAAAAAGAAGAAAGAAGATTACTCCCTCAATATCCGCGTGCCCAGTATTTTTCCAGACAGTAGAAGTTCTTTGTTGTTGATGGACGGCTTGTCCTTTTCCTCAGAGCAGGTGCTCGGTCTCACGCCGTATGCAGTAGAAACCATCGAAGTGTTGGATAATCGATTCTATTTTGGTAATGTCATTTTTGATGGCATGATTTCCTTCAAAACAGTAGATAGAAATTACGGAGAGATTAGACCTGATAGTTATGCTGTTTTGTTGAAAGGTGAGGAATATCCCAAGCGGTATTTTACGGTAGATCATTCAAGTCCTTCCACGCTACCTGATACTCGACTGCAGCTTTTCTGGGAACCGAATATCTCTTCCGCAGGGGATATTTCCTTGGAGTTTTTCACGTCAGATGTACCTGGAATCTATGAGATAGGTGTGGAGGGAGTGCACGAAGACGGAACTCCACTCTCTTATAAGGGTAGTTTTGAAGTTCGATAAAATTTGAAGTCAGCAGCTATTTGAAATTCTCCTGGTTGGGCGCAAACGTTTGAATCTAATTGGATAGACATTGGCCATAGTTTTATCAAATACTGCATATTAAACCCAAGCTCCAAAATGAAAGCACTTTTAGCGACAATCATTTCTTTACAATTTCTACTAGGATTTGCACAATACACCCCCGAAGAAAATTTTAATAAAGGCTGGCTCTTTTTCAATGAAAAAGCTGAAGGCGCAGAGAAACCTTCTTTTGAAGATGCAAGTTGGCGACAACTAGATTTACCTCACGATTGGGCGATTGAAGGTCCTTTTGATATAAATTATAATGCCCGATCTGGTGGTTTGCCGTTTCACGGTACAGGTTGGTACAGGAAGCATTTTACCATGCCGGAATCTGCAAAAGGCAAAGTGGTAAGAATTGAATTTGAAGGTGCCATGTACAATGCTCACGTTTGGGTAAATGGAGAATTTATTGGTAACCGTCCGTACGGCTATATCGGGTTTGAATACGACATCAGTCAATACCTCAACTATGACGGAAGCGACAATGTGATTGCAGTAAGATTACAGCCGGAAGATTTGTCAACTCGTTGGTATCCCGGCGCGGGGATTTATCGCTCAGTTTGGTTAAAAATTGATGAGCAGCAATACGTGGATAACTGGGGAACCTTCATTACTACACCCAGAGTCAATGAAGAAGTAGCCGTGGTGCAGAATGAAACCACCATTGTAAATAAATCAAGCCAAACCAAGAAAGTGAAAGTAGTGCAGACTTATTTTGACCCTCAGGGAATGGAGGTTGCAAGCGTTGATGAGGAGATCGAAATTCCAGGAAATGATAAAGTTGTTTCTGCTCTTTACACGAAGGTTAGCAATCCTAAAGTATGGGATTTGGAAACACCTCATCTGTACACCGCCATAACGACCATTTCTTCGGAAGGCAAAGTGCTTGATACCTTTAATAGCCGATTTGGCATTCGCACCATCCGTCACGATTTGGACGCTTTCTACCTAAATGGACGGCAGGTGCGGTTCAATGGGGTTTGCTTACACCACGACAATGGTGCGCTCGGAGCAGCAGTGTATCGAAGGGCCGATGAACGAAAGTTGCAGATCATGAAAGAGATGGGAGTGAATGCCATACGCACCAGCCACAACCCGCCTTCCCGAGAGTTTTTGGAACTGTGCGATGAACTGGGCTTGATGGTGCAAGATGAAGCCTTTGACGTGTGGAAGATTCCAAAAGTGGAAAATGGATACAATGTTTTTTTTGAGGAATGGGCAGAAAGAGACTTAAAGGATATGGTATTGCGAGACCGGAATCATCCCTCCATCGTGATGTGGAGTATTGGAAATGAAATCATTGAGCAGCGAGATGCCAAGAATGGATGGAAGACAGCAAAAATGCTCAATGACTTTGTGAAGGAAGTAGACAAGACCCGACCTACCTCCGCAGGTTTCAATTATTACGATGTGCCTTACCAAAACAATATGGCCAATCAGGTGGATATTGCGGGTGTCAATTACAAACCCACTAAATACGGAGAGATTCGTGGAATCAACCCCAATCTACCCTTATACGGGTCTGAAACCTCAAGCTGCACAAGCAGCCGTGGAGTCTATCACTTACCCATTGAAAAATACAAAACCCACGAGTCGCTACAGGTGACAAGCTACGATCTGATCGGGCCACCGTGGGCTTACCCACCGGATGTTGAGTTCCACTTTCAAAAAGAGTTTCCGCATACGATGGGGGAGTTCATCTGGACTGGATTTGATTACCTGGGAGAACCTACCCCATACGGAGGCCGAGACAATTCTACCAATGGCTACTGGAATGATTCCTGGCCTTCCCGCAGTTCGTATTTTGGTGCTGTTGACTTGTGTGGATTTCCAAAGGATCGCTTTTACCTCTACCAAAGTCAATGGACCGACAAGCCCATGATTCATTTACTTCCACATTGGAATTGGAAGGGCATGGAAGGAGAGACAATACCGGTTTATAGCTACACCAACTGCGACGAGGCGGAGCTATTCTTAAACGGTAAGTCACTCGGGAAAAAGAAGAAAGGCGTAGACAAAACAACCCTTTTAGTAAAATTCTTGCGTTATGATCCAACCACATTTGATTCACCATACCGACTAAGTTGGGAGGTGCCGTATGAAGCTGGTGAGCTTAAAGTGGTGGGCTACAAGGATGGGAAAGCAATCACCGAGAAGGTGATCAATACTGCTGGTAAGCCTGCAAAAATTAGCTTATCTGCAGATAGAGCTATGATTGATGCAGACGGTAGAGATCTTTCATATGTGACCGTAAGAATTGAAGATAAGAATGGCAACCTCTGTCCCAATGCCACTAATTTGGTGAATTTCTCGGTGAAAGGAGCAGGAGACTTAATTGCGGTTGATAATGGAAATTCAGCTACTACAGAATCCTTCCAGGCAAACTTCAGAAAGGCGTTTAGTGGGATGGCTTTGGCAATCTTGCGGTCTGACGAATCAGCAGGAGAGATCACCTTAAAGGCTACTGGTAAAGGGTTGAAAAGTGATGTAGTGACGGTCACCACAAAGTGAGTGTTTCAAACCGTATCGGTTTACTTTCTCAAAGGAAGTTGATTAACGCTTGCACTTTACTACTCGCTGTTTGCTTGATTTCGGCATGTATGGATGTGTCAAAGCCAAGGACATTTGGCTATGATTTAGATCGCTTGAGCGAAGTGGAAGGACTCCATGTACTCAAATCCGGTGAATCGATGCTGGCCGTTTCGGGAATACTACAAGGTCGGGTGTTTACCAGTTCTTCTGCCGGAAACGAAGGTCAATCTTACGGCTGGTTCAATAGTAAATTGATTGAGGACAAAGCCTATGATACGGCCCAGGCAGGAATGGGTGGTGAAGGAAGGCTTTGGTTCGGGCCCGAGTGGGGGCCACACAATATTTCTTTTGACCCGGGAAAGGATCAAACTCAGGATAATTTCAGGAGACCGGAAGCCTTGCAGAAAGCAAAGTTTGAAGTTTTGGCGCAAAGCGAAACATCTGTCTCGACTAGAGGAGAATTGTCCATCAGAAACGTGGACGACTTTCTTTTTGAGCTTGAAGTTCATCGATCTATTGATATTTTAGATCAAAGTGAAATTGAGGAAAACCTTGGAATCAAGTTGAAGGGAGCTCAGTCAGTAGGGTTTTCGGTGGAAACCGAAATGACCAATATTGGTGAAAACTGGAACCGAGAAACAGGATTATTGTCCCTTTGGGAGCTCGGCTGTATGAATAGAGCGGAAGGCAATGTGGTCATTCTTCCATTGTCCAAACCTGCCACCGCGGATTCAATCAGCGCATATTTCACTGATGCTGATCCTATCCTTCGCTTTAAAGAAAATGTAGCTTTTTACAGAGCAGATGCCAATTATTTCAATAAGGTTGGAGTGCGCAAGGAGTTTAGCATAGATAGGATGGGTAGCTATGATCCGGTAAGAAAGGTACTCAGCATTGTCACCTTCACTTTTGATCCTGATCAGACACTCTTTGTCAACTCTACTCCAGATAACACAGACCCATACAATGGAGATGTTACCAATATTTTTAATGGAGGTGTAGTGCCTGGTAAGGACATTGATTTGCCCTTTTTTGAGTTTGAGTCCTCTTCGCATGCCAGGGAACTGGAAAAGGGAGAGTCTTTGTCACACACTCAAAAGACGTATCACTTTGAGGGTTCATTGGAAGCTCTTTCGGGTATTTCCAAAACGGTCTTAGGAGCTTCTCTGGAGGGTTTGCCGGAGCTTTATTAAGAAATGAAAAAATCTGAAGATCTTGACGCAGACATTAGTATGAAAGGAGCTTTACCTCTTCACAAACTCCATATTATGTTTAGATATAATCTCAATAGGCATAGGTTGGTCTGTAGCTATTTCTTTATTTAGAATCAGGTTTCGGTATAGAGTGCTAATAGCCAGACTGCCTTGTCTGATTGGAGCCTGATAGAGCAGAAAGTCAACTAGATTAGACTCCAGCATTTTCGCATTTTCGGAAATCAGGTCGTGACCTAAAACCCGCGTTTTATCTCGGTCAATCTGAGTCAAGAGTTTTTCTAACAAGAAGGTACTCGAATGTGGAATATAAATACTGGTAGGACGCGATTGCTCATTGATGATATCTGCCAGTTCTTCTTGCGTTATTTTGTTTCGTTCCAGGTTGACTTCCTCCACTTGATGATTTGGCCACTGTAGTGACATGGCTTTTAGCCCTTCCACGCGAGCATTGATCGCCCCTTTTTGCTCATCTGCAATAGAGTGATAAACGATATACGTTTTCAGTTCTTCAAGACCAAGACTCAGCAGATGACAGGCGGTTTTACCGCTTTGGTAATTGTCGGATCCGATAAAAGATAAGTAGTCATTCCAGCCTTTAATTTTTGAGTCGATGAGTACAATTGGAAAACTGGTGGTCTCCAGTTTTTCTAAAAGGAGAGCGTTCCCCTCTTCGAAAACAGGTGCTAAGATCAAGCCATCCAAATTCGCTTCAAAAACCCCTTGCAGAGTATTTCGCATGGAATCAAGGTTCATCTCAAACATAAAAAACTCCAACTGCATGGAATCCAGTTGATCCAGTTCTGAGATCATTCCGTTTTTGTGATTCTCCCAGAAGGCTGAGTTGGAGGGTAGCATTACCCCGATCCTCAGGTTTCTATTGAGCCGTAGTTTTCGAGCATTCACATTGGAACTGTAATTGTGCTCTGCTGCAATATGCGTAATCCGGTCAGACGTCTCCTGCGATACCCTTCCTCTGTTGTGGATCACACGGTCAACTGTACCGATGGATACGCCCGCTAGTTTGGCGATTTCCTTTATGGTAATGCTTTTTTCCACCCTGCGAGAAAATTAGCCCTTCTTCATTTAATCACCATATAGTTTTTAGTTAAATTGAGCTGCGTTAACGTACACATTCATCTGAATGAAAGATAAAGTAGTAGTCGTCACGGGAGGTTCAGGGGTTCTTTGTAGTGCAATGGCAATCCGTTTAGCAGAGTTGGGAGCTAAAGTGGCGATCATTGGCCGAACGCAATCCAAACTGAATTTGGTAGCAGAACAAATCGAATCGAAAGAGGGTAAGGTGCTTGCCTTGGCGGCAGATGTCTTAGACAAAGATGCAATTTTAGCTACGCATGAAAAAGTTAAGGAGGAGTTTGGGCCTTGTGACATTTTGATCAATGGAGCTGGTGGAAACCACCCTTCTGCCACCACTTCAAATGTGTCATTTAATGAACCTGATGAAGGCAAGGGATTTTTTGATTTAGACCATAAAGCAGTGGGTCAGGTCTTCGACTTGAACTTTCTGGGCACTTTTCTTCCCTCCCAGATTTTTGGAAAAGACATGATCGAAAAAACAGGAGGTTCGATCATAAACATATCCTCCATGAGTGCCTATTCACCCATGACAAAAGTGATGGCCTATAGTGCTGCAAAAGCAGCTATTTCCAACTTTACCGAATGGATGGCGGTGCACTTTGCCAGTGCCAAAATAAGGGTCAATGCCATTGCACCGGGTTTCTTTCTGACCGAGCAAAATAGAGGATTATTGACGAATCAAGATGGAAGCTTGACTCATCGAGGAAATACGATTGTCAGTCAGACGCCTATGAGAAGATTTGGTCAACCAGAAGAATTATTGGGAACGCTGGAATGGCTTTGTGACGAATCAAAATCGGGTTTTGTCACCGGAACGGTCATCCCGGTAGATGGAGGATTTAATGCATTTAGTGGCGTATGAAAGGACTGGAGCAGACATGGCGCTGGTATGGCCCAGATGATCCGGTAAGCTTGCAGGACATTAAGCAAGCTGGAGCAACCGGAATTGTCACCGCCTTGCATCACATTCCCAACGGCGAAATCTGGTCTATCGGAGAAATTGAAAAAAGAAAAGCAGTTATTGAGCAAAGTGGACTTACCTGGACTGTGGTGGAGAGCGTACCTGTTCACGATGACATCAAACGCCAGTCAGGGGACTTTGAGCTTTACATTGAAAACTACAAGCAAACCCTTAGAAACCTAAGCAATTGTGGAGTTGATACGGTTTGCTACAATTTTATGCCGGTGGTCGACTGGACCCGCACCAATTTAGATTTTGAATTTAGGGACGGTTCCACTTGCCTGGTTTACAATAAACTGGATATAGCAGCCTTTGAGTTGTTCATGTTGCAGCGGCCAGGGGCTTTGGAAGATTACAATTCTGAGGAACAAGAAGAAGCAAACAATCATTTTGATCAACTCTCAAAAGAAAAGAAATCACTGATCATTGAAAGCATCATTGCCGGCCTTCCAGGATCAGCCAAGGGTTATGAAGTTCAGGAAGGGTATGAGTTGCAAAACTTTCAATCCATGCTGGATACTTATAACGGGATAGACACTGCCATGATGAAGGAGCATCTGTTTTACTTCCTGAAAGAAATTACTCCGGTAGCGGAAGAAGTGGGCCTGAATTTATGCATTCATCCGGACGATCCACCATTTCCTATTTTGGGACTCCCAAGGGTACTAAGCACCGAACAAGACGTACTGGATTTATTTAAGGCAGTTCCTTCCAGAAATAACGGATTAACGTTTTGCACAGGATCTTTTGGTGTGCGAGTAGATAATGATTTGGTTGGTATGGTGAAGCGATTCGGCGATCGCATTCACTTTATTCACTTAAGAGCTACCAAGCGGGATGAAAAAGGGAGCTTCCACGAAGCAGATCATTTGGATGGTGATGTGGATATGTACGAGGTAATGAAGGCATTAGTGGAAGAACAACAGAAAAGAATTGACTCAGGAAGAAAAGATATTCGTATGCCTTTCCGACCAGACCATGGTCATCGAATGTTGGATGATTTGCAAAAAGAAGGAAACCCAGGCTACACCGCCATTGGTCGACTTAGGGGATTAGCTGAATTGAGAGGCTTGGAATTAGGAATTAGAAGATCGCTTATGTTATGAAAGCATTTTTAGACGACAATTTTCTACTATCCAATCGTACTGCGGAAAAGTTGTATCACGATATAGCGGAAGAGCTTCCCATCATCGACTATCACAATCACCTCTCTCCAGGAGATATTGCAAATGACCGTCAATTTGAAAACTTGACGAAAGCCTGGCTGGAGGACGATCATTACAAATGGCGTGCTATGCGTGCGAACGGGATTGCAGAAGAGTACATCACCGGTAGTTGCAGTGATAATAAGAAGTTTAACAAATGGGCTGAAACGGTTCCCTACACGCTTAGAAATCCACTCTATCATTGGACGCATCTAGAACTTAAAAGGTATTTTGGTATTGAACAGCTCCTCAATTCGAATACAGCTGAGTCAATCTACCTAAAGGCTGGCGAAATGCTGCAAGATCACGTGTACTCCTGCCGAAACCTCCTTAGATCAAAAAGAGTGGAGCTTTTGTGCACCACTGACGATCCAACGGATGATCTGCACTATCATCAGGCAATTGCTAAGTCAGACTGTGAGATACATGTCTTGCCTACCTTCCGGCCTGATAAGGCTATCAACCTGCAAAGTACTGACTACATCCAAGAACTATCTGATGTCACAAATACCCAAATAGATACGGTAGATGACCTGCTTGCAGCGCTCAGGTTGAGAATTAACTACTTTCATGAAAATGGATGTCGGCTTGCAGATATAAGCTTTGAACAGTTACCTACTTTGACGTCTGCCGTGAATGCATCAAACACATTTTTGAAGTGGATAAAAGGTAAGAATATTGACGTCAAAGATGCAGAAAACCTTCAGGCGTTTCTTCTTTTCGAGGTATGCAAGATATATCACGAATTGGGTTGGACACAGCAATTTCACTTAGGAGTGGTGCGTAATACAAACACACTGGCGTTTCAGCTTCTTGGCCCAGACACTGGTTTTGATACCATCAGCGATGCTTCCCAAGGCCAAAGTTTACTATCTTTTTTAGATCATCTTGAGTCTACTGACCAGCTAGCTAAAACAATTCTCTACAATCTTAATCCACGGGACAATTACCTTTTTGCCACAGCGGTGGGAAATTTCCAGAAGGATGTTCCCGGAAAGATCCAGTACGGTGCAGCTTGGTGGTACCTCGATCAGAAAGACGGTATTAGAGACCACTTAGATATCCTTTCTAATATCGGTTTATTAAGCCGGTTCATTGGCATGTTGACGGATTCCAGGAGCTTCCTTTCCTTTTCTCGTCATGAATATTTCAGGAGAATTTTGTGCGATCTCATTGGTAGAGATGTGGAAAATGGTGAATTACCAAGCGACCAGATGGTTTTGCAAAAACTCATTACGGATATATGCTACCAGAACACAAAAGACTATTTTAACTTCTGATGGAGGCTTTACAGTACACATTTGACCCAAATCCGAAATTCTAGACTATGAAATACCTTTTACTCTCTTCGATCATTTTGTTTATCAACGCTTCTTGTTTATGCCAAGAATGGCAATCACTATTCAACGGGAAAAACCTAAATGGTTGGGAAACCCATGGAGGAGATGCCACCTACAAAGTAGAGAATGAAGCGATTGTAGGGTATGCGGTGCTAAAATCTAAAAATACCTTTCTCTGCACGAAGGAAAAGTTTTCAGATTTCATTTTGGAATATGAGGTTTTCCTGCCAAATGACATGAATTCAGGAGTGCAATTCCGAAGTGAGATCAATGAAAATGATCGGGTGTACGGCTATCAATGCGAAGTGGATCCTGACGGGAAAAGACAATGGACCGGGGGTATTTATGATGAGGGACGAAGAAACTGGCTGTATCCGCTATCGCGAAATGAAAAAGGAAAGCAGGCATTTCAGCTAGGCAGATGGAATAAGTTCAGGATCGAATGTTTAGGTAGTGACATCCGCACCTACGTCAATGGTTTTCATACCAGTTGGTTGATTGATGACATGACGGCTGAAGGAATTATTGGGTTGCAGGTGCACAGCATTAGCCCGGAAAAGGAAGGGTTCTTAGTGAAGTGGAAAAACCTCCGCATTCTAACTGAAGATGTAGAAAAATATCGGATGATCCCTGACCCGGAAGTGACACAAATCAGCTACCTGAAGAACGAGCTAACGGAATGGGAAAAATCCAAAGGGTATAAACTTTTATGGGATGGCGAGACCACCAACGGATGGAGAGGAGCCAAATTAGATGAGTTTCCAGAATCCGGATGGACCATTGAAGATGGAGTGCTTACGGTGGAAGCAACCAATGGGGGCGAGTCAACCGGGCCTGGCGACATTGTGACCACCAGAAATTACAGTGATTTTGAATTGGAGTTGGAGTTTCTATTTACCAAAGGTGCCAACAGCGGAATCAAATATTTTGTAGACCCAAATCTGAATAAAGGTGCAGGGTCAGCCATCGGGTGCGAGTTCCAGATCCTTGATGACAAGCTACATCCTGATGCGAAGAAAGGAGTAATGGGAAATCGAACTTTAGGATCATTGTACGATTTAATTGCCAAAGATCCACCATCAAAATGGAGGCTGAAAGGTCCTGATAGGTGGCAAAAAGCGAGAATTGTTTCTAAAGACGGTAAGGTAGAACACTGGCTTAACAATGAGAAAATGGTAGAGTATGACCGATTCTCTCAAATATTCGGAGCATTGGTGAACTACAGCAAATACAAAAAGTGGGAAAATTTTGGCAGATGGCCGGAAGGTTTGATTTTACTACAGGATCATGGAGATAAAGTGAGTTTTAGAAGTATCAAAATCAGGGAACTATAAAGAACAAAGAAATGACTAACAGAAGATCTTTTATCAAAAAAACTGCTTTGGCATCCGCTGGACTTGGCTTTGCCATGAAGGCATCCAGCTACAACAGTATCCTGGGAGCGAATGACCGTATCCATATATGCTTAATGGGATTGGGTAGGAGAGTTGGTGGGTACTACAGCATTCTGGAAGATAAGTTCAATACGAAGCTGCTTTATTTATGTGATGTGAAGCGTTCTCAGGTGGATAAGTCACTAGGAATCCTGAAAGATAAGATTGACTATAAACCCAAGGTGGAGGAAGACGTTCGGAAGATTTTGGAAGACAAAAAGCTGGATGTTGTTTTTGTAGCCACTCCTGACCACTGGCATGCACCCGCAACTGTCATGGCGTTGGATGCGGGTAAACACGTCTTTGTGGAGAAACCTTGCGCTCACAATCCACGAGAGGCAGAAGTGATGGTTGCTCGTCAAAAGGAAACTGGCCTGCATGTGCAAATGGGAAATCAGCAGCGATCTTCACCGCACACCATCGAAATTGTCAAAGAAATTAAGAATGGCTTGATCGGGAATCCCTACAAGGCAGTTGCGATCTACAATAACAAACGAGGAAAGGTGCCAAACCAGAAAAAGCAGGCTCCGCCCGAAGACTTAAATTGGGAGCTGTTTCAAGGACCTGCACCTCGCCAAGACTACTTTCACGACATCTGGAATTACAATTGGCACTGGTACGGTTGGAAGTGGGGAACAGCAGAAACCGGAAATAATGCAGTACATGAATTGGATGTTGCGCGATGGGCCATGGATATTGATTATCCAGAGTCGGTTTATGTAGACGCGGATAAGCAGCACTACCTCGATGATGGCTGGGAAATGTACGACACCATGAACGCTGTGTTTAAATTCAAAGATCGCAAAACGATTGTGTGGGATGGTAAGAGTAGGAACGGATACAACACCTACGGAACCGGTAGAGGCACCGTAATTTATGGGACAGAAGGGTCGGTGCTTGTGAATCGATCCTACTACAAGCTTTTTGATCGGGAAGGAAAGCTGGTCAAAGAAAGCAAGAAAAAGAGCAATGAGAGTGGGCTGGCCTTGGGAGGCGGAGGAGATACCACTACCGAGCATACAAATAATCTGCTTGAAGCAATCCGTGGAAAAGAAGCGTTACGAGCTCCGATTGCTGATGCAGCCAAAAGCAACCATATGGCATTGCTGGCAAATATTGCCTATAGAACCAGCGCCATGCTAAAAATTGATACTGAAACAGGTAAAGTGAAGGATGATCAAGCGATGAAGTTGTGGAGTAGGAAATATGAACCAGGATGGGAAATAGCATAAAAACCAGAAGGGACTTTATCAAGGCGAGTGCCATTGCATCAGCCGGAATACTTGCCAGCCCATATTTACTTTCGGGTAAAAGTACGGTTTCCAAATCCCTTAATGTTGGTGTCATTGGCACTGGCTCAAGAGGTTCCGGCATCATCTCTTTGCTGCAAGGACACGACAGAGTGAAGGTTGTGGCTGCTTGTGACATCATCCCTTTCAGACTTGAAGATGCTGTAAACAAGTCTGGAGCAAAAGGATACAAAGACTACCGTAAGCTTCTGGAGCACAAAGGACTAGACGCGGTGATCATTGCCACGCCCTTTGGTCTTCACGGAAAAATGTGTTTGGATGTGCTTGAGTCTGGAAATCACATTTACTGCGAAAAAACGCTGGTAAAAGGTGTTACAGAGACGCAATCTGTTTTAGATGCCTATGCTAAAACCAAGGAACTCGTTTTCCAGACAGGTCATCAATATAACAGTTCGGAACTCTACCAAAAGGTTGAGCAAATCATTAAATCAGGATACATCGGCGACATTACCGGATTTGTTTGCCAATGGAATCGTAATGGTGATTGGCGAAGAGAGGTTCCCGATCCAAAATGGGAGCGTATGATTAACTGGCGCATGTACAAGGAACATTCCGGTGGGCTTACTGCAGAGCTTTGTTCGCATCAGATTGACTTTATCAATCGAGTGCTTGGCGAATTCCCGGAGAAAATAGCTGGCTTTGGAGGAATTGATTACTGGAAAGATGGTCGCGAAACCTTTGACAACATTAACTTAAATTATCAATATCCATCGGGTATTGATGCTTCTTTTATGTGCACTACCACCAATAGCTACGGAGGGTATCAAATTAGAATTTTAGGAAGCAAGGCGACCATCGTAATGGGGCTCAAAAATGCCAACATTTTTCTTGAAAAAAAGGAGCGAGCATTAGGAATGGTGGATGGAGTAAGCGGAGCTACTATGCAGGCGTGGCAGCAAGGCAAAGGCGCTCCCATCGAAGCGAGTAATGAAGACAGCACCTTACAAGCATTGAACCAATTTTATGAATCAGTGGTGAATGGCAAGAAAGTATATGCGGACATCCTGTCTGGTGCACAAACAGCGAAATGCGTGCAAATGTCTTTGGATGCACTTTATGAAGAGCGAGTTGTAAAATGGGCGGACTACCCCGAAATTGCTTAAACGTTACCCTTTCTCCCCTTAACAATTGTAAATTATCAAAATGAAATACCTGACTTACAAAAACAAAGATCAAATGCCTATGCTAGGGCTTGGCACCTGGAAGTCGCAACCGGGCGAAGTATATGAAGCCGTAAAGACAGCCATTGAGGTAGGCTATTGCCATATCGATTGTGCGCCAATTTATGGGAATGAAGCAGAGATTGGCGAGGCCCTAAACGAGGTGATTTCTTCGGGAATCGTATCCCGAGAAGAACTATGGATTACCTCCAAACTTTGGAATGGAGATCATGAGCCACATGAAGTAAAGCCCGCTTTGGAAAAAACCTTAAAAGATCTGCAAATTGAATATTTAGACCTTTTCTTGATGCACTGGCCGGTAGCTTTGAAAAAGGGAAGCAAAATCCCGTTGGAGCCGGAGAACTTTTTTAGCTTAGAAGAAGTGCCGATTTCGGCTACATGGAAAGCCATGGAAACGCTGGTCGATGATAGCTTGGTCAAGCACATCGGTGTTTCTAATTTTTCAGCATCTAAGATTGAAAAGTTGCTTGAAACAGCAAGGATCAAACCCGAGATGAATCAGGTGGAGTCACATCCCTACCTTCAGCAAAAAGAGCTTAAATCCTTTTGTGACGAGCATGGGATCTTTATGACTGCCTATTCGCCTTTAGGATCTGGAGATCGTGCCCCACTATTAAAGTCTGAGAATGAACCCCAGCTTTTTGAAAACCAAGAAATCATCAAGATAGCTGATGCTAAAGGAGTTACGCCAGCACAGGTGCTGATAAGCTGGGCGATCAACAGGGGAACAGTTGTTATCCCGAAATCCACTAACCCCGTACGGATTCAGCAGAATCTTGAGTCAAAAGACATTGAATTGTCTGCGGAGGAAATGCAAACCATTGAGGGGCTTGAACTGGGCTTTCGATTTTTATCAGGTGATATTTGGGTTGGAGAGGGCAGCCCTCATACCCTTGAATCGCTTTGGGGTTGATTTTGTCGAGAGCGAGTAAGCCACTTGCTCTCGTTATGTGCTTGCTTTTTGGATGCAGTGCTCCAGAATCCAAGTCCGACAAAAAGGCCGAGATAAGTTGGGAGTCGCTCCACTCACATAAAGCGGCACCTGATTGGTTTTCGGATGCCAAGCTTGGTGTTTATTTCCATTGGGGTGTCTATTCGGTTCCTGCCTGGGGAAGTGAATGGTACCCCAGGTGGCGTTACACCCCCGATCGAGTAGGTTGGGGTTCGGAGATTTATGCGTATCACAATAAAACCTACGGTGATTCGGTCCATTACCACGATTTCATCCCGATGTGGCAGGCGCCAAATTTTAATGCCAAAGAATGGGTAGATCACTTTGAAAATATGGGTGCCAAATTCATTGGCTCCATTGCGGAACACCACGACGGGTTCTCCCTTTGGGACAGTGAAATAAATGAATGGAATTCCGTAGATATGGGTCCTGGAGTCGATGTGGTAAAAGAGATTGGGGACGAAGTAAAAGCTAGGGGATTAAAGTACATGACCACTTTTCATCACGGGTTCAACATGCTCTTTTTCCCACACGCTGAAAATTCGTTTTTACGTCCTGTTAGCAAACACAACCTCGTCTATCGTGAAGATCAAATTTTGGTACCACAGGAAGCAAAGTACCGTAAGCTCTATGGAAACATGGATTATGATGAAGCCAATGATCTTTGGTTGGATAAGTTGGTGGAGGTGGTAGATGCCTACAGTCCTGACTATGTGTGGATGGATTTCGGTCCAAGGTTCATCAAAGAGTCGCATCGAAAGCAATTCCTGAAGCACTATTTTGAGAGGGCAGACACAGAAGGAAAAGAAGTGGTTGTCAATACGAAAGGGCTTTTTTTCCCTGAAGAGTTAGCGGTAATAAATGTGGAGCGATCTACTATGCCGGACATCCAACATGAGGTATGGATCACAGATTTTATTTTGGGCAGTTCGTGGTGTTACAATAAAGCAAAGCGCACCGCGATTGATCCCAAGAAAGCGATCCGAATGTTGGCAGAGGTGGTGAGTAAAAATGGAATTATGCTTTTATCTGCCGGACCCATGGCGGATGGCACTATGCCTATTGAGCAAGTGGAGGCGATGGAAGGAATTGGCCGCTGGATGAAGCTGTATGGAGAAGCCATTTACAATACCAGACCCTTTCTGTCTTATGGCCAGGGACCTTCGGAAATAAGAAAGCGACCCAATGATCCCTGGAATGAGTTTGGCGCATTGAAAGGTGGACTCGATGAGCTACATGAAAAAGACATTCGGTATACCCGAAATGGAGACATTGTTTACGCGATCCAATTGGGATGGGACAAGGAAGCAACATCAAAAGTACTTTCTGTTTTTGCCAAGGAAGCCAAAGATTTAGAAGTACAATCCGTAGAAGTGCTAGGCTCAGATGAACAAATTGATTGGCAAATGACTCCTGATGGTCTGGAAGTCACACAACCTCGAAGTAAGCCTCAGGAGGCGGATGCCGCTTTGGTTTATAAGATTGAGGTGAGGTGAAAATGAAATAAAGCTTTTATGTTTCACGAGACTCCTTCGCTTCGCTCGGAGTGACGTTTCTTTTCTGAATGCAGTACTTGATTTCAAGATCAGCAGATTATTACTTTGACTTATAAGCCAAAGCGTCACTGCGAGGAGGTACGACGAAGCAGTCTTTGACGCTGATTTGTCTTTTATGGCATCTCTTAATCTCATTGAAGGTGTTCAAATGATCTTCCAGTGATTGAATGCAGTTAAGTCTTTATTGTGGTATAGGCTTAGGAGGTTGAATGCTTTTATGAGACTCCTTCGCTTCGCTCGGAGCGACGTGTTCCTTAATCGTGAAGTATTGATACCATGATTACATAGCAACCGGTCAGAGTGTGTAGCCACAGCGTCACTGCGAGGAGGAACGACGAAGCAGTCTTTGACGCTGTTTTAGGATTTGCTTACTTGATATTTAACTTTTGAGGTCAGTGGATGTAAAAGACTCCTTTGCTTTGCTCGGACGTTTCTTTATCTAATGGTCTTCTTAACTTACATTATTTGAAAAAAGGCGGCTCCATTTACATCATCACGAATAAAAACAATACGACCCTGTATGTTGGGGTTACTTCTGATCTTTATTCCAGAATGATCCAGCATAAGACCAAGAAATATCCCAAGAGCTTCTCAGCGAGGTACAACTTAGATAAGCTGGTCTATTATGAGAATTTTCACTCAATTGTAGAAGCGATTGCTAGAGAGAAGCAACTTAAAGCTGGTTCCAGAAAAAAGAAAGTTGCTTTGATCGATTCAATAAATGCAGACTGGAATGATCTATTTCCTGAAATTGAAGACTGGTAGGTATTAGCGGCAGTTAATAATCATGAGACTCCTTCGCTACGCTCGGAGTGACGTGTCCCTAAGCGCGAAGTGCTGATACCATTATTACCTAGCAACTGGTGGGAGTGTGTTACTACAGCGTCACTGCGAGGAGGCACGACGAAGCAGTCTTTGACGCTGTTCCATTATTTGCCTTCTAGGACATCTTAATCGCGTTGAAGGGGTTCAAATGATCCTGCAGTGATTGAATGCGGTTAGTCTTCATTGTGGTCTTGGCTTAGGATGTTGAATGCTTTTATGAGACTCCTTCGCTAACGCTCGGAGTGACGTGTTCCTTAATCGTGAAGTCTTGATACCATGATTACCTAGCAACTGGTGGGAGTGTGTTATCACAGCGTCACTGCGAGGAGGCACGACGAAGCAGTCTTTGACGCTGTGGATGATTTCAATAGTTCCCTTTGCGATGTTCGGAGACACGCGCCCTTCAACTTCTACTCACTGTGGTCCTTACACCTGAGCACCGCGACTTTACCCTCATTCCTTTCCTCAATATCATATTGATTCATCTGCTTTACAATCGCTAAAAATGCGCTGGCCTCTGCCATGTCTGCATTGTCTACGTAAATCAGCGTGTTCTCATGGAAGTTAGGTTTTAGCAGTTGGAACAAGGGCAGATACAAGTTCTTCCATCCATCCAGGACCAGTAAATCAATTGATTCTTCATGGTCTTTTAGGGTCTCTAAGGCATCCCCAACTTTTAGCTCTATCAAGTCGCTTACGTCAGCATCTTCAAAATTTTCTCTGGCTTTTTTTGCCTTTGAAGAGAGCAGTTCGGTGGTTATGATTTTCCCTTCGGTTTCAATGATGCCATGGGCGAGGTACAGTGTAGAGATGCCAAAGGAAGTCCCAAATTCTACCACATTTCGGACTTCATTTTCAATAATCAATTGCTCCAGTTCTTTTCCTTGCTGACTGGAAATCGACAGGTATGCGTTCTTAAAGTCGCTAGGTTGGGCCGGCCTGAAAAAGCTGCGCATTAAGCCTTGCGAAATTCTCAAATAGTCGTTTCTAGCGTCTGAAAGTAACTTTTCAAGTGTTCTTTCTACTTTGAGGTGTTTAATTTCTTTCATCAGATGATGGGTCAAAAAAAGGAATACCCGAGTTGGATATTCCTTTTCATGGGTTAATGGGGTTTTTAGTACTAGAATTTGCCGTTGCTATTTCTCCATTCTGATTTTGGAGGAATTGGTGAAATCACATCCCAGTGCTCGACAATTTGTCCATCCTCCAGGCGGAACAGATCGTAGAAGGCAGTGAGCTCACCTTTGCCGAACTTGCCTTCACTTAAAGTAAGTACGTAGTTTCCCTGCCCTAGCACTTTATGAAGCTTAGTATACTCCATCACCAATCCATTTTCAGCAAAATATTTCATTGCCTCTCCGAACCCTTCCAGACCATCAGCTACAGCAGGATTGTGCTGTATATACTTTTGTGGATTGATGTAAGTGGCAACTTTATCCATTTCCCCATTGAGTAGTACTTTATCTACAAAATCTTGAATGGTTTGCTTATTGGCTTCTGTTTTGTCCAAGTCAGTCAAGACTGTTTCTCCGTCGAATTGTGTTCTGCCACTTGGGTTTGGCTCCTGCACTTCCAACAGGTTGTCCCAATGTTCTACGATTAATCCGTCCTCGAATCTGAACACATCAAACGCCGCTTTTGGGCCAAAAAAATCGTATTCCGTGTGGGTAAATACGAAATCCCCGTCTTCAAATGCCCGAACTACGTTGGCGCTAAAACCCTGTGGTGGAGCGTTTTTCATTACTTCGCCAAATCCTGCAAGACCATCTCCCACTGCTAAATTGTGCTGAATGTATTTCTTTGGATTGATGTAAGAAATCGGTGTTTGATCGCCTGTATTGAAGCTATTTAATAGTGCTACCACTTTGTCTTTATTTGACATCTTTGTTTCAAGGGAGGTTAGTGAGGCGTAGCGTCCCATGCTGATCGTAGACTGATCCATCAGACCCATAAACTCTTGTGAAACAGGATGCTCCATGAATGGCTGCAATGCTGCGTCGGAGTTACTTTTATTATCCCAATAAACTACTACCAATTGAGTTCCGTCTTCTGCAGCTCCGGTAATGCGTTGTAGGAAGCCTTCTTTAGGTGCGGTCACCGCAGCTTGTACTTTATTATTTATTTCAGCTAGCGACTTGGCATCCGTGCCTTCACTAGTTTGGTAAGACATCACTTCCACAAAACTGCTTGCATCGGCATCAAAACCCTCATTAATTGTGTACCTCGCCATCTGCATAGACGAATCTTCAATCATCGAAGCATATGCTGAAACAGATTCATCTTTCATGAACTTCTGCATGGAAACATCTGCATCGGCCATCGTCTCCCAATAAACCAGTACACAGTATTCACCTTCCGCATTTACGCCGCTCTGTCGCTTCAGAAAGCCGGGTTGCTTACTGGTGAAATTGGTTTCAACCTCTGCGTCTAGCTCCTGAAAAGTTGCCGCACTGGCAGTGGTTTTGGTAGTGAATTTAGTCACTTCCAGTACGTACTGTTTAGTGTCCGCGCAGCTTGTAAAAGCCGCCAGGACTATGGTAAAAATTAAAAATTGAATTTTCATAGTTGTTGATTAAGATCGATTGGTATGATTATTTGATAGAAATTGATTCTTATGTGTATGCAGCATCTACATTATCGTATACCCGGATGCCTGTAATTTTTCCGGTTTCCTTATTGATGTCATAGATGGAAACTCCAGCCTGGGATTTAAATGTGGCGGATCCCCAAACGTCGCAAGCGTACTCTCCTGCAAACGTGCCTACCTCTTTGTCAAAGATGTAGTTGTGAAACTTTAGAGGCACACCTCCATCTGCGAAAAAATGATCAAAATGTGCTTTAAGTCCTTCCTTGGATTTGTGATTCCATCTCCACCCTGCAGGCTCGCGGAAGTACACATCATCTTCAAAAGAAAGAGTAGCCATGGTTTTTTCTGTTGATCCAACAGCGATGGACTTGAAGTACTCCACAACAGCTTCTGGTTCGGTTAGCGCTATTTTCCCTTCCAAAAACGTAGCTCTGAATTCATGACCTTCAGTGATAGGATAAACCGAATGATAAGTTCGAACAAAAGAGAATTTGCCTTCAGACTTAGTAGCAATCACCACCGCAGGGAGATCAAATGTGTTATTAAGCAGTATGTCATACTCGATAACCAGCGTCTTTTTGTCTTCAAATTGACGAAATACTTTAATCTCTTTAATCTCATCTTTGAGATATTCATGTTGTTTTTGCAAAAGGATTTTTGCTTCCTCTTTGCCTTTAGCTACACCCACAGACTGGATGTTCAATTCTACATCTTCCGTGAGAAGGTCAAGCAGTTCATCATATTTCCCTGTGTGGGTAGATTCGTAATATTTCATGCCAACTGTTAATTCGGGTTTGTGAAGTGTGTTTTTAACAGTGCAAAGAAGCAGATTTAGGCATATTAACCTATTATCAAAATGTTGCTAAAAATGGTAAAAGTGTAACCAGAACTATCAGGTGTGGAAAACTGAGACCCCTAATTATGTCCGATGGTGGAAAGGGGGTAGGGCTACATATGGAGAATTTTTATTTGTTTAAAACAATTGTTTGATTATTTGACTTTACTTTCAAAATTCATTCATTATGTTCCCCAATCCCGAAGATCCTTTCTGGCTTAATTTGATACGTACCAATCCACAGGTGTCATCTCTGGCCTTACGCTTACTGCTTAATCGTTTACAAAAAGATTTGGAAGCTGGAAAAGTTGCTGAAGCAGATGCAGTCGCTGAGCTTGTAGCCTTTTTCAATAAATACAAGGCGATGTGTAAACGAGAGATGGAGGTAATTGAAAACCAACTGTAAAAAACGCATACAATGAAAAACAAACTTTATACACTAGAGGAAGCTCAGAAGATTTTGGCAGATGGCCAGAATGCAATGGTTGGTGCAGAGGAAGAAATTTTAGCACAACTTCCCAAAGGAAATTGGATCGGAGGTACGATACCGTACTTTATGGATCAAAATGGAGGTACAGTATCCCAAGATCAGGTCTTTATCAACTTTCTTGATGATCCCATTGAGTTCTCGGCAATAAAAGCTTATCCAGAAGATAAATTGGCTGAGATTTTTGATGACTATCCCGAGTGGGGAGTGTCATTCATTGTGTTACCGGGTTTATCTTCATGCGCATTCAAGTATCCTTTTGTGGTAAAGCAAACCAATGATGTTTTTAAGTCTCCAATTGTTGGATGGACCTCAGGTGTGCTTTGGGACGACCTAGGAAAGAAGAGCCCAAAAGTGATTAATGGAGCAACCGGAGAAATTCACGATGATAAAGCGATGGTTATGCATTGCAATTTGCCCTCTAACATTACACCTGAGCTGGGAATCATAAATATTCAAGAACCTGAAGGTCCGTTTCTGGAATTTGAAAAGGAGGAAGCGGAGGTTAGAGACGTGATAATTGATGGAAAGGTGGAAAACCTCTACGATTATTTTAAAGGAAAAGGTATGGAGATTGACCGTCCTTTGATTACAGATGTAAATGGTTCACTTATCAATATAGCGGTAAAAGGCTATGATGATGACGCTAAAACTGTTTCTTTTTATACTCCTGTATGGCCAGGATATAAGTATCAGGTCTCAAAGCCACTAGCGGATTACGAAGAGAAGTTTGAGAAAGAGTATAAAAAAATTGACGCTGAAATTCAATTTAATTGCAACTGCCTGTACAACTACTTCTTTGGAAACCTGGAAGGAAAGAAAACAGGAGATATTACAGGTTTAATCACATTTGGAGAGGTAGCCTATTTGCAATTGAACCAAACCATGGTTTATCTGACATTAAGGAAAGAGTAGCTTTATTGCATAGCCCTAAATTTCAGTGGAGTCGATCCAGTATGTTTTTTAAAGTACTTAACCAAATTAGACGGCTCTTCAAAACCAATTTTGTAGCTGATCTCTTTTATTGAAAGAGAAGTTGATGCGAGGTATCTTCTTATCTCCATGGTAATCAGATGGTCGATAAATTCCTTTGCGGTTTTATTGGTAAAGTTCTTGATGATCTCATTCAATAGTTTATACGAAATATTTAATTGTCCTGCATAATCACGTGCATTCCTGGTACTTCTATAGCCTGATTCAAGTCTGTTCTTAAAAGTATGGAATAACTCTATCCAGTGGGAGTTGGTGTATTGAGGAACCTGTTCCTCTTTGGCTCGCTCTGCCTTAAGGAGCAATACGTACAGCAGTGATCGCACGATTTCGGGTTTTAGCTTTTCC
Organism: Bacteroidota bacterium; assembly: GCA_039026695.1. GTDB lineage: Bacteria > Bacteroidota > Bacteroidia > Cytophagales > Cyclobacteriaceae > Ekhidna. The sequence continues at coordinate 22,573 of JBCCLV010000064.1, forward strand.
TTGCTGAGATGCATTTCATTGTACATCTCCCGAACCACTTTTTCCATGTCTTCATCAATCAGATTTTGTGGGACTAGCACAGGGCTTTCAATATGGTAATTGAATAATCGATTGAGCTGAAGTCTCTCTAGCAGGATGTAATTATGGTCGAGAAAGCTACTCTTAAAGATGATGGCATATCCCTCTGATTGACTTAGTTGTGATGTGAAATGATGGACCCGATTTTCATTGCAGAAAATCAGG
>JBCCLV010000065.1:0-22004 GCA_039026695.1 Bacteroidota bacterium
AATGCAACCTTTAGTAGAAGCATCAAGATTGAGACCATAAAGCCCAATCGTTTAAAGATCAACTTAGACTTTGGACTTGACCGCATCTCTTTTGATCGAAGAGCTTTAGAACCAAGGCTGGCTGTAAATTGGCTCACAGGAATTGCAGGGAATGATTTGAAGGTGGAGACGAGCGTCAGTTACCGACCTATCAATACAAATTTTGAGGGTTTAGCAAACTTCGAATTCGATCTTCCAGAGAAACAAGTGAGCGCAGAAAAGCGAGTAATCTTCCAGGGAAATACTGATGAGGCTGGAAATACTTCTTTTAACTACACTTTGCCCCAACTTAAGGGTGCTGGGGGAGCTGTTCGTGCTGTTTTTGAGACAAAAGCCTTTGAGCCAGGAGGTAATTTTAGTGTTAATACTTCCGGCATTAACTACTATCCATATCAGTCCTTTGTGGGTTTACGGTTACCAGAAGGTGATTCTTGGGGCCGATTAGAGCAGAATGTGGAACATCAGCTCGATGTAGCCTTAGTGAATGGCCGTGGAGAGGCTCTCAATAGCGGTAAGGTGAGAATGAAAATTTATGAAGTAAGGTGGCGCTGGTGGTGGGATGAGGCAGATGATTATTCGGTCAATTACATGAGAAGCTCCAACGAGAATTTGGTTTCCAACCAATTGATTGACATTCAGAATGGGAAAGGAATTGGCAAGTTTAAAATCAATGAATGGGGGCGCTACTTAATGATTGTAGAAGACCCTGTTTCCGGGCATGCTGCGGGTGAGTATTTTTATATGAGCTGGCGCGAAGGTGAACAGAGTGCGATGGGAGCCACATTTTTGGCCATTAATAGTAAGAAAGAGGAATTTGAAGTAGGTGATGAGGTTGAATTGACAGTCCCTGGGGCCGCTGGCGGACAAGCCTTGGTCAGCATAGAGAGTGGCAGTAAAGTAGTGCAGCAGTTTTGGACCAAAACCACAGCAGGAGAGAATATTGTACGTTTTCAGGCAACACCTGAGATGTCTCCCAACGTGTATGCACACGTTACGCTTTTACAGCCGCACGAGCAGACCAGCAATGATCTTCCGATCAGGCTTTATGGAATAGCACCGCTAAAAATCACAGATCCGAAAACAATTTTGCAGCCAGAAATAAAAGTAGCCTCCGAATTGGCACCTGGAAAGGAGGTCAGCATTAAAATCTCTGAGAAAAATAGACGTCCAATGGTATATACTTTGGCCGTAGTGGATGAAGGGTTACTTGATATTACCAACTATAAAACTCCGGATGCATGGAGCTATTTCTACAGTAGGGAGGCCATAGGTGTAAAGACATGGGATATTTACGATGATGTGTTAGGAGCGTATGGTGGTAGATTGGAACGTGTCCTGGCGATTGGAGGAGACGGTGAGGCAAGCCTGGATGACAAGGACAAGAAGAAGCCGGATGATCGCTTTAAGCCTGTTGTTCAGTTCATGGGGCCGTTCTATTCCGACGGAAAGGCCACTACACACAAATTTGTAATGCCGCAGTACATTGGATCTGTAAAGACCATGATCGTGGCAGGATTAGATGGCGCTTATGGAAAAGCAGAAGCCACTACTCCGGTGATAAAACCGCTGATGGTGCTTGGTACGCTACCACGTGTCGTAGGACCAGGGGAGAAAATCAGCTTACCTGTCAATGTCTTCAAGCACAAAGCGTATATCAAATCGGCTACAATTTCGGTTGAAACTAAGGGGACACTAAAAATCAACGGAGGCAATACAGCAAAGATTGATCTGTCGGATGCAGAAACTGCGCTGCAATATTTTGAGCTAGAAGTAGCCAAAACTACAGGTATTGGTACGGTAAAGATCACTGCCAAGTCAGGTAAAGAAGAGGCGATACACGAAGTAACGCTGGAGAGCAGGGCTCCAAATACCGCCCAGACTCAGGTCAAGATGATCACCCTCGAAAAGGGCGAGCGCTTTGAAGAGGATTTAAATACGTTCGGCATGAAAGGCACCAACACCGCCATGTTAGAAATTGCCAGGGTTCCGTCGATGAACCTTGAAAATCGGCTTCAATACCTAATCCGGTATCCACATGGCTGCATAGAGCAGACAGTTTCTGCAGTATTTCCGCAGCTTTTTCTGGATGAGATCACTGAGCTATCTACCCCACAGAAGGTCAAAATTGAGGAAAACATCAAAGCGGCTATCACAAGGCTCAAAAAATTTCAGACCGCTGGGGGAGGATTGTCCTACTGGCCGGGACAAAGTGAGGCGAATAGTTGGGGGACCAATTATGGGTATCATTTTTTAATAGAAGCCGAGAAGCAGGGTTTTTTCGTTTCCAAGGAGCTCAAGTCCGGGCTTAAAAAGGCGCAGGAACTCCAGGCAAAATATTGGAACAAAGGCCCAGGATTTAATGGTGATGATCTTACTCAAGCCTACCGATTATTTACCCTGGCCCTTAGCGGAAACGCTTCTCTGGGCAATATGAATCGAATGCGAAATGTAGCTGACTTGTCTTCTCAGGCTAAGTGGAAGCTGGGAGCTGCTTACAGCCTAATTGGAAGGGAGCAGGTTGCCGCTGAGCTTTTGAATAGCGCCGGGGACAGACCTTCCAACTATCCCTACTGGTATTCCTATGGTTCTTCGCTTAGGGACAAGGCAATTCTATTGGAGACCTACACGTACCTCGACAAAAAGGGGGCTGGCTTCAAGGTGCTTCGCGAGTTGGTTGCTGCATTAAGGAAGGATACTTGGTACAGCACGCAGACCACAGCTTACTGCCTGTTGGCGATTAGTAAATTTCTTGGTCAGGCCCCGGCCTCAAGCCTTAAGGCTGCCGTGGAATATGGAGGTAAATCTGAGGATTGGAGTAGCGAACTGCCTATTGTTCGCGCTTCTCTAAATGCAGAGCAGAAAGACCAAGCGCTCTCGGTCAGCAACGAGACAGACGGAACGCTCTTTATTACATTAACCACATCCGGCACCCCCTATCCAGGAGACGAGCCAGCTACGTCGGCTGGATTGCGGTTGAGTATGAATTACTATAACCAGGGAGGTGAAAAAATCAATGTCAGTGACATAAAGAAAGGACAAACTTTTACGGCCAATCTTCGCATCTTGAATCAGACCAATGATCGGGTAAGGGACTTGGCCCTTTCTCAGATTTTCCCGTCCGGTTGGGAAATCAATAATGATCGGTTGAACGATACCAATACTTTCTCCAATTCATCATTCGATCATCAGGACATTCGCGATGATAGGGTGTACACTTACTTTGATCTTGAACGTGGAGGATCAAAAAGCTTTAAAATAAGCCTGACAGCCACCTACGCTGGTGAATATTACCTACCTGGCGCTTATGCCGAAGCGATGTATGATGCCAGTATCAGCTCCAAGAGCCAAGGAAGCTGGATTCAGGTGAAATAACATTGTGTTTAATCTTTGGTAGTGACCTAGACATTCATTCAAATTCATCGTCTTCCACATCTTCTGCACCTAGGTTCTCCCAAGGAATGTCTGTGGCTTTAAGATCTTCCAGGGTGTCCACGTCTTTTAATTTTGGAAGCTTAAACACTGAAAGCCCCAGTTCTTCAGTTTCCTCAAGCAAGTCATTCAGTACATTGGAAGTACTGTACTCCTTCTCTGTAAATAGCTGCGGGTAGTATTCTCTCATGCCTAGAAGATAGTAGCCTCCATCCTCAGCAGGGCCTACCACTACATCATGTTCTTCAAGCATCACAAATGCGCTGCGAATAATTTTAGAACTAAGGTCGTAGCTATCGCTACCTATAATTAGCACTTTATTATACGAGTCAAATGCTTCATCGAAGGCTGTGGACATTTTCTCTCCTAGCGAAATACCCTTTTGCAGTTTGTGGGAAAAATGTGCTTCATCCCATATGTCCTCGACTTCAATATACTCGGAATAGTACACAGCTTTGTCAACCTCAATTTTTCTGGTGATTTTGTGGGTGTGGTGGACAAGTTCCTGGTATACGTCTAGGGCTTTCTCAATCCCTATGTCCTTGGCAAGACGGGTCTTTACCATTCCCGGGATCAGATTTTTTACAAAAATCATGATGAGAGAATCACTCATGTGGTATTAATAGTTAAGGTTAGAATACTTTGATACCTTCATAGAGCCATTGGCCCCACTTCTTGTTGTAGGTGTGCACACTATCAGTAGGGATTTCCTGCTTATTCACTACAGCTAGGCCTTGGTTTTTCCAGTCGAAGATTCCTCCGTAAAGATTTTGTACGTTTTCAAAACCTGCTTTTTGCAGCTTTTCACCAATTCTTTCGCTGCGATAACCTACAGAACAGTACACTATAACTTCTGCTGATTTTGGAATGTCCTTGACCTGCTTGAGTTTAAAATTATCGTAATCAATGAGTCTTGCACCTGCGATATGGCTCACTTGAAATTCTTCTGGGGCTCTGGTATCCAAAAGGTATACATCTTGCACTTTGTTTAGCAGTTCTTCTGCTTTGATCAAAGGAACAGTATTGCTGTACAGGCTCTGCATTTTTTCATCAAATGTTTTTTGTGCGCACGCATTGAGAACACTTGTTGCTAGCAGAATAAAAGTAGAAATCAGGTTTTTCACGATTTTAAATGAACGCTGAATTGCTAAGTAAAGTTAGCCAAATCCTGAGCAGTTGAGAGTAGATCCTTGCTTTTCAGATTTTATCACGGATGCATTTTGCTTATTGATTGCCACTTAGTCATCTTTGACCAAACCCCGCAATTTTAAACGAATGAGTACAACGAAGATCCGAAAGCAAGATGCACTGGATTACCATGAAAATAAGCCTGCAGGCAAGATAGAGGTATCTTTTACCAAGCCGGTAGGTACGCAGCACGACTTGGCATTAGCATACTCGCCGGGTGTTGCTGAGCCATGTAAAGTGATTGCCCAGGATCGGGAGAGCGTATTTAAGTACACCGCGAAAGGAAATCTTGTAGGGGTAATCTCAAACGGCACTGCTGTTTTAGGCCTAGGAAATATTGGTCCTGAGGCTTCTAAGCCTGTGATGGAAGGGAAAGGAGTTCTTTTTAAGAAGTTTGCTGGCATTGATGTCTTTGACATTGAAATAGCAGAGCAGGACCCAGACAAGTTCATAGAAATTGTAAAATCGCTTGAACCCACCTTTGGAGGTATCAATCTTGAAGACATTAAGGCGCCCGAGAGCTTCAAAATAGAGCGCACGCTCCAGAAGGAGATGGACATTCCGGTAATGCATGATGACCAGCATGGAACTGCAATCATTTCCAGTGCCGCGTTGCTCAATGCACTTGAAGTCGTGAACAAGAAGATTGAAACGCTGAAAATCGTAGTGAGTGGAGCGGGCGCTGCGGCAATCGCCTGCACAGATCTTTACGTTTCTTTAGGGGCAAAGAAGGAAAACATCCTCATGGCGGACAGTAAGGGAATCCTAAATACAAGGCGTGAGGGATTGGACGAAATCAAATCGAGATACGTCACGGAGCAAAATGTAGATACCCTTGAGGAAGCACTACAAGGGGCGGATATGTTCCTGGGACTCTCAATTGCCGACATTGTTACTCCTGAGATGCTGAAATCAATGGCGAAAGACCCGATTGTCTTTGCGCTTTCCAATCCAGATCCAGAGATATCTTATGAACTTGCTGTAAAAACCAGAAAGGATGTGATCATGGCGACTGGTCGCTCGGACCATCCAAATCAGGTGAATAACGTGCTAGGGTTTCCATACATTTTTCGAGGAGCCCTGGACGTAAGGTCTACAGCAATTAATGAAGAAATGAAACTGGCAGCCGTTCAAGCCATTGCTCGGCTGGCAAAAGAACAAGTTCCTGATATTGTACTGAAAGCGTACGGGAGACAGTCAATACAATTTGGATCGGATTACCTAATCCCCAAGCCAATTGACCCTCGTTTAATTACCACCATTTCGCCAGCTGTAGCCAAGGCCGCCATTGACTCAGGAGTGTCCAGAATTCAGATTGAGGATTGGAAACAATATGAAAATGAGCTTTTAGAGAAAGTAGGGATCGATCAGCGATTGATTTCCAGGTTTGTAACCAGGGCGCGGCAACACCCGAAAAAAGTGGTTTTTGCAGAGGCCAACCATGTCAATATCCTCAAGGCGGCACAGCAGACGCTGGATTCTGGTATCGGTATTCCGATCTTGGTGGGGAAAGAAGAAGAGATCACTCATTTGATCAAGGAAAACCAGCTCGATTCGCTTACCGACTGTGAGATCGTGGATCCACTTGGAGATCCTCAAAAGCTAGAATCATTTGCCCTAGACTACATGAAAATGCGTCAGCGTAAGGGCATGACTTTGCATCGGGCGAGAAAAGCCATGAGTAGCAGAACCTACTTTGGGATGATGATGGTGGAAAAAGGAGAGGCAGACGTTTTGATCTCTGGCCTGTCTAATGATTATCCAAAAACCATACTCCCTGCGCTACATATTATAGGGATTGAAGAGGGCATCAACCGTGTGGCGGGAATGTATATCATCAATACCCCCAAAGGCAATTTGTTCTTTGCGGATACCTCCGTAAACATGAACCCAAATGTGGATGAGCTAGTGGATATTATCGGACTAGCAAGTAGAGCGGTAAAGTTTTTTGATAGTGACCCGAAGATCGCAGTTTTGTCTTATTCAAATTTTGGATCAGCTAAGGGCGAGGTTCCCGAAAAGGTGGCTAAGGCAGTGAAAAAGGCCAAGGAGCGCTGGCCCGAAATGAAAATTGATGGAGATCTACAAGCTAATGTGGCCCTAAACAAGTCTTTGAGAGATGAACTTTACCCTTTCAATGATTTAAAGGGAGAAAACGTTAACACTTTGATTTTTCCTGACCTACAGTCAGGTAATATTGCCTACAAATCCCTTATGGAAATAGGTGGGTTAGAAGTCATTGGTCCCGTGCTCATGGGTATGCGCAGATCTGTTCAGGTTTTACAGTTGGGTAGTTCGGTAAGGGAGATATATAACATGGTTGCCATAGCGGTTGTAGATGCAGAAGAAGGTTGCGAACACTATTGATTTGCACTATTTTGCCGGGTGATGGAAGGTGCTAGAATAGAAACAAGTGCGGATTTCTGAAAAACATCAAAGAGCAATATTGGCGACAGTTCACCAAGTGAGGCCACAATCCCGAGCGCGCCTGTTTGGCTCTAGGGTAGATGATCATGCCCGTGGAGGGGATATTGATGTTCTTGTATTGGATGATTCGGCTTTATCTGCGAAAGAGAAGCTCAAGATCAAGCGACATTTCTACGATGTGTGTGGAGAACAAAAATTTGACTTGATTTCTTTCGCTAAAGATGATGACCCCCCATTTAGGAGATTAATTGAAAAGGAGAGTATAGATCTGGATGAATACTGAGGAGCTGAAAGGACTGGTAAGATTTAGCTGGGAAAGTTTAGACATTTCTAGACGATGTACTTCAACAGCCAGCCTTAGTAATTGAATTAGTACCGCCATTGCTTGAAGAAATTGCAGAGACTAAAAAGTACTTGATCTCTCAGCAGATCATCCCAAAATAATAGACTTTATGATCACCTATCTAAAAGGAAAATTAGCGCTGAAAGACCCCACTTATTTAATTGTGGATGTAAATGGCGTGGGCTATGAAATGAAGATTAGCCTTACCACCTACAGTCAGATTAAGGATAAGGAAAACATCCTCATCCAAACATATCTTCACATTAAAGAAGATGCACACACTTTATACGGCTTTTCTGAAAACTCTGAGAAAAAAAGATTTTTGGATCTTCTTTCTATTAATGGGGTGGGACCAAGCACAGCCCTCATGGTTTTGTCCTCGCTAGACGCCAAAGAGTTGCAGGCCGCCATCGTGCAAGAAGACGTGAAAACGATCCAGTCAGTCAAAGGAATTGGAGGAAAAACCGCACAACGAATCATTTTGGAATTGAAAGACAAGATGAAGAAAGAAGGGCTATTGGATAAAAGTGTGCAATTTCAACCCAGGGTTGATAATACAGTCCGCTCTGAGGCGTTATCAGCCTTGACCACTTTAGGGATAGCAAAAGCTATCGGAGAAAAAACTGTCGATAAGATTTTGAAAGAATACGGAGAGGAGATTAAACTTGAAGAATTGATTAAACTCGCCCTGAAGCGGTCCTAAACCTATCTTATCCTAGTCGCTGATTTTTTTGAGAGGAGAACTTTATATAAGGTTACTTACTGCCATTGCTTTTTTGTGTCTGCTTCTGGATCCTGCTCAGGTATCTGGTCAGTCGCAGGAGTCAGTTGCGCAAGACACAGTGAAAGCGGATTCACTCAAGCCCTACGAGCCGAGTAAGAAGCCTACTTTCCAGCCGGCCTACCGTTTTGGTGATCCCTTCTCAAATAGGATTTCCAGGTCGCCACTTTTTTTACGAGATCCATCCGAATTGGATATGCGGGTGCGATTCAATCCTGATACTACTGCCGAGGATGCTGGTGTCACCTACTCTGTCTACGAGAGTATTGGTGACCTCAATTTTAGGCCTGCCACGTTTATGAGTTTCAGCGAGTTTAATCGCTACAACAATTCACAGCTAAATAAGGAATATTTTAAGGAGAAATCCGAAGGTCTTGATGGAGAAAGCGCTGTAAGTGGAAGGAGCCTGCTCCCCCGACTTTACATCAGTCCGGCATTTGATCGGATATTCGGCGGTAGTTACGTGGATATACAGCCCAATGGTTTCGTCAATCTTGATTTTGGTGGCATCTTTCAGCGCATCGACGATCCAAGCATTTCCCTAAGGCAGCAGCGAAATGGTGCTTTTAATTTCGACCAGCAGATCAGTATGAACGTAGTGGGAAAGGTGGGTGAAAAATTGGAGATCACTGCCAATTTTGACAATAACAACACCTTTGATTTCCAAAACAACCTCAGGGTAGTCTACACAGGCTACGAGGAAGACATCATCAAGAAAATCGAGATAGGTAATGTAAGTATGCCGGTTTCCAACTCTTTGATCAATGGTGCCCAGTCACTTTTTGGTTTAAAGACGGAGCTACAATTTGGAAAACTATTTGTTACAGGGATCGCCTCTCAGCAGCGATCACGACGTGAAAACTACACTTTTCAAACAGGAGGGACGCAATCACTTTCTACCGGAGGAGGAGAGCCAGGTTCCGGTGGAGTATTTCAAGGGCAGGGCTTTGAGATCCTGGCATCTGACTATGACGAAAACCGTCACTTTTTCTTAGGTCATTTCTTCAGACAGAACTACGAGCGCTGGCTTTTTACTTTACCTCAGGTCAATTCCGGTGTGAATGTTACGAGAATGGAGGTCTACATCATCAATCGAAACAACGATACAGAGACACTAAGAAATGTGGTAGGTCTGATGGATTTGGGCGAAGGACGGGTAGTATTTAATAACGCAGTGGGAGCCAGACAAGCAACCAGCCCCACTACGAATAATGCCAATGACCTCTTCGGCCGACTCAATGTCAATGAGTCTGTCAATACAGTCAATACAACTTTAGAGAATCTGGGATTGGATCGAGATATAGACTATGTGTACACTCCATCAGCGCGGAAACTTGATGATACCGAATACAGCTTCAGCACAGAGCTAGGCTATATTTCACTAACCAGAAGATTGCAGAATGATGAGATGCTGGCAGTCGCTTATGAATACACTTTTGATGGTGAGCGCTACCGAGTAGGTGAGTTGAGTGAAGAGTACCAATCTAGACCTGATGATCGGGCCATCTACCTTAAGCTGTTGCGCCCAAATCAGGTAAATGTGGAAGTGCCAACCTGGGATTTGATGATGAAAAACATCTACAGTCTCAATGCATCGCAAGTGAGTCAGGAAGGTTTTCAATTGCGAGTGATCTATCGGGATGATGCCACAGGTCAAGACAACCCATCCTTGCATGAGGGACAGAACCTGAAGGATAAATTGCTTATCGAGATTTTTCGTCTAGACCAGTTGAATCCCACTGGGGACCGCTCACCTGATGGAAACTTTGACTTTATTGAAAACTTCACCATCGATACACGCAATGGAAACATCATTTTTCCAGTCCTAGAGCCATTTGGCAATACCCTCAGGGCGGAATTTGAGGATGATGAATCCCGCTTGATTGAGCGCTATGTCTACGATGAATTGTATGAGCAAGCACAGACTTTGGCACGGCGAGAAGCAGGAAAAAATAAGTTTGTTCTTACAGGGCAATTTCAAGGAAACGCAAGTGGTGGAGGAAACAGTCAAATTCAAATACCGGGTTTAAATGTAAGTGATGTGGTGGTTTCAGTCGGCGGTAGGGTCCTGACGGAGGGAGTAGACTATACCGTCAACAAAGATTTTGGTACAGTTACGATCCTCAATGAAGGAGTTTTGAATTCTGGTCAGGAGATCAGTGTTTCAGCAGAAAAAGCAGACCTATTTAATTTTCAAACCCGAACACTGGTCGGCGCAAGGCTAGACTACCGCTTCAGCGACAACTTCAACATTGGAGGAACAATCCTGCATTTGAATGAGCGGCCAGGTGGCATCAGCCGATTTGCCATCGGAAATGAACCCACCGCCAATACCAAGTATGGATTTGACATCAACTATCAAAGCGAATCCAGACTACTCACAAAGATGGTAGATGCCTTGCCACTGGTAAGCACCAAGGAACCTTCCTCCATCACCTTTAATGCAGAGTTTGCCCAGCTTATCCCTGGTACCAGCAATCAGGTAAATGGTGAAGGAACCTCCTACATTGATGATTTTGAAAATGCGATTACACCCATCAATATAGGTGGATGGCAGTCCTGGAGATTGGCCTCCACTCCCTTCAACGTTTCTGATTACAACAACGACAATCTATCATTTAGAGACAATGCCGCCAAAATTGCTTGGTATACTGTGGACAACAGTATCTTCTACAATGCCCGAGGAAACAATCGACCTGAAAGTATATCTGATGATGATCTAGCAAATCATTATGAACGTCCAGTACTTCCGCAAGAAATCTTCCGTCAGCGGGATCAGACGCTGGTGAATTTCAATGAGCCAATTTTTGACATTGCCTACTTCCCCAATGAAAGAGGTCAGTACAACTACGACGCGAACTTCAATACCAATCCAGGATCTCAAGAAGTGAGTCAGCACTGGGGAGGCATCACCAGGGCTATTACCAGTGAGACCAACTTTGAGCTAAACAATATCGAATACCTTGAATTTTGGCTACTTGACCCATTCATCAACTCAATTGGAGAAAATCCCACTGAACCCACAGGTGCGGTGAAAGACGGTATTGTGAATGGCTTTGCTAGCGCTGATGCGAATGGTGGATTTTTAGTTTTCAACCTGGGAGAGGTTTCTGAAGATGTCCTTCGGGACACCCGTCATTCTTTTGAGCAAGGCTTGCCACAGGACGGAGGTGCGGTACCCGATGCGGCAATTTCAGAGTGGGGACAAATTACCGAAGAGCAGTACCTCACGGACTTTTTTGAGAATACCGCGGGAGCAAGGGAAAATCAAGATATTGGTCTTGATGGCCTTACTGGATTTGAGGATGAGTCTCGTATTCTCTTAGAAAACGGTCGACAGGATCTATTAAATACTTTTATCGCGCAAGGCGAACAAGACATTTCTGCTGATGATTTTACCTACATCTTAGATCCAATTTATGACCAGCTGGATGCAGAAATTGTACAGCGATACAAAAACTGGAACAACATGGAGCAAAATTCGCAAACTGAGCCAGTGGGGAACTTTATTCCAGCCTCCACGAACGTGCCTGATAAAGAAGATATAAATAACAATATCGAGGTTTCGAGTACTGAGCGATACAGAGAATACAGCATTCCATTAATTCCGGAATCACAAGCGCAGGGAGCCACCTCAAATCTTTCAGATCACCCTTTTATTGCGGATCAAATCACCAGTGGAGAATCTACCTGGTATCTTTTCCGTGTGCCTATCCGGACGGCAGGAACCGATGTGAATGAATTTACTGGTAATGACCTACAGACGATTCGTTTTCTACGCATGTACCTGACAGGTTTTGATCGGCCGGTTGTGCTGCGATTGGCACAGATGAGGTTTGTTGGGTCTCAGTGGATCAAGTATGAAGAGAGCCTTACAGAGCCAGGATTAAATGAAATCCCAAATTCTGACCCTACTGATTTTGACATTTCAGTAGTAAGTATTGAGGATAATAGCACAGGGGATAATGATGGTATTCGCTACGTCCTTCCCCCGGGACTAGAAAGAGACATTGATAATACCACTGCGCAAAATCGCTGCATCAATGAGCAGTCCCTACAACTGTGTGTGGAAGATCTCCCGGATAAAGACTCTCGAGCAGTCTACAAAGTGGATCTAGGACATAACCTGATCAATTACGGCAGAATGAAGATGTTCTTTCATGCGGAAGCCAATGGAGATATGCTGCTCGACAATGAGATCAAAGCTTTTGTCCGTTTAGGCACCGATCAAAATGAAAACTACTACGAGATTGAGTTTCCGTTGATCGTAACTCCACCTAATCTTTCTGGGAGTGACGAGGAAGTAAGGCGGCAGGTATGGCCGCTAGAAAACGAGCTCGATGTATCCATTAGTGAGCTTATCGGAATTAAACGCGCACGTGTGCTGGCAGGACTTTCAGAAACCGCTCCGTTTTCCAGAAACTCAAATGATGGACGGTACCGCTTTACGGTAGTAGGTAGACCGGACATCCGGGCGATTGAAATGCTGATGATCGGGATGCGAAACCCTGGGGATCCTACCGGAGCACCCAAATCAGTTTGTATTTGGGCCAATGAATTCCGGGTTACTGATTTTGATTCCAATGCAGGATGGGCAGCAAATGCCAGCCTTCAGACCAAACTTGCCGACCTAGCCACTATCAATGCCGCCACTACTTACTCCTCTGTGGGATTCGGTAGTATTCAAAACCGAATTCAGGAAAGATCTCTTGATGAGCGGTTTACCTACAATGTGTCAGCCAATGTGAATTTGGAAAAATTTCTAAGACCGGATAAAACAGGGCTGCGAATTCCCATGTACGTAGACTTTTCCAGGCAGCGAACTACACCCAAATTTGACCCGCTAGATCGAGACGTGCCACTGGAGGCCTCACTACAGAACTTTGAGACCGAGGAAGAGAGAGAAAGCTATCGCAGGATTGTAGAAGATCGCTCTACTAGCAGGAGTCTTAACTTCACTAACGTCAGAAAAGAAAAAGTAAATCCTGAAGCAAAGCGAAGGGTTTACGATATTGAGAACTTCTCATTCAGCTATGCCTACAGTGATCGGGTGGCCAGCAACGTCAATACGCAACAGCTACTGAATAAGACAGTATCAGGCGGGATCACATATAACTACACCCCAACCAATCTCAACTTAGCGCCATTTGCCAATAGCGAAAAACTATCAAGTCCCTACTTTGCGCTGCTCAAAGACTTCAATGTCTCGCCTATTCCCTCTAATTTTTCGTTCTCTGCGAATTTGAGACGAGACTTCCGCCTTACCAGATTTTACGACAATGAGCTACAACCACTCGATCCGCTGTATGAGCGGCTTTTTACCTTCGTCAGGAATTACGGCTTTCGGTGGGACTTTACTAAAAGTCTTGGACTTACCTATAATGCAACCGCAAATGCCCTGATCGATGAGCCTGAGCTAAATATTGAAGGTGATATTGATACCCGCGCAGAAAGGCAGTTCATCTTTGATCAGATCCTGGAGCTGGGAAGGATGAAAAATTTTAATCAGGACATTACAGTGAATTATACCCTCCCACTCGGTAAGCTGCCTTTTACTGATTGGATCTCAGCCGATGCACGCTATTCTGTGGGGTACCGATGGACGGCAGGAGCAATCGAAAATGGAGTAGGAGAGCGCTTTGTAACAGATCCATTTGATACTACAGGAACCCGCCAGATCGACCTCTATTTTGGAAATTTTATCAGCAATCAGCGCACGATGGGATTGAACACCCGAATAGACATGGATAAGCTTTACAACAAAGTCACGTTTTTGAAAAATGCCAATCAGCCGCCAGGCAGAGATGAAAAGGTTTCAGTAGGTAATCAATTCCTGAAATTTCTCATGATGTTGAAATCAGTAAATGCCACCTACAGCATCAATGAAAGCACTTCCTTGCCAGGCTTTAAACACAATGCTTTCCTTTTTGGCCTGGACAGTACTTTCACCAAGCCAGGTATACCTTTTATTTTGGGAAGTCAGGATCCTGGAATCAGGACAAAAGCCGCCCGAAATGATTGGTTGGTAAAGAATGAGGACCTCAATTCACCCTTTCAGCAATCCTTCGGTACTGACCTGGACATACAAGCAGATTTACAACCCGCCAAAGACCTACGGGTGCAGCTTTCCTGGAACCGTGGACAAACCAACCAGTACCAGGAGATCTTCAGATTCAATAACAATATTGCCAATGGTTCTGGAGGATTTGAAACATTAACTCCCTCGCGATCAGGACGCTATTCCACATCCTTCCTCGCTATAGGAACCTCATTCGAACGCAGAACTGACAATAATCGCTCTGCCGCCTTTGATGCTTTTGAGCAAAATGTATTAACCATCAGAAATCGACTTAATCAGACCAACGAATTTGTGCAGCGGACTGGAGTGCTCTACGATACTTTGGCTCAGGATGTGCTAATACCCGCATTTCGTGCCGCATATGCTGGTGGAGAAGCAGGCGATATTGATCTTAGTCCATTTCCCACCATTCCGCTTCCAAACTGGAGACTTGATTATACAGGGCTGATCAATATACCGGCACTGGCGGAGATTTTTTCCTCTTTTACCGTCTCTCATGGATATAACTCGACCTATGATGTTTCCAACTTTACCAATTCACTCAATTATGGCGAGGACGCTATTGGTCTGCAAAATGATATTCTGAACTACCAGCAGGCGGCGGACACACTGGAAAACGGCCAACTTGTGCCGGTTTACATTATCAATCAAGTGATGATCTCTGAACAGTTTGTCCCTTTGATTGGCTTTAACATTCGTACCCAAAACAACATTTCCACCAGGCTGGAATACAGAAGAAGTAGGACGCTTTCCTTACAATTGTCCAATGCACAAATTACTGAAACACTCAACAGTGATGTAACAGTGGACTTTGGATACTCAAAGTCTGGCTGGAAATTGCCATTCCGCTGGAGAGGTAGGACGGTCTCCTTGAAAAACGACATTACCTTTAGGGTAGCTGGATCCATCAGAGACTCCCGCACTATCCAACGCAGAATATTTGGGGAAAGCGAAGTAACCAATGGAAATTTCAGCTATCAATTCAGACCTACAATCACCTATCAAATCAATCAAAAACTAGATTTCACTTTTTACCTGGAGCGCAATGTAAATGAGCCTCGCTTCGGGAATTCCTTCAGAAGGTCCACTACTGCGGGCGGATTTCAATTAAGATTTAGCCTGGCTCAGTAGATGGGTTCCGGTCAAAGCAATTATTTTTGAACGTATTCTAATTATTTAATCTATTAGCAGTATTCTATGAACATACCATCAGAACTTCAGTACACCAAGGATCACGAATGGGTCAAAATTGAAGGAGACATTGCCACTGTAGGCATCACCGATTTTGCTCAGGGTGAGCTTGGAGATATCGTGTATGTTGAGGTTGAAACTGAGGGAGATACACTTGAAGCAGGTGAGGTATTTGGCACGGTGGAAGCCGTAAAAACAGTTTCTGACTTATTTATGCCTGTAGGTGGAGAGGTTTTAGAGCTGAATGAAGGGCTTGAATCCAATCCGGAGGTGGTCAACACTGATCCTTATGGTGACGGATGGATGATAAAGATAAAAATTTCTGAAAAAGGAGATTCACTTATTTCTGCTGAAGAGTACGCGAATGAAGTAGGTGGATAACGTGGAATGATATTTGCTGAAAAGTCAACTTGTAGAAATAACCTCTGCGTTAACATAGCAAGTGCTAGATTTAAAAATTAAAACTCCGGAAAAAGCAAAAGAATACTATGGAACCTAAGAAGAATCCAAGAATCGATCTGTCTCGTAAGACAGGTATGTTCTTAAACGTTGGGATGGCCCTAAGCCTCCTGATTGTGATTGTGGCTTTTGAGTGGAAGTCATACGATGATGCTGGCCTTATGGATCTAGGCAATATTGATGATGATTTTGAGGACATCCTCGAAATACCTCCTACTGAACAGCCACCTCCACCTCCACCTAAGGTGCAAGTACCCGAAATCATAGAGGTGCCTGACGAAGAAGAAATAGAAGAAGAAATAGAAGTAGAGCTTGATGTAGAGGTTACCGAAGAAACGGTAGTGGAAGAAATTGTTTTTGAGGAAGCCCCGGAAGAGGAAAATGTGGACGAGATATTTACCATTGTAGAGGAGTCAGCTTCTTTCCCTGGTGGGTTGTCTGCATGGGCACAGTTTCTGCAGAAGGAATTGAATTATCCTCGCCAAGCCCAAAGAATGGGTATTGAAGGTAGGGTTTTTGTTCAGTTTATTGTTGAGCGTGATGGGTCGCTGACCGACGTTCAGGTGGTAAAAGGTATCGGAGCAGGATGCGATGAAGAGGCTTTACGAGTGATTAAAAATGGCCCGAAATGGAAGCCTGGAAAGCAAAGAGGAAAGCCAGTACGTCAAAAGTACATTCAGAACATAACCTTCAAGTTTGCTAATTAAGCGCTTATTGTAAAAGCTAAAAGCCTCGGTTATCAATCGGGGCTTTTTTGTTTCTGGCCTCTATTTTAGAAGCTGATTATTCTTAGCCATACTATTTTGTAACCAAGTTCCCATTTAGTGAAAAGTGCAGTTCCTCTTTTCCTACATCTGAAGCGGGAATCAACGAAGAAATTTTAATTGTTTACGTACCTTTAGTGGATGGAGGAAGATGAAAGAACGTTTATGGAATGGATGAATAACCTTTCTTTGAGCGACGCAGTGAATACGCTAAGCCTGATTGTATTTACGATATTAATTGTGGTTTTAGTAGTTCGTGCCTTTAGAAATAAACCTTCTGCTTAAATAGCACCATTAGATTTAGCCGAGCGCACAGCCGCAGCGCTTACAATGCAGCGCATCTTTGTCGTGCTCATCCAAAAGACACGATGGGCAAATGGTTTTTGAGTAATCTTTCTTTTTCTGCTCTCTCTCAGCGTTTGCTATTTCAGCGGTGACGATCCCTGTAGGCACTGCAATAATGGCGTAACCCAGGAGCATCAGGATGGAAGCGGCAATCTGTCCCGCGATGGTTTGCGGTGCTATGTCACCATAGCCTACGGTAGTGACAGTTACAATGGCCCAGTAAATACTTCGGGGGATGCTTGTAAATCCACCAGCGGCCCCTTCAATCATATACATGAGTGTCCCTGTAATCATCACCAGCGTAACTACTGCACCGAGAAAGACCAAAATCTTGTGCCTACTTGCAATGAGTGCATTAGATAAGACTGCTGCTTCCCGGAGGTACCGGCCCAATTTTAAGATCCTGAAAACTCTTAGTAGCCTAATAGATCGGATCACTACCAGATAGGTCCCCCCGGAGATAAATAGCGCTAGATAGGATGGGATGGTAGCCAGCAAATCAATTATCCCCAGAAAGCTGAACGCATATTTTCTGGGATGGGGGCTAATGAACAACCTGAGTAAATACTCAATGGTAAAAATGATCGTGAAAGTCCATTCTATGATGAAGAAAGTCTGAAAGTACGTCTGCTTCAATTCTCTCACACTTTCCAACATTACTACCAATACGCTCAATAAGATGGCCCACAGTAGAATGACGTCAAAAATCTTTCCGGCATGGGTATCTGTACCAAAAACAACTAGAAAGAGTTTTTTTCTGATGGAGGGTAAATAGCGATAGTTGGGTTCTTGCACAGGGCGAACTTAAATCAGGCAAACGTTTCGGAGGAAATATGTGTCATAACAGATGAACAAAACCTTGTTCGAATCAATTTATACATTAATCTAAAATCGTAATTACAATTTATTAAACTAGACAACAATGAAAAAATCCTATTTGAAGCTGATAACAGCGATGTTTATGATCTCTGCACTACTAGTATTCACTGGTTGTGGAGATGATGATGAGGAGACCCCACCAGCTGCTACTCAGACTGTTTGGGAAATAGTACAATCAACAGATAATCTGAGTAGTCTTGAGGCAGAACTACTTGGAGCTAATTTGGACGGTGCACTTGGTACAACAGATAATATCACATTATTTGCACCTACAAACGCTGCTCTAGCAACACTTCTCGGTACTTTGAGTCTTACTGACTTTAGTTCAGTAAATCCTGAGATAGCTTCAGCAGTTTTAACCTATCACGTTGCAACCTCTGTTGTTAATTCTGGAGACTTAGCAGATGGAAATACAATTGCTACACTCCAGGGAGAAAGTATCACTGTAGGTTCAGGGCCGTCTTTGATCTCTGGGGCAACCACTGATGCCACATTTTCTGTCACTGATATTCAAGCTACCAATGGTGTTGTTCATGTCATAGAAGTAGTTCTTGTACCTCCTACCATCGGTGCAACAATAGTGCAGACGCTTGGTACGCTGGCGCAACCAGTTTTGCTTGGAGGAGATTTTACTGTTTTAGCAGCTGGAATAGCTAAAGCGGATGCAGCAAATCCAGATGCAGCCACTACGGGTATTTTGACAACTTTAATAAATACAGCTGGCCTGGATCTTACTGTTTTTGCACCAACGGATGCGACATTTGCTGCTGCCACTCCTCCAATTACGGTAGAGACGTTTACCGCTGCGCAGTGGGATGCGATCATCAGAAATCACGTAGTTGTAGGTCAAGGTGGTACCACTATGGATGGGGTTGATACACTGGGTCCAGATGACTTGACAACCGGAGCGACATTTGATACTGCTGGTGGCGGTTCTCTTTCTTTCTTCTTTGATACCAGCGTGATTCCAGCGGACAATGGAAACGGAATCTTCATTGATGGAAATGGTGATGTTGATTTTGCAGATCAAACCACCTTCACAAACTTCGACGCTGAGATTGTGGTACCTGATGCAGTTACGTTAACTACAGGCGACAGTAGGATACACGTAATTGCGGGAGTTCTTAGCCCGCTGTAAGGTTAGACTTTATTTAGAAAAAAGCGACTACCTCAAAAGAAGTAGTCGCTTTTTTTATAGATAGTGTGTTTGATTAGTTCAGAACATTTGCTACCAAAAATGCTGCAGATTGATCTATGATCTTTTGTCCCTGCTCATCATCGCCAAAGTAGCTCACATGTCCATCACTACCTGCTATCACCATGATTTCATAAGTGACGCCTGCATTATCAAGCGCATCAGTAATTGAGCAAGACCCGTATGCGAAGAGTGGAAAGGGAACCACATTGGTATCCTCGTAGGCGCAAGGAACCACTGGGTCAAACTCATCATGTACCATAAAAATGGGTGGATCATTGGAATCAATCCATGCATCTCTGAATACAGAGCCTGAATAGCTGATGATTCCTTGCACTTCCGATGAAACATTTATATCGTTCGTATTTCCTTCAATTCCCCCGTTTGCATCGATAATCTCTTTCAAGTATGGCGGATATCCATTATCGCTTTCATCTAAAAAACCAACGTTCATAGACATTACTGCGCCAGCAGAGACACCTCCAATGATGATCATATTTGGATCAATATTGTAGCTATTTACAGTAAGAGCATCGTTACGTAAATACCTAATGGCAGCCTTCATATCACTGAGCGTTAAAACAACCCCTTCAGCATACGCGACTGAGTCTGCGTTTAGTATTGTTGGATCATTGATAAGGCGATAGCTCATGCTTGCCACCGTGTAGCCTTTTCTAGCATAAGAATTACATAGGTCTCTGATTTGCCCCTTGGTCCCAGTGACAAAAGCTCCTCCATGAGCGAGTAGAATTGTGGGCCTTCTTTCATTATCGTCTCCCACGGGCTGATAAATATCCAGAAACTGGCTTATTTCAGTTCCAACCAAAGGTGCACCAGCCCCATATTCCAAATCAAATGCGATATTAACCTCATTAAAAACATCATCCAGATACCTTACCCCGCTAAGCGCATCATCATCATCCGAACAAGCAGATAACAAGACCAGATTTACTGTTAATAGACCTATTACTTTTTTCATGTGTAGATATTAAATAAAAAAAGCCATGACTTAAAAAGCAGTCATGGCTGTTAAAAATTAAGTTTTCTTAATTCATGGACTGATCGAAAGTCAATGATACGTAGTAGATAGAACCGATGTTTGGACCACCCAAGCTTTGAATGTATGGGTCTCCTGCAATATTGGTTCCTCCTACTCTCAAGACAGATTTGAGTTCAGGCAATTTTAAAGATACTTGCGCATCCAAGGTGCCGTAGGCAGGAACATCACCTATAGCAAAAGTAGATTCCCAGCGAAAGGCATCTTGCCAGCGGTAAGTAATATTAAACCCTATTCTATCAGTGAGTTTTCGGTTCCCAAAGTTGATGTTTACTTTATGCTCGGGGGTGTTAAATTCCGCAAGATTCTCATCGGAGAATCCTCCGTTCAATCTATTCCAATTATAATTCCCGCCTATTAAGAACCCTCTGGGAAGGCTGTAGGTTAAGCCAATCGCTGCGCCTTCTGAGGTGATTTCATCATCTAGGTTAGTATAGATCTGTGCGGTGTTTCCTGAAAAAGTAGCCACCCCATTATCATCAACATCCCTGGTAAGTGCGCTTCCACTTATCATCGTTAATGGGTTAGCCTGACCTACAAGCGAGGGATCTGGTGCATCGACTGATGTGTATTCGTTTGCTACTACCACCTGAATCTGTGTAATGAAATTGGTGTAGGTATTGTGGTAATATACTGCATCCACCAACAGTTTATTGCCAATAAGGCTTTTGTAACCAAACTCTAATGACCTGACCTCTTCAGGGGTGACTGGCTTTATGTCAGCTGCGGTAAACGTAACTAATGTATCCTGCGCATTTGGTTTACCCGAAAAGAATTCAGAACGAAAATCGTCAACTGAACCAGCAGTAAAAGCAAGTGGTGCACCTGTAGAGCTTGTTTTAGCCAGATCGTACAAATCGTAGTTTTCTCGTAATCCTCCAAGAAGTCTTGCTGAGATAACGCTTAGATCGATGAATTGTCCTTGAGTGGTCGGATTCCTAAATCCGGTTTGTATTGAGCCTCTAAAATTATGATTCTTAGCAAGCGTATATACAGCTGAAAGTCGGGGATTGACCTGACCATCGAAGTTTTCGTTCTTATCAAACCTCAAAGATCCTGAGAGCTTGAGATTATCTAAAATGTTTTTACCTGCTTGAACATAACCTCCAAATTCATTGATTTGAATGCCACCATCCTCATCCGGGAAAATGGTGCCTTCTGAGCGAAGGTCAAAAATTCTATAAGTTCCACCCACTTGAAGATCAATAAAGTCTATTTCATTTTTGAAATCATATTGGAAGTCAGTTTGATACATTGCTGATCTGTCTGCAAAACCAGGACCCTCCGGGACCACACCCTCTAAAGCGGCCTTTCTAGCATCTTCAAATTCAGGTGTTCCTGGCTGTGCGTAAAAGACATCATTAATAAATTGTCTGGCTCGCTGGTGAGCAGCAATTTCATATTGCGTTCTGAGTCCATCATCCAGCGTTCGAATCTCGCCTGGTGCTAGCCCTCGTAAATCTCCACCATTTCCGGTGGCCAAGAATTGCATGTATGCTTGCGAGTAGGCGCTAAAGATATTATTCACACTTCGATCTCCAGGTAGGATTAAAGGCACATATCGCGAATCAGCAGGGCTAGAAAAATAGTTGTTACTGCCGCTGAAAGCTAGTTCTTCATTTATTCTCAAGGCTAAAAATTCTGTGATGTAAGAATCTCCCGAATTTTCAAATGTACCATATGCGCGAACGAAAAAGTTATCGCCTCTCAATTGAAGCCGTCCCTGCTGGATGCCGAACTTGGACAAAGAGTAGCGTTGGGCGCCTGTGTAAATACTGGTGCCAAAGCCTCCATTGTAAAGTGCACTTAGCTCTAAGTCATCATTAAT
>JBCCLV010000066.1:0-21831 GCA_039026695.1 Bacteroidota bacterium
AAATGCATCTGCAGACTCATTGACCAAAAACTTACAGGTCAGTGTAGATGAAAAGTATAAATTGATTCATACCAATGAGGATTCCCAGCTGACTGAAGACGAGATAAATGGCATGTATGAAAAGCTAAAGGTACAATTTGATCTTGTGGAAGGAGGATTAAAAAGGGCACCTAAGTTCCCCATGCCGAGTGTATGGGAGTACTTAGCATCTCTTACTGACTTTTCTGATGAAGAGAACTTAAACCACCTGGAATTTACGCTGGAAAAAATTGCTGATGGAGGTATTTATGATCACATAGGAGGTGGATTTGCCCGATATAGCACAGATGAGTTTTGGCATGTACCGCATTTCGAAAAGATGCTTTACGATAATGGTCAACTATTAAGTGTATATGCATCAGCTTACAAACTGACAAAGAATCCGAAATTCAAAAACGTACTTTCAGAAACTGCCAATTGGCTGCAGAGAGAAATGCAAGACCCCAACGGAGGGTTCTACTCTGCACTGGATGCTGATAGCGAGGGAATAGAGGGAAAATTCTACGTATGGAGCTATAATGAGATCACTGAATTACTTGAAAATGAGGATCTTAGGCTAATCTGCGAGTACTTTGATATTTCTGAAGAAGGCAATTGGGAAGGCGTAAACGTGCTTAGGGTAGTCACCAACAAGAAACAGCTAATTGAGAAATTTCAGATTACAGAGGCGGCATTTGATCAAAAGATCTCGCATTTCAAAAAGCTAGCACTTGAGACTAGATCGAAACGAATACCACCAGGTCTCGATCACAAGTTGATTGCAGGGTGGAATGGACTAACACTTTCCGGGTTATGTGACGCTTATCAGGCAACGCAAGATACCACCATACTAGCGCTCGCTCGTAAAAACGCGCATTTCATAAGCAGGCATCTAATCAATGAAGGAGTACTGAGTCGATTCCCAGACAAAGAAATGGAAGGTTTCCTTGAAGACTATGCAGCGGTGATCCAGTCATTCATCAAGTATTATGAAACTGAATTTAATCAGGAGTATTTAGCACTTGCCAAGCAACTGGTTACAAGAGCCAACACGCATTTTTTTGATCAAGATGAAAATCTTTATTTCTTTTCTTCAGGCCAATCCGAAACACTTATTGCAAGAAAAAAAGAGCTTTTTGATAATGTAATACCATCCTCCAATTCCATGATGGCCTGGAATCTGGTTCATCTTGGAAAGCTGCTATACCGTGACGAACTGGTAAATCAAGGTAAGTCAATGCTGAGCACTATCAAAGCGGTTATGCAGGAAGAACCTGAATACATGAGTAACTGGGGACTATTGGCCATGGAGCTTTCTAATGATTTCGCTGAAATAATTATTGTAGGACCAAAGGCTGAGTCGTTTGCATCGGAGATCAATCTCTATTATTTACCAAACAAAATCATAGCTGCTTCGCAAGCCTTGTCAGATAGTGATCCTTTTAGCCAAAAGAGTTTATTAAACGATGAGACCACCATATACGTCTGCTACGATAAGGTTTGTCAGAGACCAGTGAATAAAGTGTCGGAAGCCCTCGCGCAATTGAATTTGATCGCTGATTAAAAGAAGAGTTGTGAGAATTTTAGCGAGAAACTCGCACTATCCCATACCACCAAGCATATTTGCTAGAGCTTTTTTTCCACCAGATTTATTCATCATCTTCATCATTTTGCGCATCTGCTCAAATTGCTTTAACAGCTGATTTACCTCTTGCACACTGGTGCCACTACCTTTTGCAATCCGCTGCTTGCGAGAACCATTAAGTACCTCAGGGGTCACCCGTTCTTTTGGTGTCATTGATTTGATGATTGCCTCAATTGGCTTTAAAGAATCATCATCAATATCAATATCTTTCATCGCCTTTCCCACACCTGGAATCATTCCGATAAGGTCTTTCATGCTACCCATCTTCTTCATCTGCTCCATTTGCGCAAGAAAGTCATCGAACCCAAATTGGTTTTTACGGATCTTTTTGTTGATGCGGCGTGCCTCTTCTTCGTCATAGGCTTGTTGAGCACGTTCCACCAAACTCACCACATCTCCCATGCCCAGGATTCGATTGGCCATACGGTCAGGATGAAAAAGATCTATGGCATCCATCTTTTCACCTGTGGAAATATACTTGATAGGCTTAGTAACCTGCTTACGGATAGATAGTGCAGCTCCACCCCGGGTATCACCATCCAGCTTGGTAAGCACCACTCCGTCAAAATCTAGCCGATCGTTGAAAGCAGCGGCGGTATTTACCGCATCTTGACCCGTCATTGAATCAACCACAAAAAGGGTCTCGGCAGGCTTGAGCGAAGATTTCAGGGTAGAAATTTCATCCATCATCTCCTCATCTACAGCCAGTCGCCCTGCTGTATCTACGATTAGCGTTTTCTTTCCGTTGGCTTTTGCGTGCCTTACAGCATTGGATGCAATCTCTATAGCATTTTTGTTTTCGGGTTCGGCATAGACCTCTACTCCAATTTGCTCTCCCAACACCTTGAGCTGATCGATTGCAGCTGGCCGGTAAATATCGCATGCCGCCAGAAGCACGGTTCTTCCCTGCTTTTTCATCAGGTTTGCAAGCTTTCCGGAAAATGTGGTCTTACCTGAGCCTTGCAGACCAGAAATCAGAATCGTATTTGGATTCCCTTCCAAACTCACAGGAACATTCGTTTGTCCCATCAGGTTGGTCAATTCTTCCGCGACAATTTTGGTAAGCAACTGACCCGGAGATACTGATATAAGCACATCTCTCCCCAGTGCTTCATCCTTTATCTTATCCGTTACCTCTTTAGCGACTTTATAGTTAACGTCAGCGTCTATCAGAGCGCGCCTGATTTCCTTGACTGTACTGGCTATATTGATCTCGGTAATCTGGCCCTGTCCCTTCAGCGTCTTGAAGGCCTTGTCAAGTTTTACACTAAGATTATCAAACATGCCAAATTTGGTTATTGTGGAATTCTAAGATTTAAAAAATACCTGTTAAGCAAAATCTGAGCAATCCTAAAAGTCGCGGATACTCATGAATATCATATGCCAACTGCCTTTCGAAAACGATTTACCCTTTGAGCGCATCAAGCTCATCCTCCATCTTCTCGGCCTTGTCGTTCATTTTAAGGTTAGTGTAGATGTAGCTAAGGGTTTCGAGCACGGTTTCATCAGTGCTTTTTAATGAATAAAGCTTTTCCCAAAGCGGAAGTGCATTTTTTAATTGCTCGTCAATTTTTGCTGTAATCGCTTTGATTTTTTTGTCCTCACGATATCCCAGTTCATTTCGCTCTTTCATCATTTCATTGGCTTTATTGAAAACATAAACAGCCAGGTTGAAATTAGAATTGAAGTGATTTGGGTCAGCGGCGATTGCTTTGCGGTAGTACTCTTCGGCTATTGCCATTTCACCAGTCTCTTCTTTAAGCACACCTAAGGCAAAAAGTAGGTCAGGATTTTTTGGATCAGCAGCTATGGCCTCTTCCAATCCTTTGCGCGCTTCATCAGTGCGTTCCATTTGAATAAAGAGATTCACCTCATACTTCATCAAGTCAATATCATCAGGATAGGATTCTCTCCCGCGCTGAATGGATGCAAGTGCACCCTCCATATCTTCGTTTTTCACTGCATAGTTGTACAACTGCAAGAAAATATTCTTGTCAATTGAGCCCGCCTCAAGCGCCTGCTTAAAATTCTCATTTGCTTTTTCTTCTAAACCAGCAGCTGAAGCTGAATATGCAGCGTTTAAAATAGCATTGGTGTCAGAAGGATTGATGAAGTATGCGGTCTCAAAATTACTTGAGGCATCTTCAAAATCCTCCTCGTTGTAAGCCGCAATCGCTGCATTGTAATAGTGTGCATAAAGTCCCGTTCTTTTCGAATCAACGTTTACTACTGATCCTGTAGCAAAATCCAAGGAGTTGATTTTTTTCTGCTCCGGGTCTATCTCCAGAGCCTTATCAAAAGCCTTCATTGCTTCCTCTAGTGCACCTGGCTCATTGTTGGCAGTATCTAGCGCTCCGTAAACTTGTCCTCGCAAAAACCAAGTCTGTGGGTCATCTTTTGTCTTCTCATGTTCGATGGCCGCATCTACAATCATCTTTGCCGTTGCATAGTCACCCTCCTCAATCGCAGGTGTGTCTTTGCTTAACTTCGGCTTTTTCTGCGAATAGCCTAAAAGACTGCTAATCGCTAATAAGAACGTTGCGCAAGCTTTTAATTTATTTATTGTCATTGTCGTTTTTATTAGGTTCATCATTTTGGGTTTCTTCTGGAGATTCAATCTCTTCTTCAATCAAGGATATTTTAGCTACAGCGGAAATCTCATCACCTTCGTTTAATTTGATAAGCTTTACTCCTTGCGTTGCTCTTCCCATCACCCTTAGGTTGTCTACCGACATTCTAATTGCAATCCCTGATTTGTTAATGATCATTAGCTCATCACCGTCTACCACATCTTTTATGGCGACTAGTTCACCCGTTTTTGATGTGACATTCAATGTTTTTACACCCTTGCCTCCTCGCTTAGTTACGCGATAATCTTCCAGCTCTGATCGCTTACCATAACCTTGTTCCGATACCACTAGAAGGTTCGGAGGATTTTTATAGTCAACACAAACCATACCAACCACATATTCTTGCTCTGAGATGCTCATTCCTCTTACGCCTGCTGCCATTCGTCCCATAGAACGCACATCTGACTCATGGAAATTGATAGCTCTTCCTGTGTTGCAAGCGATGATAATATGGCTGTCTCCATTTGTGAGACTTACGTTGAGTAGCTTGTCACCATCGTTGATAGTGATCGCGTTGATTCCATTTTTCCTTGGCCTGCTGTACGCCTCAAGTGAGGTCTTTTTGATAGTTCCTCGCTTGGTACCCATAACCAAGAAGTTGTTGTTGATATAGTCAGGGTCCTCCAGATTCTTTACGTTGATTACGGAACGCACCCGATCTTCTGAATCAATGTTTATCAGATTCTGTACAGGCCTGCCTTTTGCAGATTTACTGCCTTCCGGTAGTTCCCACACTTTAATCCAGAAAACCTTACCAAATTCTGTAAAGATTAAAAGGTAATTGTGAGCAGATGCTATGAAAAGATGTTCAGTAAAATCATCATTTTTAGAGGTAGCGGCTCTACTTCCTACCCCTCCTCTGCCCTGGGTTCTGTATTCTATTAAAGGGGTTCGCTTGATGTATCCTTGATGAGAAATAGTGATTACCATTTCCTCGTCCGGGATCATGTCCTCAGCCGTAAACTCATCTGCACTATGCTCGATGTTTGACCGGCGCTCATCACCGTATCTCTCTCGCATCTCGTTGAGCTCATCTTTGATAATGGTCATCCTAAGTGACTCATCTCCCAAAATCTCACGGAGCTTATCAATCAAGGCCTTAATCTCCTCATACTCCTTTTGAATCTTATCACGCTCCAGGCCGGTAAGACGCTGCAGACGCATATCAAGAATGGCCTTTGCTTGTATTTCTGAGAGATCGAATCTTGTAATAAGCCCCTCTCTCGCTTCTTCTGGATCTTTGGATGATCTGATGAGGTTGATCACTTCATCAAGATGGTCCAGCGCAATTAAATAACCTTCTAAAATGTGCGCCCTGCGCTCTGCCTCATCCAGCTCATACTGGGTCCTGCGAATCACCACTTCGTGTCGGTGATTTACAAAATGGAAGATCAAATCTTTCAGATTTAGCGTCTTTGGACGTCCATTTACCAGGGCGACGTTATTAACACTGAAAGAGGACTGAAGCTGCGTTTGCTTGTATAGATTGTTTAGTACAATGTTTGGGATGGCATCCTTTTTCAGGTCATACACTACCCTCATTCCTTGCTTATCGGATTCGTCTCTTATATCAGAAATTCCCTCTATTTTCTTGTCATTGATTAAAGCAGCTGTTTTTTCAATCATGCTTGCCTTATTAACCTGATAAGGAATCTCAGTTACAATTATTTGCTCCCGACCCGACTTCAAGGTTTCAAAGTCAGCTTTTGCCCGCAAAACAACCCTGCCCCTGCCCGTTTCGTAAGCCGCACGGACCCCTTGGTAACCATAAATGGTGGCACCCGTCGGAAAATCTGGGGCTGTTACATGTTCCATCAGATCCGCAATGGAAATATCATTATTATCGATGTAGGCAATTACCCCGTTTACCACTTCTGTAAGGTTGTGGGGCGCCATATTGGTGGCCATTCCCACTGCTATACCACTAGCACCATTGATCAGGAGGTTTGGGATCTTGGCTGGTAAGACACTGGGCTCTTCAGTACTGTCATCGTAATTCGGAACGTAATCGACCGTGTTTTTACGTATGTCGGCGAGCAACTCTTCAGAAATCCGCCTTAGTCTCGCCTCGGTATATCTCATTGCGGCAGGCGAATCCCCATCTACTGAACCGAAGTTTCCCTGCCCATCCACCAGCGGATACCGCATGGACCATTCCTGGGCCATCCGTACCATGGTGTCATATACTGCAGTGTCTCCATGTGGATGATACTTACCTAGAACATCCCCTACAATCCTCGCACATTTTTTATACGACTTATTGTAGTTTACACCTAACTCATCCATTCCGTAAAGTATCCGGCGATGAACAGGTTTTAGGCCGTCTCGAACATCAGGCAATGCTCTGGAAATGATAACGCTCATCGAATAATCGATGTACGCGCCTCTCATTTCTTCTTCAATATTTATCGGGATAATATTCTCTTCTGAGGATGGTAGGTTTTCGATATCTCCGTCTGCCATTTAGCTTGTTTTGGGGTCTTTCAAGATTTACCCGCAAGTTAGCATTTTTACCAAAATTTAGTTTCGTTTTTTACGCTTCACACGATTCTTGCGACTGGGCATATGCTGGTTCGGTCTCCGGTGATTTTCCCCAATTTTAGGGTTTTGCCTTTTGGTAATTGGCTGTCCGCGAACCTCCTCTCGCCTGCCAGTTTTTCTGTCTGTGTAGACGTGTTTGAGCTGCGTATGGTCACTTTTCATCGGCGACCTTCGGATGTCAGGAATGTTGATGCTCACACCTACCTGTAGAAAAAACGTGGGCTGTCGATGCCTAACAGAACTACCATCTGGGATACTTACAGTGTACGACTTAAAGTCAATGCTTGGTTTCAGGATAATCCTGAAATACTCCGACCAATTGTGCTCTATACTGACTCCCAAGTTGTAATAAAGACCTTTACTGATTACAGCACGGTTAAACTGATTGGGTCCCTGATTGATCCTGCCCACATTTACTTCAGCAACAAAATCATACCACCACCATGAATAAAACTTGTAGCCTGCCATTCCGTAAAGGCGGGTGAATCTTGTAGACTTGAAGTTAGGCTGGTAAGACCTTACTTGACCCATAAACTGTGTTGGTTCCAGAGGCCTTACGAACTGTCGCTCATATGAATACCCGATACCCAGGCGGAATTTTTTGTAATTGAAGTGCAGCATTGCGTTCAAAGGGACGCTATGGCTGGTACCCCTGAATCCAAAATCAGTAGTATCAGTATTAACCAGAAAAGCTTGATCAGTAAGTAGAGGATTGTTGACAGGGTTAGGAAGATAATCGAATGGCACGTCGAAAGGACTTTGAATCGTAGTTTGTAGCCCCGCGGAGGGATTATTCAGCCAATCACTATACCCAATGAAAGCACTGCTTACACCCTCAACATTGTTATTAAAAATGTACTGCCCTTGAGCATCTTGATAGAAGAATACACCATTCAGATCGTGCGAATAGAAAGTTGCTCCATAACCCGTGGTAGCGGTGATACTGAACATATTCAGGATGACCCGAATCGGGTTTCGGTAAATGTCGTAGCGCTGATAAATATTGTCTTGACCACTAACTCTACCAGGAATTCCCCATAGAAAGAGCAAGATCACACTAGTGAAGATCCTATGGTTCAATATTTGTCTATTAGGCTTCAAGCTGATTTATTGATTGCGCGTAACATCAAATACCAGTGTTTTATATGGGGTTATATCAGCTACGTAAGCAGGTACTATTCCACTCTCAATAAGCTCTTGAACAATGGAGGAAGGTATGATTTGCGCGCTTTCGCGATATGCTTGTGAAGAGGGTATGATAATCAATCCTCTTTCACCCGGTGAAAGAAGCGAAAGTCCAAACTCAAGTCCAGGAATAAGTGGCGATGGGAAACCTGAACCCAAAACATAAGTAATGCTTTCATTGGAAAAAATAATGCCACCGTCAAGATGTGATAGGCTATAACTAACGACTAGCGTAACTCCATTTTGTACCGGCTCTTCATTCCCTAAAATCAGGTCTTGGTATGCAATTCCAGAGCCAAAAATCTCCACGCTATCCAGATCATTTTCCGCAATGAATGTTTGTATTCGATTAGACTCAATTGCGTCTATATCCGATTCTGAAAATAGCCCCACTAGCTGAACTTCCAATCGCACCACATTACTACCGTCCGACGTATTCAAGCTTGCTACTTCACCATATCCTGCACTTGCAGGAATTAAAAATGCATATTTTTCACCTTCACGCATTACCGAAAACAAGCCATCGAGTCCTATGGGAAAAAAGGCGCTGGCACCAGTCTTTGCAAGTAGAGAGTCACCATCGCTGCGCTGGAAGCCTGCGAGTAAATTTTCCTCAAGATCGAAAAGCTGGTAATAAAAGGCCAAGACGTCCCCTCCTTGACCCACTTGATCCCCTGCTGCATTTTCTTCTATTCTATAGTAGTAAATACCGTTTTCAGCACGGGTAGCTGTGAGATTTCTTTCCTCAAGCCAATTGGAAATGAGCAGGTCTTGATCCGTAGTTACACTTGGCTCGTCCTTCTTGCAAGCACCAAAGGCCACTACAAAAAGAAGGGCTATCCAAAGATTTTTGTGCATTGATACCGAAACGATGAAAATTCGTTTCAATTACTTGAACGTATGGCAAAACATCTGAAAAACCGGAATCTTGTCGAGTTCCAATTTCTCTCCAATGAGTAGAAGTCGCTGATATTCTGATTTACCTATTTTGTGATTACTGTTAATGATGTCTTCATCATTCTCCAGGAAAAAACTGGAAATAAAACGAATCAGCAAATAAGGAGCTGCAAGAATTGCTCTTTTGTATTCAGCATAATCAACTCCTTTGTTCTCGTCAAAGCTTTTTACGTTTAAATCCGCAGGTTTTATTGAAGTTTTGATCGTGATGCTCAACACTTCCAAAAATCGGTCGGACCAGTTGTAGTAGTTTTTGATGAGATATTTCATGGCGTAAACTACAGGATCTTTCTTCATGAAGTAGCCGCCTTTAGATAGCTTCCGCGCCTTTTTATTTAGCGCCATTTCTTCAAAAAAGCTGATATTGCCATCTGCCATCGCTATTCCTATTGTTGGAGCCATAACTACCAATGAAAAGAAATCCTCATCATCGATTTCCAGGTAAGGCGCTTCTTCTTTTAGAAATTGCTTTTTGAGTGCCACAGTTGCATCCTTTACTTCCGGATACTCCATCATGCTCTCTATTTCATACTCTGTAAACATTGTATTCTATTATGGCTCGGCTACTATCAATTTTCTTCAAATTAAATTTCTTTTAAGCAAATAGCAAAAGGCTTACTATTGAAGCACTTAAAAAGCTATCTGACTCTCAAGTGATTGATAGGTTTGAAACTGTGTGATGCCTGCCCGGCCTTCAAATGTAAACTGCTGGGCATTTTCTGCTCTGGGTCCGTCTGTGTATAGCTCTACCTGGTTAGTACCTCTTTCCAAAGGTATCCGAGTATAATGTATGCTATGTGGGAGTGTTTGCCAATTTCTGGTATCGGCTTGTTCTGTTGCAAAATTGAGTGCGCCCACCAAAAAGCCAAGTGTTTCATTCTCCTTTCTGATTTGTCTTTCCACCGCCTTCTTAAGTGCCACCCGTAACAACCCTTTTCCTAATTCCTCCAACATACGTTCATTTAAAGTCTTGAAGGCAATTGCATTGATGTCCTGTGCCTTTTCCAGCTGGAAATATCGATTGTTGAGTCGCAGGTCGGCATAATTGAAATAAGTAGGCCGCTCTACATACTTTGGGAATGCTACCCTTAAGCCTCTTAGATCTGTAAGGTCGGTGCTATAGTCGTCTGAACTATAATTGAAGGGAAAGTTGAGACCTAGTTGATCGTTCTGAAAAAAAACTTGACCAGATCCTGAAGACACTACAAAGTTTACTGTCCATTGGTCTTTTATGGGAGCAAGCCCATTGTGCCAAAAAAATACTAAGTCTCCACCCGCTGGGCTGTAGGGTTCATATTGAAGTCCAAATTTTGCCTCGTATTGATCAATTTCTTGAGTAAACCCTGCTAAACGTCCCGTACGTATTAAATCTCGTTGTAATTGCTGCGGAGCTGTCAATGAGAACATCTCGCTGTACTCATTCTCATAAATATCGAGGGCATTTCGGTAGGCAATGAAAGCATTGTTGTAGTCCTTGGCAGCATCATAAATAATCCCCATGAGATTATGTACAAAAGCATCTTTTTGGTATTTTCTTTCCGACCGATACTTATCAGCAAGCTCAAATAATCGCTGATTCAATCTTCGGCATTCTACCAATGCTGCATTATAATCCGCCATCTTGAGGAAATTGAGCGCCTTATAGTAAAGCAGCATCAGGTGCTCGTGATCCTCTCCCGCATAAACAATAAGATTGGGATTCAAAAAGTAGGATGCAGCAAAATTGAGATAGTTTTTTCGGTAGTCTTCACCAAAGATGTAAGCCTTTTCCAACCATTCATTGCTTTCTTGATATTCCCCCAATAGGTGTGAGACGATACCTTGATTGGCGAAATAGAGAAATTGGTTTTTGCTTTTGGCTACTTTCTTATTCTGGTCTAGCAACGAAGCAGCCTGCTGGATCTGACCATTTTCAAAACTTTTATTGAATTGATAATTGAGCTCGTAAAATGAACCGCAACCCACAGCAAGGAGAAATAGAAATATTATGGCTAGCGTGCGATGCAACATATCCTTATCCGTGGAATTACTCCAAAATCAACTCGCTATTATTGGTAGATCAAGTAAGAATTTACTTTCTAAAAGGCCTTTAGAAATGGTTAGTTCTTGATGTACTTTTTGATCTCTTTATCTCCGATCCAGACTTTTTCATTTGATTCGATATTGCTCAATTCAAGATTTACCTTATAGTTAACAACTTTCTCTTTTTTGTAGGAATCCGTAATGGCAGTAATGACCCCAAACATCATAAAATCAGCCCCTAGCTCTCTTCCCCACTTTGCTTGCGTTTCGGGAGAAGCAAACTCTCCCTGATCGGCGCGCTCTTCCCTCAATTTTTCTCTAAAGTCCGCATTGGAAACTACCCTTACAAAGCCAGAGTTAATAAACTCCCGCTCCACATCTTTAATAAACGTCTCCGACTCAATGTGCTCACTGCTTTTGTTTTGCACATAGCCTACAATTACGGTAGGCTTTTTACCTTCTTCGATCCTGAAATTGTTGTGCCACGGTCTGCCGGTAACATCTTTGATCATCTCCTCGGCGACCAGCTTGGAATCCGTATCATTCCACCGACCACTAAGGTCTATTTGTTGGTCAGGATTGAGCCGCGTTACTTGCCTGCTGCAAGAAGCAGATATTATCAATACTAATATGGATAGTGAAATAGATGCGATAGATCTTATTCGTTGGGCTTTTGATTTGGTATTCATCTTTTCTGATTTACGACTTATGAATATAGAAGGAAAATAACTTTTCAAATTATTGGCGTGTTTTAGCTACCACAAAAATAGTTTGCAGAGGTGCTAAAAATCTGCCGATAACTTCAAATTCAAAAACCTTGCCGATAATGAATTAGGAATTGCAAGCTGTGCGCCGGTAATGTCCTGGATCCAAGAGTAAGAAAGGGTATTATCAGCGCCCAGTGCATTGAGCATCTCTAGCCTCAACCAAATCATTTTTGGGAAATTTCGCTTTTTCAGCTCAAAAGACTTGGATATGCCCAAGTCAACTCGATAGTACTCATCGCCGGAGAAAATATTTCGAGCGTTCAGGTCATTAGGTGGGCCCAAAGGGAAACCAGAACCAAAAACGGTATTGATATAAACCCTTAATGTTGGGTCATTGGGTAGATGATCTTCAAAGTAAAATGCCAGATTAATATTTTGATCGGTGGGTCGGCGAATAAACCCTTTTTGGTCCTCTACCAAGTCTTCCTCAGTCCGTAGAATTCCAAGACTAAACCAGGACTGGGTACCCTTTATGAATTCTCCGTTTATTCGAAAATCGATTCCATAAGCCCTTGCTTTCGCATTGTTTTCAGCAAAGTAACGCAGACGTACATTGTCTATATCGTAAGGTATTACATCATTTAGCGATTTGTAATAGCCCTCTACAGATAATAAAAACGGCCGATTCCACCAGGAAAGCACACGCTCCATAGCCATTATAAAATGACTGGATTTTTGGGCCTGTACATTCGACCTGATGTTTCCACTGCGGTCCCTTAGCTCTCTATAGAATGGCGGTTGACTGTACTGGCCTGCAGAAAGCCGGAAAGTAGTTTCTCGGTTCCACCTTGGCTTAAATCTGTAAATGAATCTGGGACTAAAAAGCAACTGACCATTGTAGTCAAGGTAATTCAGCCTTATTCCCACATTTACTGCATGCATGGAGTCTTTTGAAAAAATGGTGGACTGCAAGTAGCCTGTGATTTGGTTGGCATTGAGATCCAGACTATTGAAAGTGGATTCGTTCAAGTTGCTAAAACCTGCAGAGTCTAAAAATGCAAATTCATCGATCTCGTCATCAATTTGGTTTCGGGTGAAGCCTGCGCCTGCCTCTAGAACAGACCAATCCGATAGCAAATATTCATTGCGCCACTCCGCACTTGCCAGTAGCGCCTTTAACCTGTTCCTCCCGCTAGAGTAGTTAGTCCCTACTCCTCTCGTGACCACACAGTCATTGAAATTGTTGGAGCCAGGATTATTGTCTATGTCGCAGATACGATAAGCACCTTCTACTGTATAATTCTCTCGTTCGCTGGTATAGACCACTGAGCTTATCCACCTACTTAAAAATCTATCTGACCACCTATGCGATAAATTGAAGCCAGTTTGATAAGTATCATAATCCAACTCCTCCCTCCCCTCAAAGGCGGTTTGAATTCGTAGGTTTTGAGATACGCTACCAAATTCTGTGGTCTGAGAGATGGGTAGTGTGAGATAGCGATTTCTGCTGTACCCAAAAAGCCAATTTAATTTGGTCTTGTTGATCTGCTGACCATTTCCAGAAAGGTCGAAGGTTAGGAACCCTTGCAAGTCACTGTAAGATGGCAAATACTGACCATCAGTTTCCAGTGTGTTTAACAGGTACCTTGAATCGCTGTGCCTTGCTCCGAATAGGTACTGAATTTTATTAGAAATTCGATCTCCTACAAAAGCTGAGCCTCCAAGCAGACCAATCGTCAAATTCCCTTGAAGAGTTTCAGGTTCCTTGTAGTCAATGTTCAGCGAGGACGAAAGTTTATCACCATATTTTGCTTCCCAACCACCCGCGTAGAAATTGATATCCTGTACCAAATCTGGATTGATAAAGCTCAACCCCTCTTGTCTACCTGCATTGGCAAGAAATGGACGATAAACAGGTATGTCATTCACATAGACAAGGTTTTCATCAAAATTTCCACCTCGTACATTGTAAGCAGATGAGAGTTCGTTATTTCCTGAAACTCCCGGAAGTGTCAGCAGCACTTTATTAAAATCTCCAAATGCCGATGGTAAATTCTTTGCTGATTTGGCGTCAATTTTGGTGGCAGGATCTATGGAGTCTACTTCTCTATTTCCTCTTATTTCCACCTCATCGAGCATGTTGCTTTTAAGCTTCATGGTGACTTTGAAATCGCTAACTCCAGTAGGGATTTCCGCTAGCTCATGTAAGCCATACTGAACGTGCGAAAACAGTAGATCGTACTTCCCCTCGGGGAGTATTAGCTGAAAGTAACCTTCGGCATCAGAAATAGCACCTTGTGTTTGATCGCTTTTCAGAATAATGTTTACTCCGGGAATCGGCTGCCCATCTTCAGTGACTATGAAGCCTTCAATAGAAGCTGACTGGCCGTAGACAATCACGCTCAATAAAGTACAACCTAACCAGGCCACTGCAACTTTCAATCTTGCTTTGCTCAAAAAATTCGCCGATAAAAGTCCAACTAGGAACCCAAGTAAAGTCGCTGATCTTATCAAATCAGTCCATGAAATCTTCATCCGTTTTTAAGACTCGCTATGGCATTTACGGGATCGTCCGCATTGAAAACGAAACTACCTGCTACCAGAATATCCGCACCCGCAGAAAATAATTTCGCAGCGTTTTTGTCTGAGATGCCACCATCCACCTCAATGAGTGCTTTTGGATTTAGTCTGTTGATCATCTTTCTTAAACGCCGAATACGACCATACGTACTTTCAATGAAAGATTGCCCGCCAAAACCGGGATTGACCGACATTAGTAATACCAGATCCACGAAAGGGATAATGTCTGCAAGATGCTCC
The DNA here is from genome assembly GCA_039026695.1 of Bacteroidota bacterium. Classification (GTDB taxonomy): domain Bacteria; phylum Bacteroidota; class Bacteroidia; order Cytophagales; family Cyclobacteriaceae; genus Ekhidna. Next base: position 14,526 of record JBCCLV010000066.1, read on the forward strand.
ACAGATATGTGTGGATTGATCACCACCCCTGCCTTAGCGCCTAACTCTTTTATTTGCGAAACTGTGCGGTGCAAGTGATCGCATGTTTCATAGTGGACAGTAATGATCTCAGCTCCCGTGTCGACGCAAGCTTGAAGGTACGGATTTGGATCCTGTATCATTAGGTGAAAGTCTAGTGGCTTCTCTGCGTACTTATTGATCGCTTTGCACACCGGAAATCCAAACGAGATATTTGGGACAAACACTCCGTCCATCATATCAATATGAATAAAATCAGCGGTACTTCGATTAAGCATATGTACCTCCCGCTCGATGTTCCCAAAATCGGCAGCAAGAAAGGAGGGTGCGATCAGTCTATGAGCCATATTACAATGTGAATAGCTGGCAAATTAGCGATTAAAGCTAAAATTGGTCGTGATAGAAACGATAGTAGCGTTTTCGATACTTCTTGAGACAGGACAATACAAACAAAATCAGAAATTGATCAACTTCACCACATTGCGACTTTCCTTGGTTTGAAGGATGAGATAATATAAACCTGGCTGTACGCTATCCAGCTTAAGTACTAATTCGTTTTTCAACTCCTTCTTACCGTACTCCTCACGGTACAAGACCTGACCATTCGAATCCATGACCTCTACCTGAAGCTTAGACTTTAAGGAACTCTTGCTGCGAATTTTGAGCTCATTTCCGCTAAAAGGATTTGGATAAACGGTCACCTTCTGGGCGAGAATATCATCAATTTGTAAAACCCGTATACTCCCATTCACTGCATAGGTATAATTGGGAACTCCATGTCCGATTTGTGAATTAGGGTTCGAGTTATGACCCGAATTCTTAATGGCACTGATCAACTGCTGACTTCCCCACCCTGGATTCGCCTGCAAAATACCAGCCGCAAATCCGGCAATTAGCGGGGCTGCGAAACTTGTTCCACCGCCGCGTTCTATATCTCCATTGCCCCGAACCAAAGCTGTCCCGTTTCCAAAAGCACAGACATCTGGCTTGATCCTTCCGTCTGTAGTAGGTCCTACCGAGCTGAAGTCCGACCGCTGGAAGTTGGGATCTACACTACCGACCACTAGTATGCTATCCGCATCCCCAGGATGGCTAATTAGATTTTGTGGCGAAACCCTGCGGCCTGAGTTGCCAGCGCTGGTTACAACTACAATACCCTTTCTAGCAGCCAGTTCAGCGGCTTTAGTAATGATTGACGTATTGCCATCCAGATCATCAGTGGTATAATCATGTTCATCGATATCAAAAGTTCTGTATCCTAAGCTGCTGTTAATGATATCCACTCCGAGACTATCCGCATATTCAGCGGCAAAGACCCAATTATATTCCTCGATGGTGTTTTCACCCTGATTATCCTCAGTGACACAAAGCACGAAATCGGACTCAGTAGCAATGCCATTGTATTGCATCGTATCATTTGAAAAAGACGCCCCGATCGTCGATAGCACTGAGGTGCCATGGCTGCCAAACTGAAATACGTCTCCTGAATTCTCTACAAAGTCTTTGGTGTATTTGATCTGGTCCTTGTTCCACAATTGTTCAAAAGGACTGTATCGATTTACTCCGGTGAATCCATTGTCGAAAACTGCTAATAACGTTCCATTGCCTTTAATTCCGTCTTGATGCATCAGCTCAGCACCCAGCATTTTAAGCTGGATTTCAGTATCACCGTAAACTTCTTTCGGCGACTCAAAGCTCTCGGGCGCATTGGGGATTTGTGGGTTTTCAACTAGTCGAGACCCTTTGGCAACCAACCGCACACTGTCTACAAAGTCTAAATCATTAAGTCCATCGGCTTGAATCTCCGAGGCTTGGAGCAGCACGCCATTAAACCAATTCGAACTAAAAAAAACAGAAAAATTCTGATCTTTTAATGCATCAATGTACTGCTGACTTACCGGCAGATCTGTCGAATCTAAAACAATGGACTCCTTGCTCCTTCTGTCCAGCGCCTTCTGCGATAAAAAATCAGATGGTTGCCCGAGAGAAAAAGTTTGTTGAGAAGCGTTTTTATCTGAGAAGTAGACAAAATATCGGTTCAGCGATTGGCCTAAAACAGAATGAAGTGAACTTCCTAGAAATAACGTGAACAAAAGACCTCTAACTATTTTTCTCATGGCTTACAAGGGCTCATCTAGAATTCCGTATTCAATTAAATTTTGCTTCAGCAGCCTTCCTCCTTGTACTTTCCCCAGGTCAGCTCCACAACTTCCCGCTGTACACTTCACTTGCGTGAGGTAATCCTTTTCCACCAGTCCAATTCCACGCACATAAATTTCTGATCGCAAATCAACTCCTACGCTGCTTTCAGGGATATCTTCGATTATCAGCCTGATTTGGTCTGATAAGGGTGCTTCCTCGAAAGTGCTGGTGGAAACTTCTTCGTAAAAGTAAGTCTGGAGCCCTCTGGCGTTTAAACTATTGCCATTCCAAGATATTCCCGGCCTTACCGGAAAAGTGAGTTTAAGAAATTGAATGTTGTTTTCTGCTACCGCCACAAATCTTTCCGTAGGTGTCACGGTCCAAATCGAATCACTCCGCCATTCCTCTAAAGCATTGTCCCTCTTGTCTCGCCTGATCAAATAGGTGACTTGATCTAGCGAAACCAGGGAATCGAAAATCGTTTCCCTAAGTTGATAGTTAGCGGTATCGAAACCCGTGATTCTAAAATTGATCTCCTCAACTTCATAAATTCTATACTGATTTACTAGCGTTGGATAAAAGTCAAAACCCAAGTCATTTGGGTCAGCTTCCACTGACTCATTGCATCCCGCGAGCCACACCAAGAGCACCAGAAAGAAATACTTTTTCAATTCTGCGAACTTTGGTGAAAACTTGACCGTATCCAACCGCCTCCAATCACATCGTCTCCTTCATAAAATACAGCCGCTTGACCCGGGGCAATTGCACTGACTCCTTTGCCAAAATAAACCTTCATGGTATCTCCCACTTGCTCTATCACTGCGGGTGTGCCAGCATCATTATACCGCACTTTGGTAATTGTATCTTTTCTGGCTCCTTCGATAGAAGCATACTTCTGCATGTTTAGTTGATTCACATACATGCCATTGCGACTTAACTCGTCAAAAGTGCCAAGCAAAACTTTATTTTTATCTTTCTGTATTTCAGTGACATATACAGGGTAACCTAAAGCGATACCGAGACCCTTTCTTTGACCTACTGTGTAGAAAGGATACCCCTCATGCGTTCCAATAACTTCTCCTGTTTCTTCCAGCACAAAATCTCCACCGGACACTGTGGTTTGCAGCTCTGGCACTCTCCTCTTGAGGAACCCCCGATAATCATTATCGGGTACAAAACAGATTTCGTAAGACTCAGATTTGGTCACCAGCTCCATGAAGCCTCGGTCTTTGGCCATGTCATAAATTTCGGTCTTTTTAAGGTGACCCAACGGGTATTTGGTACGACTTAAGCTATTCTGAGAAATTCCCCACAGTGCATAGGATTGGTCTTTGTACCCATCAATTCCGCGAGATACAATGAACCGCTCATTTTCCTCACGAATGTTGGCATAGTGTCCTGTAGCGATAAACTCACAATCAAGTTTATCTGCTCTGCGCAACAGTGCGTCCCACTTGATGTGTGTGTTGCACATGACACACGGATTAGGTGTTCTCCCAGCCACGTATTCGTCAGTAAAATAGTCGATGACTGCATCCCCAAATTCATTGCGGATATCTATAATGTAATGGGGAAACCCAAGGCTTACAGCAATATTTCGGGCATCATTGATACTGTCCAAACTACAGCAACCAGTTTCTTTACTACTACCCCCTGAATTTTGGTAGTCCCAGGTCTTCATGGTCATCCCAATCACCTCATACCCTTCTTCATGAAGAAGGACTGCCGCCAACGAGCTATCGATTCCCCCGCTCATGGCAACTAAAATTCTGCCTTTTTTACTCATCTGGATTGTATTTCGCCGGGTTCACAGCCTCGGTTGATACATTAACACAAATGCAAATTTACGTGTTCTCCAAATTCTCAAAAAAGGTGTCTTTGCGGAAGGAACTAGATGGTCTTGTTTTAATTTTTTCTTAAAAACAGAAAGAAATAAAAAGCACCCACATATATTTGTTCTTAAAAGTAAAAAGTAATGAAAGGATACCTCGGTGAATTTGAAGAGCTCGTACTCTTGACGGTCGCAAATTTGGGCACTGATGCTTATGGCTTAAGTATTCTGAATGACATATCAGAACGGGCCAAAAGAAGGCTGAGCATTGGGGCTTTGCACTCCACGCTTACCAGACTGGAGGAAAAAGGATACTTAGATTCGTACATGGGTGAGCCTACCAGTGAACGAGGCGGAAGGAGAAAGCGCCATTTTGTACTTACCAGTACCGCAGTTGTAGAGCTTAATAAGATGAAGGATTTGCGAGATGAACTTTGGGCTGGTTCCAAAATAAGCTTATCACTCAAATGAACAAAATCCTCAGACTTGCCAATCGTCTACTCGACTTTTTTGGCGGAAATGCAGATTTGGAAGACTTAAAGGGTGACTTGTCGGAACTTTTTAAGCAAGACGAGAAAAAGTATGGCAGATTCATTGCCAAGCTTCGATGCTGGAAACACACCTTTTCCTTGCTTCGCTCCTACGCGCTCATAAGGAGAAAAAGTCAAGCTTCCTATTCATCCTATTACAGCTCAAATATAGCCGCCGTATTTAAGAACTACTTAAAAATCTCAATCCGAAACTTTGCCCGATACAAACTTTTCACCGTCCTCAATGTGTTTGGCCTTGCACTGGGAATGAGTATCAGTCTCATCGCTTTGACGGTTTCTGTATCTGTTTACCAGATTGATGAATTTCACGAAAAGAAGACACGCCTGTTCCAAGTAAATACCCGCATCGAAGAGCAGGACCAGAAAGCGACCTTTAGCTCCACTTTTCATGCAAGCAGTCACTACCTAGATGTAAACTATCCTTTCATTGAAAAAGTAGTGGATATCAGGTCAGGTTTAGACCCAAAGATTGATCACCATGGGCAGGAGATGGAATTGAACGGATACTATGCCGGAGAGCACTTTTTTGAAGTTTTCACTTTTCAGATGCTTCAGGGAAATAAAAAAACAGCTTTACGCGATCCGATGAGTGTGGTGCTAACTAAAAGAACAGCCAGAAAACTATTCCGTGACAAAAACCCTCTGGGAGAAACAATTGAATCTGAACTAGGAAGACTTACGGTAACAGGCGTTATGGATGACCTACACCAAACCCATTTCTATTTTGATTTACTTGTCTCCTACTCAACCTTTGAGAAGATGTCCCAAATAGATTTAAAGAACGATTGGGAATACTACAGAGACCACTACACTTATGTACTTCTTCAGGAAGGTAGCTCTCAAGAGCAACTTGAAAAAGCGCTACTAGAAACTTCCCAAGTGGCATCCCTTGCCTTCACCGATCGCAAGGTGACAATGATGCATACAAACATTTCAGAAATTGTACCTCACAAATGGTATATAAGCAACAGTCTTGGAGTAGGTTGGGATCAGGCCGCTCTTGTTTTTTTCATTGTAATTGGCTTACTCATTTTACTACCTGCCATTTTTAACTATACGAATCTTTCTATCGCCAGATCCTTAAGGCGTGCAAAAGAAATCGGGATCAGAAAAGTCATGGGAGTAAGAAAAGGACAAATTCGAACGCAATTTGTGGTAGAAACGATACTCATGACGTTGCTTGCGCTGATCTTGTCATTCGTAATTATGATCCCGCTGAAGGAGGCGTTTATGGAGATGGTTTACTTTACGGATGTCGTAGACACAGACGTGAATAGCTACCAGGTTATCACCTTTATCTGCTTTGCTGTTTTGGTAGGGCTTTTTGCAGGGATTTTTCCTGCCATACACTTTTCCCGTCTCAATCCTACACAGACCCTGAAAGGTGATGTGCTGAACCAAGCAAATGGCGTTACGAAGTATAAAAAAGGACTGTTTGTATTTCAGTTTTTTATGTCCTTGGTACTGCTCATTGGTGTTGCTGCTATTGGCAAACAATACACATTCATCCTGAATAACAACTATGGATTTAAATCTGCCAATACTTTGTGTATTCCTTTCAATGGAATGAATAAACGGGTGTTATTGAATGAAGTAAGCAAGCATCAGGACATCTTAAGTGCTACCGCAACGTCACACATCCCCGGACTAAGGTCCGAAACAAGTGTACTGAGCACTCCCAATGAGATAGACACTTTGGCGCTTATGCAGATTTTCATCGGTGATGACTATGTCGAGCAAATGGATATGCAGTTCGTTTGGGGTGATGGCAAGGAGATGAGACAATCTAACTTAAGCGAACAATTTGTTCTGGTAAATCAAGAATATATGCGCTCGGTGAGGGTACTCAACAAACAACAAGATTCATTGAGATTTACCCTGGAAGATGGAACAAAATGCAGGATTGTTGGAATCCTCAAAGACTTCAATTTTGAGCCGGTAACAGAGCTCATCAGTCCATTGGTATTCCGCTACTCTTTAGCAGACAGCCATTTTGCTTTGCTTTCAGTAAACTCTTCAAACATGAAGAGAACTATGGCTGAATTGGATGAAATATGGAATCAGATAGACGAGAGTAGGGTCTTTAATGCCACTTTTCTGAATGATGAAATCGAGGATGCGTATTCCTTTATGTTGGCGCAAATCAAGTTTTTCAGTGTACTGAGTATCCTTGCCATCAGCATATCCTGCATGGGTCTGCTAGGTATGATCTCTTTCTCCACGGAAAATCGAACGAAAGAGATAGCAGTGAGAAAAATTATGGGTGCGACGAACGTGAGCCTTTACTATATGCTCACGAAAGACTTCTTGAAGCTGATAGGACTATCCACACTTTTGGCAGTCCCCTTTTCATATGTCTTCTATGATAAGATCTTTCTTAAATTTTTGATCAAATACGACACAGGATTGAGTCCTTGGGATATATTGATGAGCGTTGGCTTTCTATTTCTGGTAGGTGCGGTATCTATCTATGGACAAACATCTAAAGTCACTAAAGCAAACCCATCCGATAAGCTGCGTTATGAATAATGAGGTTATGTATGATAAACATCGGCAAGGAAAAGACCCGCAGACATCATTTATTCGAATAGTTCCATCCTAATGTTAGAAGCTGCAAAGAAAGGTTTATCGTAATTTTTCGTTGAAAGAATGTTGCAGCGGCAATATAGTTGTAAAGCGTTTTAGTGTAGTCTAATCATCTAAATGAACGTATAAAGACCAGAGAAGGTCAAAAGCAGAATATTGCAATACTGTCTAATAGTAG